>JAPLNJ010000915.1 GCA_026692885.1 Planctomycetota bacterium | reverse complement strand
CTCGCCCGCAATCACGACGCCCTTGTTCAGGACCCGATCCAGCGTCTCGCACAACGAGATGTGCTCTTCGACGTCAGACATCCGCACCACGCTCCCAGACATCGGCTAGCCTTTCTGCTCACAGCAGGCGTTCGTAGATGCCGCGGGCCTGGCGCGCCAGGCCCTGCTGTTCGTATTCTTCGGCAATCTCCATCAGACGTTCGCACGCCGTTTGTCCTTCCGGCGTCTCGGCATTCCTGTCGGCCAACTCAAAGTAAATCTCGATGGCCTGTTTCGGTGATCCGCTACGGCGATAGCCATCGGCCATCCGGAGCAGACGACTCAGAACCCGCGAGGGCGAAGGGCACGGACACTTCGTGGATTCCGCTGCAGCGCGCAACGGGGGTAGGTCGATCCGGGATTCTTCAACTTCGTCGTCAACAGCGTTCATAGTTCTCTCCAGTTCAAGGGATAGTCAAAACGTGTCTAAGGCAAACTCTCTAAAACGGAATGGTTTCCGTTTGAGCGGATTGAAATCCGCTCTACTTTGAGCGGACTGAAGTCCGCTCTACGAGCACCACGATGTAGATCTCGGACAAATTTCAGCATCGGGGTGCATACAGCATTTGGCCGAGTTCGGCCAGACGATCGAGGCCTCGGGGCTCACCGCAGCGATACACGACGGATTGGGGAACGCCCCCAAACGTCTTGGCAAAGCGACTCCGCACTTCCGCCTCGGATGCGGCCACGCCACTACATAACGGACACGCTCCCGGGGGAGTGGCCAGGTTCAGGAAGACCGTCGGCACGTGGACGTTGACGGCCTGGCACGCGGCCAGCAGGTCGCAGGTCTCCGCGAAGGCCATTTCTGTCAGGATGCTGACGGCGAACAGCTGCGCCTGCTGCGGATCACAGAGCAGGCTCCGCAATAACTTCAGTTGCTTGGAGAGTCCGATCAGATAGTCCACGATCTTCGGCAGCCGAAAGATGTTCCGATACTTGAGGAACAACCCGAAAACAGCCTTCAGCCAGTCGTCAATCAACTCCGGCGTCTCCAGGAGCCGAATCAAATGCCCGGTCGGCGCCGTGTCGAGCACGAATATGTCATATTTCTTCGCGTCCAACAACTCGACGGCGCGAAGCAAGGCCATGACTTCATCCAGGCCGGGCGGAGACAGGTCCAGGATCCGCTCCACGACCTCATGGTCGAACTCCAAATCGATACCGGCTAAGCTCAACAGCGAGCCGAAGAACTTCTCCACCTCTTGTAGGTAACGTTCCTTCAACTTCTCGAACTCCGCCTCGGCGTCAATCTCCATGGCCGACAACCGGGGGGCCAAGGGCACTTCCCGGGGACCGATGGCCATGTCCAGGCAGTCGGCCAGGGAGTGGGCCGGGTCGGTGGAGAATAGCAGTACCCGCTGGTCGGGGTTCACTTGGGCCAACTGCAGAGCGGAAGCGCAGGCCAGGGTCGTCTTGCCCACCCCGCCTTTGCCCGCAAACAGCAAGAAACGCACGCCGGCGTCCGGAAGCGGAGCGCTCGGCTCCACCCGCAGCGACAGACGGATCTGTTCCGCCGACGGTGCTGGCGGATCAAGGACAAGGTCGATGCCATCCCAGAATCGTGTCAGCTGCTCGGCGCCTCGCACCTCACCGCCGTACAGGGGCAGGCCCCAGACGGACAGGCCGGCAAACTGGGCGACGGTCCGACGCAACTCCCGTTGCTGCCGGCGTCCTGCTTCCCGGCAGACCGGGCAGTCGGACTGGGCCGGGTACAACCGGTTGACCAGCAGGTCGGTGACGGTGATCTTGAGCTCTTGCAACCGGGTGACGAGCCGCTGCGTTTCGTTCAGGCTCATCGTCTCGGCCAGCATGACCGGGATAAAGCGGCAATGGACAGGATCGCTCAACAGGGAAGCGAGTCCGTCTACCGACGCTTGCAACTCTTCCAGAAACACGTCGGTGTCGTCCTGGCGATCGGACTTTCCATAGAGTTGCGTGAGGTAATGATGCTTGGCCAGCATGGCATCGAAGACCCCGATCCAAGTCCGCATCAGCTCGGGCAATTCGAGCAATCGGAGCGTGTGGCCGGTGGGTGCCGTGTCGATCACCAGGCAGGAATAGGACCGCTCCTGCCAGAGCTTGGCGATCTCTAGAAAGGCCATCAGTTCGTCAAAACCGGGCGTCGAGAGGTCCAAGAACTTGGTGACGTCCTGCTCGTCCAAGAAGGTTCCCCGCAGGGCCACCTGACGGAAGTGCTGGGTATGCGCCTGCTTGAATTCCTCCAGACTCTGGCGAAAGTCGATTTCCCGAACCTGGAGATTGGCTGGCAACAGGGAGCCCGCGAGGCTGTCGTTGAGCGAGTGAGCCGGGTCCGACGAGGCGAGCAGGAAGGTGCGGTCAGGAAATCGTCCCGCTAGATGTAATGCCGTAGCCACCGCGCACGTAGTCTTGCCTACGCCACCCTTGCCGCCGAAGAGCAGCAAACTCAGCGCGCCGTCCTCCAGGAATGCAGGTCTGTTCGCGGCCACAATGGTTCTGACCTCTGCAAATGTCTGAAACGACCTGTCCAAGTCTTTGCCGCGAAAGGGCTCAACAAATCAGCCCAGGGCAATGCCCTCGTCGCGATACATAATTCTTCCGCCCCAAAGGGGCATTAACAAATCAGCCCAGGGCAGAGCGTAGCAGCGACAGCCGCGGAGCGCCGCCCTGGGTACGGTATCGATTCATCCCGGTAGCCCTGAAAGGGCGAAACAAATCGGTCGTCCTACACGGTTCGATTCGTCTTCAAACAAGATGGCTGTAGTTCTTGACTAAGGATTGTGGCGCGGTTGTGCTGCACTGGCTTGTTTCGCCCCTTCAGGGCTGGCGTTCTTGATATTCTAATAACCCAGGGCGGCGCTACGCGGCTGGCGCCGCTCCGCTCTGCCCTGGGCTGCTATGTGGCTGCCCCTATCGGGGCGAAGAACCTCGGACGCTCGTCATCCCTGGGCAGACGACGCGGAGCATCGAAAGACTTGCGTTCCCACGCGGAGCGTGGGAACAAGAGACGCGTGAAAGGGCCACCGACGCTACTAGCCAACTCGGCCGCGTCGGCCGTCTTACTCCACGTCCTCGTCTTCCTCGTCGTCTAGTTCGTCGTCATCCTCTCCCGCGGCGTCATCCTCAAGTTCATCCTCGGCGTCATCCTCGTCCCCATCGAAGTATTCATCCTCGGAGGCGTCCTCGTCCGCTTCACCCTCCTCGTCGAAATCTTCCTCGTCGGTACCGCCGCCGCCAATACCGACCGCCGCCTCGGCGGCGCCTTTCTCGATCTCGTCCAGGCGATCCAGCAGTTCCTTCTCGCGTTGCTCGAACTCAGCCTCGCTCAATTGCTTGGTTTCCAGCCGCATGTACAGTTCGCTCAGTTCGGTGCGAATGGATTCCGATTCGTTAGCGGAGTCCTGCTGGACGGCGTTATGAATTTCGCGAAACGCAGCCATGATACCGCGGGCAGGCATCATCAACAGGTCATCGATGAGGAACATCGGGGCTGTGTCTCCTGGGTCACAAGTTGTAGGTCAGCCTTTCCAGGGTGACGCTCGGTTTTTATCAGGCTGGAAAGCCTGACCTACTTGGGTGCGGGCAGACCCGCGTCACGTCTCTAGAGTTATGTCGACAAAGTTATGGGGCGGCCATGGCCCGGTGAAGTCGAAGGCATAGTGATGATCGAAGAACTTGGCCGCCGCGAAGACCGCCTGCTCGAACTCCTTCTGCGGGCCGCGACCGATGAGACACGCCAAGTTCATCACTTCACGTTCGTTGCGAGGCTTGTTTTCTTTGATCTCTGCGCACAGCGGATCGAGCACACCCAGCACTTTTTCCGTATAATCTTCGCGGTCCTGCCTCAGCGCCTGGTCAAAAGTCCGTCCCAACTCGATTTTCTCTTCGTGGGACGGCTCCCGCCCAGCGCGGTAAATCCGGTCGCGAAACTGGCGCAAGTCGAGATGGTTGTTCACGAAGAACTCGAAGATGTTGGGCACATCCCAGCAGACGCGCAGGCCCATTTCGACCTTGCCGGCAAAACGTTCGAGTTGTTCCACAAAGGCTTCCTGGTTCTTTTTCAAGATCCGGCGGATGGCCTCCGGACCACCGGCGATGATGCCGAAAACCATCGGCAAGACCGTCTCCGTTGCCATCAGCCGCTTGAGCACGTCGTGGTGCGCCGCCAGTCGGCGCCGCTCCGGACGAAGTTTCTCGTTGGGCAAGTCGCTGACTACCGCGGCGATCCGGCCGTCGTTGACGGCGTAGACCACCCCACCGTCGATTCCGACGGGTCCCAAGTCGACAGCCTTGGTGGTCTCGATCACCGCATACAAGTACCGACCCGATTCCTTGCTGGACGTGGCCGGTTTCGCTGAGCCTTTCGCAGACATGATCGGTTGTGTCTCCTGTGCCGGTCCTCTTGGGTTCCCTCGTTCCCAGGCTCTGCCTGGGAACGCACTGCCTTGCCGGCTCCGCCGGCCTGCTTGCGAGGCGGAGCCTCGCGTCCCGTGGGTTACGAGGCAGAGCCTCGTAACCAGAGCGTTTTACGGATTTTGGACGATGCAAAGATGTTCACAGCAGAGGGGCTGACGCCCCTCCGCTCGCCTTGTTTCGTGCCGCGTCAGTAACTAATCTCCTTGCGATTCACGCGCCGGGCGGCCCCCGGGGGTACTACCGTGGGGCAGACTTTGGCGATCATCTCGGGGTCCTTGACGAAGGCCCGCAGTCGCTCTTCCTTGGCGGCAATGTCTTGCAGCCGCACCACAATGTCCGCCTGCCGATGGGCCGCAGCGGTCAGTTCCTTGTTCAAGCGGTCCTTTTCACACGCCAAGCCCGACAGTTCCAACAAGGCACCGGACGTGGTACGCGACCGCCGCCCGTCCACCAGCGAGCCCATGGTCTTAACACTACGGAGACTTTTTCTTCCGCCGGGCATGATGCTTTACCCCTTGTCCAAGTTCGTCAGTAGAAGTCTGAATCAGCGGCAAGTCCGTCTCGGCCGACAGCGGGACATCCACCCCGCAGGCCTGCTCGATCAGCTGCTCCAGCCGATCTTCGCCGACCGATTCCCCATCGTGCGTGATCTTGATGGTATCACAGCAGAGCACATCCCGGCAGACTTCCCGGAAGACCAGGTCATCGGCTCGGGCCCGGGCCTGCCGCAAGGCCGTGATCCGAGCGATCATGATACACGCGCGGATCGTCGGGCGAAAGTTATGGACCCCCATCGTCCGAAAACCTCGCACCAATTCCACGATCCGACTGGCATCCTCCAGCGGCAGATTCGACTTGGCCGCGGTGATGCCCGCTTCGGTCTCGCGATCGTAATGGCCCAACTTGATCGTGATCATCCGGTCCATCAAGGCGTCCTGAGTCTTATGAACCCCCGCGTATTCCTCCGGATTGCTGGTGAAGATCGAGTGGAACTCCGGATGCACTTGGAGGTAGCCGTCGCCGCTTCGGCTGGTCGGCATCTCCAGCAGACGTTCTTCGAGAATCCCCAACAGGACGTTGTTGGCTTCGGGCCGCGAGCGGTTGAACTCGTCGTAGATCAGCGTCAAACCGAACTTGCAGGCCGTGGTGACCCGGTTGTCCATCCAGACCTTGGAGACATTCTCTTCGGTCTTCACCACGGAATGGATGAAGTTGTCCACCACCCGCGAGGCCCGATAGCCCAGTTGCCCGCCGATCAGGTCGGAGCTGCCGAACTCGTCATCGCCGTGAATCAGGACCACCGGACGGCCCAATTGCGAGGCGACGTGCATGGCCAGGGTAGTTTTGCCCGTGCCCGCGGGGCCGCTGAAGTGTACGGGATAGCCGGCTTTGGCGTAAAACATCGCTCGCTCGCAGAGACTATTCACATAAGCGGTCTCGACGAAATCCGGCTTACGCCGCAGTGACAAGACGGTCAATTCCTCAGGCACTCCGGTCATCGTGTTTCCCTTTTGGTTCCTGGATACTCGTTTTCGATTGCGCGCCTCTGCAGCTTACGCCAAATCCGGGTGGCCGCCTAGTACGCCGACTCCTCGCTGACGCGTCGGGTTACTTTTTTTCGTCCCGTCGCGTAAGCCCTTCAACCGACGATGGCAAGGCACCCCTGGGAGAACACCTTGCCATCGACGTCACGTCTCGGTTCTGTCCACCCGTTATCAGGCCGGGGCCGCCGCGGTGGCCGTCAAGCCAATCGCTTCGGCGTACTTCAAGTAGGTCTCGACGGACGCGATGACCACGCGAGCTTCGATTGACAACAGCTCGATGCCCACCAAGGACACCTTGACCCACGCGTCGATCACGATCCCTTTGTCCAGGATGCGGTCGACCACTTCCGCCAGACTGGAACTGTCCGTAGATTTCATAACCTTGGCCATCGTGCACTCTCCTTCGCTGAATAGGGAAACACATCCTCGCACGGTTCCCGCATCGGCGGGTGCCTGGGAACACCCCAGGGTTTTCTCGCGAGGTCGTCCGCCCTTAATGCGAAAGCTGTGCCAGCTGGTCGAGCATTTTTGTGCGCCCTGCTCCAAAGTCCTAGGAGCTATGGCCTTGCGTATTTTCGGCTCAACGGGCAGGCCGTCGCGGGAAGCCGCCGAGTCCCCGCCGCGCGGCGTCCGGATACCACCGGGAGGTATCCGCTTCCCACCGGACGCGCCGCCACAAGCGGAACCGAAAGATCCGACGGATCGGTCGGATCGGTCGGATCCGTCGGATCTTTGCGGTTGCCCCGCGAAGCTTGGAAGCGGACGGGGCGCGCCCTGGAATCGCAAACGCTCACCTCTTCGCCTCCTTCACCAACGGGAGTGCGACCTTGACCGTCGTCCCCTGGCCTTCTCGGCTGGCGATCTCGATCTTCCCTTCGTGTTGCTGAACAATGCTGTGACAGATCGACAGCCCCAGCCCGGTCCCCCGGCCTTGCGGCATGGCGGTGAAGAACGGATCGAACACCTTCTTCAGATGGGCGAGGGGAATTCCGCAACCCGTATCGGACACGTAGAGCAGCGCTTGGGAGGATGTCTTTTCGATGATGACCGCAACGCGTCCGGTCTGCTCGGACGTGGCATGGAGCGCGTTCAGGACCAGGTTCGTGACCAGTTGCTGCAGCAAACAAGCGTTGCCGTGCACGGAGACCGGCGCATCCGGGTATTTGGTTTGCAGATCGATCTTGGCGAAATCGGGTTGCAGGCCCACCAGGGTGACCGCCTCCCGGATCACGGGCACCAGATTCAGGTTCGTCTTACGGCCTTTGTCGGCGGGGCGGGCAAAGCTGAGCAGGTTTTCGATGATCCCGGCCATCCGCTGGGCACCGTTGAAGATCTTCTCCACACAAGTGGTCGCCACTTCCTGAGGCAACGCTGGTTTCTCGATCAACAACTGGGCGGCGGAAGAGACGACCGCCAACGGATTGCGAAGTTCGTGGGCGATGCCGCCGGCCATCACGCCCAGGGCGGCCAGCTTTTCGTTCTGCTGCAACTGGGCCTCGAACTTGCGGCGTTCCGTCAGGTCCCGGCCCACGGCGACCAGGCCCACCACGTGCCCGTCCGCATCACGCATCGCGGAGAACACCCAGGAAATCGGGATTTCGCGGCCGTCGCGGCTGGCGAGTTCCAATTCCACGCGTTCCGTCAGTCCCCGAACACGGACCCGCTCCAGCACTTGAGCCAGGATCAGACGCTGGGGCTCCACGCACAGATCGCACAGAGAGCGGTCGCGGACCTTGTATTCTTCGAGGCCGACCACGTGAACGGCCGCCGTGTTCCAGGTCAGAATCTCGCCTGACGGACGCATGGACAGCACGATGTCGCTGGCGCTTTCGATCACGCTGGCCAAGTGTCGCTCCGCCTTACGGGCCTCTTCGCTCAGCCGCACCATGTCGGTGATGTCTTCCATCAGCAGCATGACATTGTCGACCTGTCCGTCGCAGCGAAACGGGACCAGGGTGTAGTAATACGTACGGATCGGCAAACCGGGCGCCCGATAGGTCAGACGTTCACCAGCCGTCGCCTCGCCGCTGCGGAACACATCGGAGATCCGCCGCCGAAAATCCATGTTCTGGTAGATGACGGCGGGAAAGACTTCCTCCAGCCGGTGCCCGATCACCTCGTTTTCGGTCAGCCGCGACCGCAACAGAAACTTGCTATTGGTGGACACGATGCGCAACTGCTGATCGAGCAACAACACCGACGACGGGATGCTGTCCAGGAGCATCAGACACAGCCGGCAATTTTGATGCGGGTCAATTGGCTCCGGTTGGCCGACCAGGTGCATCTGGTGCAGCGTCAGACCCACTCGGCAGCGTTCCTCGGCAGCCGCCGGCTCCTGACGCGGATCGTTAGCTGGCAACGGCTGGCTCATGACAGTTGTTCCGGAGTCTTGTGTTCTGGAGTCTTGCCCGAGACAAAGTTATACGGCGGCCAGGGGCCGGTGAGGAGCAGTTTTTCCCCCAGCGATCCTTGCAGTACCGCAAAGGCCCCGCGAAAGCGATCGCTGTCGTTGCGCCGCACCAGGAAGTACAGCGACCAGAGGCCGCCTTGCCGCGTGGCGTGTTGCTCCGCCACGGACTTGACATACAGTCCCGCGAGCGCATTCTGGACACTCCGCGTCAGGCGTGTAAAGGCGTCTTTGTAGTCATCCTTGACCGCGTAGCTGTGCTGGCGCGCCAGCAGGTAGCCGGTCCCTGGGCGGGAGGCCACCTCCGCTGGGCTGGGCCCTTGGTCCGGTGGCGAATCAGCCTCCGCAGGGGAAGCCTGGGACTCAGCGGGGTTCCCGTCAGCGGCGCTCGCGACATTCGGCAGGATGCTGATCTCCATCTCGATACATCCCTGTACCAACTGGAGCGACGCCTGAAAAGCGGCCTCGTTTCGGCTCAGCAGCTGGCGGACCTCCCGCTCGTCTTCCAGCCAACATCCGTATCGGAGCGGGAGCACGGTGGCCTGCGAGAACAGCTCTTGGACCAGCTGGGCAAAGGCCAGCAACTGCGGCATCCCCGGCACGGCAGGCGACTGGATCGCCGCGGAACAGGCCGCCGTGAGCGGACCCTCGGCCACAAACACCAGCGGGTGTCCCTGCAATTCGCAAACCGCGCCGGCCCGCGGCACGTCTTGCGTTGCCAGGACGGCGTACACCAGTTGCTTCATGCCGGGGTCTCCGCCAGCGCAGGACAGAAGCTGTAGGGGGGCCACGGTCCGGAGATCTCCAGCGTCAGGCCCTGAAACGCATGCTGTTCCTGCTGACGTTCCACGTGGTCCTGGAAGTCGCCCACCGCCGTGCACGACACAAGGAACGCGGCGTGAAAAATCATCTCCCGATCGGCCTCAGCCATTTTCTGAGCCCGCAGCAGATGGACCTCTACCGCGCACGGGTTCAGTTCTTCGGACAACGTCTCGGCCAGCGCGGAGCCCCACTGCCGGGAGATCTTCAGCAGGTCGGCTTTCAGCCGCTTCTCCTGGAAGTAGCGGGTACCGGGGCTTTCGGGCAGATTCCGCCTTCGCTCTGCCAGCACGGCATCGGTACTCGCCAGCCACTGTTCCATCCGGCCGAGGTCGAGAATCCCCTTCACAGCCCATTCCTCGAAGCCGCGCATGCGATCCAGGAATCCGGAAATCTCACCGATGCGGCGCGTCACGAAGTCGGTCAATGCGGCTTCCGACGAGAACACCGCGCCAAACCGCACGGGCAAGACGGGAGCCTGTGCCAAGTAGGCCTCGACCACCTGCTCGTGGGCCAGAGCGCGCGGGATGAGCCAGTGCGAGTCCTGCAGGCAAGCCTCAGCCTCCGGACCTTCCCACTCCTCCAACGGCACGCGGGCAAAGATCACCGCCACGTCTTGGATCACCAGGGCCTGAGTCGCCGCGTCGGCGCGGACCGCGTCCGGCCGCGTGAAGCAGTAGAGGTAGAAACCTGAGGGATCCGCGCCCGCAACTCGGTTCACAAGTCACACCCCCAACACTCGTTCCCGCGGCAGCAGCTGATACTGCTTGGCCTTCGTGCGAATGGTCTTGTAATCCATGTGCAACAGCTGCGCCGCGGCCTTCAGGTTGCCCTGCGTCTTTCTCAAGTACTGCGCCAGAATCGTGCGCTCGGCCTCCGACGTAATGCCTTGCATGATGTTCTTGAACGAGGGATCTGCGTTGGGCGTTTCCGGGGAATCCGCCGTGGACAACTCAGCGGGTTCGGTGATGCCGGCCAGCTGCAGATGCTCCGCCGCGATACTGCTTTCCGCCAGCAGCACGGCCCGCCGAATGACGTTCCGCAGCTCCCGGATATTGCCAGGCCAGGGGTAGTCCAGCAACATCTCGACTGCCTCGTGGGTCATCACGCAGGCTTCTTTCTCCAGCTCCTCGCGGGTCCAATCCAGGAACCGTTTGGTCAGGAAGATAATGTCTTCAGGGCGTTCGCGGAGCGGCGGGATGGTCACATTGAATTCATTCAGTCGGTAGAAAAGATCGCGGCGAAAGCGGCCGGCCTGGACCAATGTCTCCAGGTTCTCATTGGTCGCGACCAGGATCCGCACGTCCAGATCGATGGGGGCGGTGGCGCCGATCCGGTGAATTTGCCGTTCCTGCAGAGTGCGCAACATGGCCACTTGCATCGCGAGCGGCAAGTTGCCGATCTCGTCGAAAAACAGCGTGCCTCCCGCCGCCGCTTCGAAGCAACCGATCACGGAGTGATCCGCCCCGGTGAAGGCTCCTTTCTCATGCCCGAACAGCTTGCTCTCCAGCAAATTGGCCGGGATGGCGCCGCAGTCCACGGCCACAAACGGCCCCCTGGCGCGGCGGCTCAGGCCGTGGATACCCTGGGCGACCACCTCCTTCCCAGCGCCAGTCTCGCCGCTGATGATCACGGTGAAATTCGACAGTGCGACCTGCTCGATCTGTTTCACGACCGCTTGGATCTCGCCGCTGGGCCCCATGGCCTCCCGCAGCGACAGGCCGGCGGTGAGGGGCGAGCGGAAACCCGGCTTCTTCTGCGACCGCCGACACCTCGCCAAGGCCATCCGGACTCCCAACACCACATCGTCGTTCTTGAACGGTTTGGTTAGAAAACCACTTACCGCGTGGCTTCCCGCCTCGACTGCCGTGTTCGTGGTGCCGTGCCCCGTGACCAGGATGACCGGCAGTTCCGGGTCCAAAGTCCGGACCGACTTCAGGACCTCTAGTCCGTTCATCCCGGGCATGACAAAATCCAGCAGCACGAGATCGACCAGCCCCTCGCGGACGAACCGGAGGGCGGCTTGGCCGTCCTCCGCCTCGAGCGTCTGGAAGCCCTCGTTCTGCAGCAACACCGACAGCGTCCAGCGGATGGCCGGGTCGTCGTCCGTGATCAGCACAACGTCGGATGACACAGAATTCCTACTCACAGGTCAACCTCACTTCCAGGTTGTGGGTTCTGGCGGGGCGTCATTTTTCGGACGCGGATGTCTGGCGGCAGGCGTCGCTCGATCGAGTGCAGCAAACCCAGGAACAGGATCCCTGTTTCTCCTACTAGGAGTGTTTCGCAGACGCGGTTGGCAATATAGCAATCACGCCGTTCAAGTAGACACGCGCTCAACTCCTGCTGACGGCCTTCTGCCGCATTCGGCTGCTTGGACTCCATCGCAACCAAGACCTGGCGCGCCAAGTAATACTCCTCCAGCAGCAGTTCCGTGGATTCGGTGCCCATCAACGTAGCACCTTGCTGCATCAAGTTCAACAAGAGGCGGTGATTTTTGCTGCCGGCCTCGGCCAATTCCCGAACGATATTGGCTTCGTGTCCGCACTGGGGCAGGCCGTCCTGGTAGAGTCGCACCTGGGCGTAACACAAATTCAAGCTGTCGAGGTCCTCCCGGATGCAGCGCCACGTGTCCTCCACGGCCCGCAGGTGCTGCTCCCAACGCTCCGTCCCCAGTCGGCGTATGTGCAATTCCCGAATGGACTCGCTCAGGCTCCCTTGATCCACCTGGGTGTGGATAATCGGGATCCAAATCAACGTCCTAGTGGCCTTGGTGAGCATCTATTTCGCGCCTCTTCTGCGCGCGGGTGGGATTGTCTATTCTGCGCGCGGGTGGGATTGTCCCCGTGTCGTTTAACCGCGACCCAACGGGGAGCACGTCCGCTACGGCGGACGTCCGCGCTCCCTCACCCGCAAGCGGGTACCCGGTCGCGGTTAAACGGGCGTCTTCCCGCGGTCGCCCGTTACGGCCAGCGTCCTGTTTATCGCCGAGGGGGCCCTCAAGGAGCAAGGGTGAAAGCCGCAAGTTATTGCGGGTTTGCGAAAGCCAGATCGATGCCGGTCGGAACAGCTTGCCCAGCCGCGCAGGCCCGCGGCGATTGTCCCGGCTGGGGTGATTTCCGCGAGACCAGGAATCAGCTAGACTCAACCTTCGAACAGGCATCGGCTTAGGATCGCGGGTAATCGGCATGAACGATGATCGAAGTCAGGCGACCAATGCGAACGAACTGCGCCGCCGCGCAGAAGAGAGATTCCGTCAGGAAATTTCGGAAGTCCAGGTTCCCGTCACCTCAGAGGACACGCTGCGGCTCCTCCAGGAACTGCGGGTTGGCCAGATTGCATTGGAGCTGGAGAACGAGGGACTGCGGCGAACCCTGGAGCGGCGGCAGGCGTCGGAGCAGGTACTGTCCGCCACGCTCGACTCCCTGTCGGTCCTCCAGTGCGTGCTGGACGAAACGGGCGAGATCATCCACATCAACCAAGCCTGGCGCGATTTTGCCGCCGCTCAGCAAGCCCCCTCTGGGTCCGTGTGCGAAGGCGCCAATTACCTGGACGTCTGCGATCGCGCGGTGGCTGTGGATCCGGAAGCGGAAGAGGCTGCTATCTTCGCCGCCGGAATCCGCGCCGCGCTCAGCGGCGAGCAACAGGCGTTGTCACTCGCCTATCCCTGTCACGCGCCTGACGGCGAACGCTGGTTCCATGGCCGCGTCAAACGTCTGCCGCTCCCAGGGCCGGCGCGCGTCGTCGTGACGCACCAGGATATCACCGAACCCTACTTCGCACACAAGTTATTGCGGGTGAGCGAGGAAAAATTCCGCGGCCTGACGACCCTGGCGCCGGTCGGGATTTTCCTGACCGATGCTGCCGGCCACTGCACTTATGCCAACCCCAAGTGGTGCGAATTGGCGGGGCTGAGCCCGGAGGCAGCGTTAGTCACGGACTGGTTTTACGGCGTGCATCCTCAAGACCGGCGACTGGTGGCGTCCGGCTGGCAGAAGACGGTCGCCAGCGGTGGTAATTGGGGACAGGAATTCCGCCTCCAATCCACCTCCGGCGACATTACCTGGGTGCATAGCGTGGCCACGACGATTCGCGATCCTGCGGGCCAGGTCACCGGCTACGTCGGCATCAATTTGGACATCTCCAAACGCAAGCGGGCGGA
>JAPLNJ010000914.1 GCA_026692885.1 Planctomycetota bacterium | reverse complement strand
GATCAGGGGTGCCCCAGGGGCCACTCGGTCATCCTTGATTTCGTAATCACTCCGCGAAGCAAACCAGAACAGAATCAGGTATTCGGGAAAACACCAGTTCATGGCAAAATCAGACAAACTGAACACCCTAGGTCCTCGCCCTCGAAAAGCCGCTGAATTCTGGCGAATTCAGCTACAATTCGGGGCCCTTACTATCTCGTGCGAGGAAGACCGGTTGCGCCCGTTGCGAATCGGCGTAGCTGAATTCGTAAGAGCTCAGCTGCTCGGGGGCTGATGCGCGTCGACGCCCGGAGTTTGCGGTCGCTGGTCGGCGAGGAAAAATCCGTGCCACAACAATAGCCCGGCTCCACAGACCAGCAGGGAATCTGCGATATTGAAGTTGGGCCAAGTGTAGCCGTGATAACGGAGCAGAATCCAGTCTCTCACCAACTTGGGCCAAACGTCGGGGGTTCCTGGAGCGTGCCAAAGACCGAGGCGGTCGTAAAGATTGCCGCAGATGCCGGCCATGACACAGGCCAGCGCGACGGTCAAGAACAGCTCGTGCGCGGCCCCAAAACGAAAGAGCCAGAGCACAATCCCCGCTGCGGCAAGAATTGATAGCAGGGCGAATAAACCGCTGTAACCGTGACCTATGCCAAACAACGCACCCGCGTTCAGCGACGTTTGGATGCCGGCAAAGTTGCCCCAGATCCACCATTCCAGATGTGGGGATGGATCACCGACCCAGTCCGCGGGCATGCTGTCCCAGTGCGCAGGCATCCCTTGCCAGTGAAATACCCAGTGCTTGGTCAGCAGATCGAGTGCACAGCCACAACTTGCGATGGCCAGGAAAACGACGTACCGACTCACAGGAACCGGGGACCAGCTGAGCGATTCATCGCGTTTCGAGCTTGCTTGCGCACTTGACACAATAAGGTGTATAGGGGAGGGCGTTGAGACGAGTCTTGGGAATCCTGCCGTCACACTCGACGCACATGCCGTAGGCCCCTTCTTCGACACGTTCCAGAGCTAATTCAACCTGCGAAAGCGTGTCTTCTTCGGTTTCCATCAGGCTCAACGTAAATTCCTGGTCGAAATTATCCGTTCCCACATCGGCCATGTGGATCGGCATGTAAGAGAGGTCGCCACTCGCCTCACTGCGAGTCTGCTTGAGTGCGGCGTCCGCCATGGCGTGAACGTCGCCACGTAGCCGCATCCGCAATTGCAGGAGGCGTTCCTTGTATACCTTGCTCTCGGCTTTCTTCATGAGTCACTCTCCCTCTCAATACGTTGCAGGTTAGACCCATTGGCCGGGTTTACGTCAGACCACACATGGCCCTTGGCACAGCCGCTCAATTCTAAGCAGCAAGTTAGCTGGTGTCAAAGGGGCGCCAGAGCCGTGCAGCGATCTGGCCTTGATCATAATGTTGTGAAATGCTCGCAGTGTCGTGATCGCCCCCGAGAAGCTCCCGACGTAAGTCGGTGGGAGTGTTCCCGCCCTGTGCCTAACCCGGAGGCCCATATCCGACCGGCCCGACGAGTCGGGAGCTTCTCGGACGGGGTCAGCTACCACCAAACGGTTTTTTGGCCCTTGCGCGTAAAGAATGAGACTTAACGGTTCAGCAGGGACGGGGCGCGAGACAAGGGGTCAGACGTACAGATTTCAGTTTTCGCGGGCAGAAGGCTTTCCCTCTGCTTGGGCACACGACCGCGAAAACTGAAATCTGTACGTCTGACCCCAGCTGGCGGTACGTCTATGCGAAACCGTAAAATCCCATTCTTGACACCGACAACCCCGAAAACCGTTTGGTGCTAGCAGTGACGGCATTTCGCAGTGTTCCGATCAAGGCCTCACCGGCGCAACTGCGTTTCGGCCCAGACCGCCAACTGTTCCCGAAAAATCTTGGCGTTATGCCGAATGTCGACCGGCAGCGAGGGGTGGATGAGGACGTCCAGAATCTGCTGCGTCAGAGAATTTCCCACCGCCAACTGGCGCAGTTCGGCCAACAGGCAGGTCTGCTCCTGCTCCGAACGGGGACGGCAAGCGGGCCAAGTTTCGACGATGATGACCGGACGCTGGTGGCCCGGCGTGCCGACCCCGACGAGGGCTGCACGATAGACACTTGGGTGTTGATTGAAAATCGCTTCGCAGGGGATGGTGTACATCGGTCCCTGCGGCGTCAGGACGCGGTGTGCCTTGCGACCGCAAAACCAAAATCGATCCTGTTCGTCCAAGTAGCCCAGGTCGCCCAACCGGTGCCAGACCGTATCGCCGTCTTGGATCTTGTGTAGTGCGTTGGCTTCGACTCGCGTCACGTACTGACGCGTGACCACCGGGCCGCTGACGAGCAATTCGCCGATCTGGCCACGCGGCAGCTCTTCCGTCAGATCTAGCGTGGCGATCGGCCCGTCGTCGATGCGGATCACCTTCCACCGGATGCCGGGAAAACACCGCCCGACGCAGGTGCCGGCGCCTTGTGCACTCCGATCCGCCGTTTCTCCCAACACCTCGGTCGCCGAAATCGACGCCACGGGCAACGACTCCGTCGCGCCGTACGGCGTGTGCACGTCGCCTTCCGTCGAGATGGCCTGCTGCATTCGCCGCAGGACGTGCGGCGGTACGGGCGCGCCTGCCGACAGTACTCGCCGGAGGCTCGGCAGTCTCACGTTGTGTTCTTCGCAGTACCGCCCCACGACATTCCACAGGGCGGGTGAACCGAAAGCCTGGGTCGCTTGCCAATCCTGCACCGCCTGGACGATCTTCCGCGGGTCGACGCAGGCCGGACGGGTCGGATCCATGTCCGGCACGATGGTCGAGACCCCCATCGCACAGTTGAACAAGCCGAACAAGGGGAAGGCAGCCAGATCGATCTCGCCCGGTTGGATCTGGTAGAAGTCGCGCAGTTGGTCGACCTGTTGGTCGAAGTTGCCGTGGCGATATAACACGCCTTTGGGCGGTCCGGTGCTGCCCGTGGTGAAGATGATGGCCGCTGGGTCGTCAGCCGTCGTCGCCGCCGGTCGGAAATCGCGGCCCAACGTGCGGGCGCGGAGTTGCCGGATCGTCGGGCCGCCCCAGAACCAGCGGCGACCGACCGTCACGTTGTAGCGGGCCTGCGGGAATCGGTTTCGCAACGCGATGCGAATCGCGTGAACCAAGGGCAGCGCCACAAAGCCATCCGGCTCGACTTCCTCCAGACAGCGAATCAGGCTCTTGCGGCCCATGCCGGGGTCAATCAGGACCGTGACTACGCCGGCTTTGAAGAGTGCGAACACCAGCGAGATAAAGTCGATGCCCGGCCGCACCATCAGGACGATTCGCTGGCCCGCCTGGGCGCCGAGCGACCGCAGACCGTCAGCCAGCAGATCGCTGTCCTGGTCCAACTCCGCAAAGGTCACGTGGTGATACGCAGCGCGCCCGCCCACCGTGTCCCGAGCTGGTTCCACCACCGCCACCCCGGACGGGTTTTGCCGAGCCGTGATCGATAACCGCGCGCCGACATTGACCGTTTTGTCCGTCAGCATGGACCGGTGCCCTGTGGCACGAGGGCGACACGGGATACCGCCGTTAGCAACAAGTGGATGGGCTCTTCGAGATCAGCCTCAAGGTCCGTGCAAGTCGGATCCGGTGCCGACAGTGACTCCCCAATCAACAAGTTCGTCTCGGCCATGTCGACCAGGGCACTGGCGAGCATACGGCGAGCATCTTCGAGATCCTCGCCAAAAGAGATGACGCCTGGAAAATCCAACACTTCGGCGTGAACTCCCTCATCCAGATACTTGTACATCGCCCGATAGGTTAGCATCTGTCAGCCTCGGCTTTCTTCGGGTCAGTGTATCGTGCCGGGCGTTTGTGAGCAATCGTCCAAGCACTGCCTCGAACACGCCCCGGGGACGAGGCGGGCAGCTTCTCGCCATCCTAGAGAGCCCTAGGTTGCCAATGGAAAACGAGAGAACGTGGATTGGGAGGGCGACGCTCCCGCGGAGCCGTGGGCCGTTCCTGACGGCCCGCTCCGGCTCGGCAGGAGCCTCGCCCTCCCAGGCCATGGAAGCCCCAAACCGCGAGTCAATCCATCATTTTCAAGCGGCCGGCCTGCCGCTACTTGATCAGCCGGGCGTTCAGCCAGTCGGCATGGTCCAGTACGTCGCCGCGTTCTGCGAAGTCGACAATCAGCGCCATCCGCTTCACGCCGGTGACATCGACTGCGATTGGCAGCGGGGGTGCGCCGCCGCGGATGACGTCGCTTTCGAAGGCCCGCTGCCACTGACCCTGCGCAGCTTCGAACAAGACGCGAACGGTGACCGCCCCCCGCGGTCCGGCGTCGTCGTCCACAGCGATTTCCGCCTGGAAACGGCGGTACTGCCCGTCCAGATCATAGGCGACTCGCGACGTGCTGTGCATCCCCAGACCTTTAGTGAAGACGTGGCCTCCGTGACGTAGTCGCCCACCCGCAGCGCTGCGATCCGGCTGCAACGGCCAAGGCGACTCGAGCAGCGGAATGTGCTTGTAGCCAATCGGCGGCAGGTCCGAAAGGTAGGCCACGCGGTTGCCGTTCGGCCGCAGCAGCGTCAATTCGCGGCACAGCACATCGGTCGCCAGCTCCAGTTCGAGAGCTCCGGGCAGCGTCAATCGCGTGGTCGCGCCTGCGGTGGCAACCTTGATCACCCGCAGCAGACTGCCGTCCCGGAACCCCATCTCCACGACGGCCTCGCGCGGTTTGGACAGCCTGACGAGCGCCGGATTCAGGATCAGAGCCACCACCGTATCGGCGGGGACCTGCAGATCCCGGCCGGTGGTCGCCAGGGCGATCGTGGCGGGTCGATCGGCGGCTGCGTCCGGCACCGCGCACCAGCTCTTGAGAGTGCCGGCGATTACGTCTTCGTTGTCCAACCGCAGTTGATCTTCTGTCCCGTGCGCGGAGTGGATGGTCTCCAACAGCCGATCCCGCCGCAGCGGCTGCAAGGGAGGGTCCACCAGCACGCCGCGCACCGCGGACAGCGGCCACGTCACTTGGCCGCACAAGTCGCCATAGGCGACGAGCGACTCACCGCTGAGTTGCATGACATCGGCCACTAGCAGGCCCCCATCGGCCAACACGATCTGCGAATGCGTGCAAGTATCCCGGTAGTCACCCCAGCCAACAAGGTCCTGGGCGGTGAAGACGCGTTGCCGCCCGTTGGCCTGAAACGTGATCTTCCAGTCCTTGTCGATCGCCTGGACGCGGGCGGGGAAGGGGTCGCCGTCCACCGGTATCGCCCAACGCGGAGGATCGGCTGCTTCCTGGGCCATTCCGCTGACAGCCAGGTTCAGCGCGAGCAGTGTCAGGATCAGCGAAGTCCGAAGGCCCGGCGGCGCCGGAAGGGATTTGGAAGTTTGGGAGCGGCTCTGCATCATCACCCGATCTCAATGCTGAAAAATCGGCAGGTAGTTGTTCGGCATCTGCAGAATGAGGCACGCCATCGCCGTGCCGTATTCGTAGGAGACATTGTCGGGCCAGGAGCCGTCCTGCTTTTGGCGTGCGAGCAGGGCGTCGTGGATCGCCGGATGCCAACGCCGCCAACGTTCGCCGCCAGCCTGCCACATGGCTTGGACCGCGTAGTAGTGGCCGTAGAAGAAGTAGTTGTCTCTCTGAAAGGCGTCCGCCTGGGGCAAGTGCTTCAGCAGGTAGTCCAGCCCCCGCTCGACTTCCGGCCCGTCATAGATTCCGGCGCTGTACAACCCCACCACCGCGGCGGCGCTGCGAGGAAACTGGCTGACCCCCGGCTGGGTCAACTGGTACATGAAACCACCGTCGGCGTTCTGGCTGCGTTTCACGTAGTCGGTACAACGATCGATCGTTTTGTTGGGCACGAACATCCCGGCATTGCGGGCCGCACGCAAGGCCATGATCTGGCACACCGTCACGGAAATGTCGGCGTCCTGGCGTTTGGGCTCGTACCGCCAACCACCTTCGTCGTTCTGCGTACTAAGGATCAGCTTGACAGCATTGGCAAGCTTCTCGCGCACCAGCGGGTCGGGCGACATCCCATACACCTCGGCCAGGAACAACGTGGCAAAGCCGTGCCCGTACATCGGCCCGTGACCGACCGCATCGGGGTAAGTAATAAAGCCGCTGTCGAGCGTGTGGTCCAGGATGAACGCGACACACCGGCTGAGCTCCCGCCCGTAAGGTCCGCGGCCGGGCGTACTGCCATTGGCCAACATCGCCATGCCGGCCAGTCCGCAGACGCCCACGTTTCGGCCCAGACCGCTGCCGCCGAAGGAGCCCTCGTCGTTCTGCCGCCGCTGTAGGTACTCCAGTCCGGCCACGATGGCGCGGTTCGTCTCCGGCTTCAGCAGATTCTGCGACGCTTTCGGCGCGGTCGGCTTGGCGTCCTGCGCCAGACACGGTCCGGCCCACAGCGTGAGCCCCACGGCTGCGGCCGCACTGCCCCGCCAGGATTTCCGCGACGATCCCACTCGCATCTCGCTCTCCCTTCCCCTCGTTCGCAATGCCGAGTTTGTAGGGTGGGCTGTGCCAACCAGCCGGTTTCTACAAGTTCGC
>JAPLNJ010000913.1 GCA_026692885.1 Planctomycetota bacterium | reverse complement strand
TCACAAGTCCGGTTCTGTGAGGGGCGTTGAAGTCGCCTTCAACGGTTGAATATTGTGACACTCTTCAGATCGAAAGAGAAGAGCAACAGGGAATACAAACCAGACCTACCGAAGGAGACCATATTATGCCTACTCGACACCTCTCAACTCGCTGTCGTTGGTTGCCCCGTTGCTTGTGGTCGATGCTGGCGGTGGCCAGTGTCCTCGCCGCGGGTGTGCCGGCCCGCGCTCAATCGGCACCGGACCCGAACCGCGTCCAGGCTGTGGTGACGCTGCTGTCGCCGACGGCGCAGGGTGTGGGCCAGCCGATCACAGATCGCGCGGCTTGGCAGGCGGTTGCGAAGTTGCCGGGCTTGAAGGGCAGCGTGGCCCGTGCCGAGAAACTGCTGAAAGAGCCGATCCCCGACTTGACCGAGGAGCTGTACCTGGACTTCTCCCGGACCGGCAACCGGACCCGCTGTCAGGACGTGATGTTCCGCCGCCACGGTCGGCTGCCGACGCTGGTGGTGGCCGAAGGCATTGAGCATCGCGGCCGGTTCTTGTCGGCGGTCGAGGAGGCGGTGCGGGCGATCTGCGAGGAACCCAGTTGGTTACTGCCGGCCCATGACCGATCGCTGGAGAACTACCACGGCAAGACGGTCGAGATCGATCTGTACTCGGCGGCCACTTCGTGGAACCTGGCCACGGCGTACTACTGGCTCGGCGACCAACTGAGCCAGGACACACGGGACTTGATTCGCCGCGAATTGGAGCGGCGGACGTTTGTGCCGTACGAAGGCTACGCAAAGCGGGGGCAGCCGAAGCTGTGGTGGGCCACGGGCACGAACAATTGGAATGCGGTCTGCTTGGCTGGCGTCACGGGTTCGGCGCTCGCCATGATCGAGGCCCCTGAGCGTCGCGCCTGGTTCGTGGCGGCGGCGGAAAAATATGTGCAGAACTTCCTGCACGGTTTTACGCCGGACGGCTACTGCTCGGAGGGCATCGGCTACTACAACTACGGCTTCGGCCATTATGTGCTGCTTGCGGAAACGATCGGCCAGGCGACGGCCGGACAGGTCGATCTGATGGACCAGCCGTCCGTGCCACAGATCGCCCAGTTCGGGCCGCGTATGGAAATCCTGCCCGGCCTCTATCCGGCCTTCGCCGATTGCAGTCCGCGCGCTCGCCCGGACGTCCATCTGCTCGATTACCTGAGCCGTCGTTACGGCTTCGGCTGGCAGCATATCGAGCGGCAGGCCGCCGCATCGGCCGGTTCATCCGGCAGCCTGTTTGATCTCGGCGTCTTTGGTTTTCCCAACTCGCTCGTGAAGCGGCCGGCTGCGGAGCAGGCAGCCGGAAGGCCGGCATTGCGTGACTGGTTTGCCGAGGCAGGCATTCTGATTTGTCGCCCGCGGTCCGACAACCGCCGCGGGCTGGGAGTCGGACTGAAAGGCGGTCACAACGCCGAGCACCACAACCACAATGACGTCGGTTCCTTCGTCGTCGCCCTGCAGGATGACACACCGCTGGTCGATCCCGGCGCGGAGGTCTACACGGCGCGGACGTTCAGCGCGAAACGCTACGACAGCAGCGTGCTCAACTCGTTCGGTCACTCGGTGCCGCGAGTGGCCGGCCAATTGCAACGCGAGGGCCGGCAGGCGGCGGGCAAGCTGCTGCGGACCGAATTCACCGACGAGCAGGACACCCTGGCCTTCGACCTCCGGTCCTGCTATGCGGTGAAGTCGCTGCAAAAGCTGGAGCGGACGTTCGTCTTCTCGCGAGCGGGCCGTGGCAGTCTGACGGTCACCGACACCGTGGAATTCGCCGAACCGCAAGCGTTCGGCACGGCTTTGATCACGTTTTCGCCGGCTGTCAAAGTCCAGGGTCAGACCATCCTGATCGGCCAGGGTGCCGGTGCGGTGCGCGTCGAGTTGGCCGTGGTCGGGGCGGAAATCAAGGTCGAGTCCGAGCAGCTCCACGAGGATCTGCATGGGTCACAGCTGCCCGTCCGACTGGGCATCGACCTGGCCGAACCGGTGAAACAGGCGACAATCACGGCCACGATTCGCCCCGTGGAGTAGCAGGCCAGTTGGGGGATTGGCTTTGATTGTAAGGTTGCGCACTGCTGTCCGTGCTGGCCACGGCTCGGGTGGCTGGCGGCTGAGCCTAAGCGAAGACCCAGTACCCGGCTTCTGGGGCATCGCTGCACTCTGCCCCAGCCACCCTGACCCCCTGCTGCTAGCGTTTTGCGCAAGGTTACGATCAAGGCAGGGAGGATGCTCTCGCGTTCAGCGGCCTATCACGGTGAACATCACGTGCCCGCCGCCGCCGCCGCTGAGCACGCCGGCCGGTTTCTCGGTGACATCCAGCGGCCCGACCTCGCCGGCGCAATAGCAGCCGAACAGCGGCAGGTCCTTGCCCAACGCCGCTTGGATGGCAGCCAGTTCGTCGGCCGGGCGGCGGAGTTTGCCGCGTCGGCCGGCGCAGTCGAACGCAAGCACCGCCGCGGGTTTACCGTCGAAGGCGGCCAGCACTTGCGTCGCGGCTTCTTTCGCCGTGGCAAGCACCTGATCATTGTCCATCGCCTTCCGCCCGGCGAGCGCCACGCGGAAATTGCCAGACAGCAGCAGCGCCACGGCGCTGTCGCTGTGCGGTTGGCCCTGGAAATAGACGAAGGTCTGGCCGGCGTTCTTGTTAGCGCTACCGCCGGTGATTGGAAAGCCGCCGCCGACCACTTGCTGAGCCCCCTCGACGAGGAACTGATTCTTCGGCGAGTGCGCGTCGGCGATCAGCAGCAGCAATCGATCCTGTGCGGTGCGGTGCAACTGGCCGACCAACTTGGCACCCGCGGCGTGCAGCCGATTCTTGATTTCCTGTTCGTGTTCCTGGAACGTCAATTTGGCGACGCCCAGTTCTGTGACCAGCGTGGCCGCCACCGAGACGCCCTCGCCGCCGATGCCCAGCAAGCACACCGAATCCACACCCGCTGAGCCGTCCTGCGTGAACGAGCCATAAGTGGCTTCGCCGAAGACCAATTCCGGCGGGATGACGGAGCACACGCCCTGCAACAGTTGCCGCTTGCGGTCCAGGTCTTCGAAGCACTCAGCGACGAGGACCGCTTGCAGCGGCGCGCCGCCCAGCGCCGCCTTGAGCTTCTCCGCCGCAGCCTTACCGGTCGCAGCGGGTCGATCGTCTTGGTCCTCCACGATCACGGCCCGGAAGACGATGGCCCCATCCGGTGCCGCGGCCGAGGAACTCTGCCACACACTTTCTGCCGAGCTTGCAACGGAATCTAACGCGGGCAGGAAAAACGCCAGTACCGCGAGCACAGAAACACCGCGTGTCATAGTTGGTCAACTCCTTCTCCAGATTGCCGCACAGCATTACCGTACAGCGACAGGCCACAAGGACGATGTTAGGTCTCCGGCTTGCGATTGGCAAGCCGGTTCAGCCTGGACGGGGATTGAGACAAGGGGTCAGACGTACAGATTTCAGTTTTCGCGGGCAAGAGGCTGTCCATGTGCTTGGGCATACGACCGCGAAAACTGAAATCTGTACGTCTGACCCCAGCTGGCGGTCCTTCTATGCAAAACCGTAAGACATCATTCTTGACACCGACAACCCCGAAATCCGTTTGGCCCTAATACTTCGACGTGCACAGCCCCCAACGGATGGGATAGCTCAAGGGCGGTGAATCGCCCCACTTCGCACCGGGCCAGCGAATCCACGTCTGACGGTCGCGCGCGGACGGTTCGAGTCCGGCTGCTTGGGCCAAATCGCGGAGGCCGGTGCCGTCGGGGTCGTGAATCAGTACCGAGAGAAAGAACTCGGCACCTTCGCTGGGACGAATTTCGTCCCGCAGCAGGCGGAAGGGAAGGGCGCATTCCCAGTAGGTGACGCCAGCCAGGTGGCGGACCGCAACTTCGGCGTCCGGCAGGGCCAACGCTTCGAGGGCGCGTGGACGCTCGATGTCCGACAACGGGGTATCGGTGGCGGCCAACGCAAAACAGCGAGCTGCATCCCCCGCCGCCACGAGCAGGAACTCAAACCGGCCGGCCTGTTGCGGACGGGGCGTGTCGCCTGAAGTGGCCAACGGCGCGAGGGCGACTTGCACGGCCTCAAACGGGCCTGCACCGGCTGGTCCGGGATACGGGACGAGCTGCTGTTCCTGAACCGCCACCAAGATCGCGAACTTGCGTCGGTTCCAGTAGGTGCTGATGACGGTCTTCTGGCCCTTGGTCGTGAACGCGACAGGGATCGCATCGCCCCATTCTTCCGCGTTGCCATCGATGGTCACAGGATGGTACGGAGCACTCGCGACGAACGTCTCCTGACGCTGTAGCACCGGCGCGCCCTCGCCGGTCGCTGTGACCTCGAACGCGTAGGTGTTGGCCTCGACGTTGCGTCCTTGTTCGATGGTGAAGGGGACGCGTTTGGATTCCGCCGGGGCCAACGTGATCGGGCGGTTGGCCGGTGCCAGCCGCCAACCCTCCGGGCCCTTGACCGCAATCGAACCGTTGTAGACTATATCCTGTCGGTTCTGGACTGTGACGAACAGCAGCGGCTGAGTCGACGGCGGCACGGTCAGCGTTTCGACGTATACCGCGATGGACTCCGCGGCTTGGACGATGGGGACCGCGAGCCAAACCGACAGAAGACTGATGACACACCTGATCCGGTGGGTTACGAACACCTGCATCTCACCCTCCTGTCTAACCCGCAAGTAGGTCAGGCTTTCCAGCCTGACACCGCACGGACGTCAGCCTGGAAAGGCTGACCTACAACATCCCCGGCATCTCTTGCCGAAGTCCCTGCCGATCCTGTTCTTTGGCACCGCAGCATTTCTTCGAAGCGGACGGCCGGTCGAGGATCAGCGACGCCGCCATCTTACCGCAACCGCTGTTGCGGGGGTACTGCCTGGCTGACACGATGAAAACTCTTGCTGCACATGTTCTTTCTGCATTTTGTAGACCCACGTTTCCCGCCGCGTACAACGCAGTATAATGAGCCGCATCAACAGCCGGGGGAGAGAGTATGCCCTTTTTGGATTTTCTCTGGACGAAGGGCGTCATCGCACACGTCGCAGAGCATGGGATCACGCAGGAGGATTTCGAGCATGTCGTGTGTCACCCCGACAGCAAAGGCTTTAGCCGGTCTTCACGCCTTCCGGCCGCGTGGGGCTATACGATCGACGAGCGATATATCATGGCGGTATACGAAGAACTGGACGAACTCACAGTCCTGCCGGTGACTGCCTACGAAGTCCCTGAACCCTGAGAGGTGGCTCGCATGACCGAACGACAAGCCCGTCGCATCACCCGCGAACTGACCGCGCCCGAGTTGACGCGACTTCAGCAACTGCGCGAGCAAATTGCGGTCGAGTTACCCGAGCTAACGGCGCGGGATCGCTTACGCCGCGAAGCCCGCGAAGAAGCCACGCTCAGCGGCGAATTTCGGCAGGCGATCCACACCAGTCCTCGGTCGCTGTCCGCCATCGCCGAACAGATCGGGATCAATCCAATTCTCTTGGACGAGTTCTTGACTGGCGAGCGGACCCTGCGTTCCGACGTCTTGGACCGACTGGCTGGCGTCCTGGGTTACACCCTGACCGCTCACGCCGGCACCCACTGACTGCCCGGACGTGTGCAGAAAGGTCCTCAACCGTGGACGAATTCGACGCGTTACCAGCTCCCGACGAGCAGTGCCTCCGGACGTGGGTGGCCGTCGTCTTCGAAGGCAGTCTGGCGGTGATCGCTGGGCTGATCGGCTGGTGGCTGGGGCGGTCGCCCCTGGTGGGGATCACCTGGAGTTGGGAGGCTGGGCCGGATCAAGCCGCGGCGGCGCTGGCGGGTGCGGCGGCCGCCCTGCCGATGTTGCTCGGACTGGCCTTGGTCGAGCGCTATCCGCTCGGTCCACTGCAGGAATTGAAGGACTTCATGGACCGCTGCGTCGTGCCCCTGTTTCGGCAGACGTCTGTGTGGCAGTTGGCGCTGATCGCGAGCGTGGCGGGCGTGGGTGAAGAACTGTTCTTTCGCGGGTTGTTGCAACACGCCTTGACCGAGCAGATCGGTGCTCCGTACGGGGTCTGGATCGGCTTGGTGGCGGCGTCCACGGTGTTTGGCGTATGCCATTGGCTGACCCACACCTACGCGGTGTTGGCCGGACTGATCGGGGTCTACCTGGGAGCGTTGCTCCTGCTGACCGGTAACGTACTGGCCCCGATCGTCGCGCACGGGCTGTACGATTTCGTGGCCCTCGTGTATCTGGTCCGAAACGCGGACCAGCCGCTCGAACGGGACGTGGGCTGAGACCGTGGCAGTTAACCGCCAGTCGGATAGCAATGCCGACCGAAATGATTTCCCGGTTGTCTTGCCCTTTGCCCACGCTCGCCAGACGTGGGAAGTGCGGCGGAACGACCCCGTTCACTCGGACAGCGGGCCGCGCAAAACTCGGCGAAACCAGGGGCAGAGGTCCGTAAGGACTGGCGCATCAATAACTGTTGCAAGTATAGTAGTCGTCACGCTCCGCCGTGACGACATGTCATCACGCGGAGCGTGATGACTACTTTGAAAACCCGACGCTTATTGATGCGCCGGTCCTAAGCGACGCCGTCGGCCCCTTTGGGTGCTAGCCGTTGCAGATCTTGGTCGGTTCTGTTTGGAAACCGTTTTCGCCGCTGGTGAACTTGCCGCGGCCGTCCAGGAACTCGATCAGTTCAGCGGCGGTCAGGTTCTCGGCGGAACAGGTGTGGAAGTGGGCCTCGCCGCCAAACCTGGCGAGGATGTCGGCCTGCAAGGAGTCTTTGGTGTACTGCTTGCCCGAGGCAAGCATCATTTGCAGGACTTCGTGGCCGTGAATGCTGGCTGTCATGGGATTCTCTGTGCGAAATAGTGATGTCGGAAGTCGACGAGCTGCGGCTGGCGGCAGTTTCGTCGAGGCATTATACCGCGGCGGCTACGGCGTGGGGCAACGCCGTTAAGGATTTTGACGCGGGCCAAAACCGGCACGTACACCGTAGTCGAAGTCGCCAGACTTCGGGGATTCGCGCCAAACACCCGAATTCTGGCGAATTCGGCTACCAAAATCCTTAACTGCGTTGGGTGTGGGGGTGGCCCGAGAAACAGAATTGGCTATGGAGCATGCGGATGCTGACGCGGCCAATTCCTGAACGGCCCGGCGAGGCCCGTTGAGAACCTGACCTTGACAGACAGACTGCCTACTTGACCCAAGTGCGACTTTTCTTGCGTTATTCGCACCGATGGCAGAGCCAGAGCACGGATGCCGTTCTAGTTCGGTCTTCATCCGTGCTCTGGCTCTGCCATCCGTGCGAGAAACAAGTATCGTCGTCGTCACGCTCCGCCGTGACGATCTGTCATCACGGCGGAGCCTGCGTGACCACTTTGAAAACCCGACAGTTATTGATACGCCGGTCCTTATCCGGCGTGGATTACCAGATTGCGTCGCGGTGGGGTTCTGTAGGGCCGGCACTTGCTCCGCCTCGGCCTGCGAGCTGTCGGCAACTTCCAAATATCGGACACAATTCCTTTGTCCGACCGACGCCTGGCCATCGTCGGGCGGGTCGGTCGATGTAGAGTGCGATACGACACGGGGGATTTCGGCTGCACCTGGGTGTTGCCAAGTTCCTATCTGGCGAGGCGCAGCGATGTTGGACAGACCGGTCGCGTTAGTCACGGGAGCTTCTCGCGGAATCGGCCGCGGCATTGCTCTGGAACTGGGACGGCACGGGCATGCGGTGGTGGTGAACTATTTGCAGAGTACGCAGGCGGCGGAAGCCGTGGTCGCCGAAATCGCGGCTGGCGGCGGGACCGCGGTGGCCGTGCGGGGCGATGTGGGCATCGCGGCCGACCGCCGCGTCCTGATCGACGAAACATTCCGGCATTTCGGGCGTCTGGACGTGTTGGTCAACAACGCCGGCATCACCTCCCAGGGCCGCCGCGATCTGCTGGAGGCGACCGAGGAAAGTTGGGACTTGGTGTTCGACACGAATCTGAAGGGGCCGTTTTTTCTCGCTCAGTTGGCGGCCAACAAGATGCTCCCGGCGATCGCCGCCCAGCAGGTGCCGCGCGGACTGATCGTCAACGTGTCGTCGATTTCAGCGTATGCGGCCAGCACGAACCGGGCGGATTATTGCCTGGCCAAAGCAGCCATGGGGATGATGACGTGGTTGTTGGCCGATCGGCTGGCGGCTCACGGGATCCGCGTGTTTGAGGTCTGTCCCGGCGTGATCGCCAGCGACATGACCGCCCCCGTCAAGGAAAAATACGACAAGCTGATCGCCGAGGGGCTGACCCCGATTCGTCGCTGGGGCACCCCGGAGGACGTCGCCAAAGTCGTCGTCGCGTTGACCACGGAAGCCTTCCTGTTCACCACCGGCGATCGGATCAACGTCGACGGTGGCTTCCACATTCGGCGGCTCTAGTAACCGCTCGGCACCTGCCCTTCCTTTACACCGCCCCGCCCAGCCGGATATAGTGGCGATACCAATCGTCGTTCGCGGCCTCAGGGATTCGCACAATTCCGACAGCTGGGGAAGGAGTCGTCCATGCCACAAGCGGTTGTCGATCCGGAAGAACTTCGGGAGTTCGCCCGCAGTCTCAAGAAGTTCAATAACGAACTCCGGGAACGCTCCCGGTCGCTGGGCAACCAGTTGACCTCACTCGGCGCCTCGTGGCGGGACCAGGAACACAAGAAGTTCTGTCAGCAATTCGAAGAGGGCATGAAGATGATTGCCCGCTTCCTGGAGAACAATGACCGCCACGTGCCGTACCTGCTGCGCAAGGCGGATCACGTCGACGAGTACTTGCAGTCGTAAGGTAGCGTGGGGATAGTCGCATGGCCCAAGGCGCGAAAATCACCTCGACCGAGACCGTACGTCTGTTTAAGGTCGCGATGCAGGAGTACGAGACGCAGGTCCGCGACACGGTGACCCAACTGGAACTCGAGTTACGGCGGGCGGTCGATTGGATCGAACACGACCGGCTGCGTTATTGGACACACGAGAGCCGGGCGGCCTCGGATGCCTTGGCCGAAGCACGGCGGGCGTTGGAACGAGTGGAACTGGCCATCCGCCCCGAAGACAAACGTTCCGCTTACGAGAAGAAGCTGGCCTTCGATCACGCCAAGCAGCGGCTCCGCAACGCGGAACAGAAGTCGCGCGCCGTCCGCAAATGGCGACTCACGATCCGTCAGGAAGCCGATATGTTCTTGGGCCACCTGAACCGTCTGACCAATTACCTCGACACCGAGTTTCCTCGCGCGGTGGCGACTCTGGAACGTCTGGCCCAAGCCTTGGACAAGTACACGGAATTCACCGGGTCGGGCGAGGGCGGAGCGGGGTAGAGCCAAGACACGGGAGGCAGCATGAAAAGCGTTGAGCTACTGGGGAACGTGGCCCGCCTGCAGCGCACGACCTCGCACCTGAAGGAGCATTGGGCGCAGGCCAAGACCCACTGGACCGATAAGACCAGCCAGGATTTCGAAAAGGACTACCTGCAGCCGCTGCCAGCCCAGGTGACGCTGGTGGCGGCCGCCGTCTATAAGCTGGCCGAAGTGCTGGCGCAGGCCGAGAAGGAATTGGCGGATCGTGCCGAGTCGGATTAGGCCGGATGAGAACAGCAAGCTATGCAGAACACCTTTGTCGAACGGCAACGCAAGCTCGTGGCCGAACTGAAGTGCCTGGTCGACCAGCGGGCGGCCCTGGAAGGGGACATCGACGGCCAACACGCGGCGCGCAACGAGGCGATGCTGCAACAGTACCGGTCCTGCCGCGACCAACAGACCGCCGACTTTGAAAAGGCCAACACCGCGCTGCGGGCCGAGTACCAGAAGCTGCGCGAGCAGATCATCTTCACCTACGAGTCGCAAAGCTACGCCGTGGTCCAGGAAGAGGAGCAGTTCGCGAAAAAGTCGGACGAGAATCACGGCTTCGCCCTGGATAAGGCCAAACGCCGCTTCCAGTCGGCGCAGCGGGCGGCGGTCGACGAGTTCGAGCAGGACAAGGACAGGCCCGGCAAGGAGTACCAGCGTTTTGCTCACCGCTGCGAAGGCTACCGCGGTGAATTGCAGGCTTACCAGCAGCAGGCCGCCAGGATCCTGCGCAAACGGCGATGCGAATTGCCCGCCGCATTGCCGGCGGTGACGGAGGCGGGCTCCGGCGAGCCACTCGACCGCTTCCAGACCGCCCTAGCCGCTGCAAAGTTGAAAGTGTGGGAATTGGAACGTCGCCCGGCCGCGCAGTTTCTGGAAGCGCACTGGCCGTTTCTCATCTTCCTGCTGACCTCCTTAGCAGCGGTCTGGCCCTTGGGATTTTGGCAGGGGTGGACTATCGGGATTGTGGCTGCGGTGGTCCTGGGGATCGCGGCGGGCTGGACCACGCGCCGCGTCGTGTTCCCCCATGCACAAGCGCAGTCACTCGCCTTGGTGCCCGCCTTCCTGCAGGCCCTGGCCCACGGAGAAACCGCGCTGGCCGAAGCCGTCCAGGCCGCCAAGGCGGAGTCGGAACGTAAGTACCAGAACCTGGAGGAGCGGCGCGACAACGCCGTCAGCGAGGCGCATGCCCAGTGGTCCCGGTCGCGCGTCGAAGCGACGCAGCAGCACCAGGATTTGGTCCGCACAGCCACCGAACAGTTCAAGGCCCGCCGCAAGGAACTCAAGGACACCTACCAACGCGACCTGACGGCCGCCGACGCGAAGTACCCGCCGCTGATCGCCGCGCGGGAAGGGAGATTCGCGGAGGAGTCGCAACAACTGATCGAGCAGCGGCAATGCGACCTGAAGACTGCCCAGCAAGAGGTCGACCAGAAATGGCAGCAACTGATCGAACGCTGGTCCAACGGCCTGGCGGAGTTCACCGCCGGGGTGGCGGAGATGAATCGGGTCTGCGAGGAACGGTTTCCCCCGTGGCAGGCCCTGAATCGCTCGACCTGGACGCCGCCCACCCAGGAGTTGCCGGCCTTGCGATTCGGCACCTACGCCTTCCGGCTGGACATGTTCGAGCATGGCCTGCCCCGGCACGAACGCTTGCAAGTGGCCCAGACCGAATTCGTTTTTCCTGTCGCGCTGACCTATCCGGAATGCCCGTCCCTGCTGTACGTCGCGGAAGGCGACGGGCGGGACATGGCCGTCCGTTCGCTGCAGGACGTGATGCTGCGGCTGCTGACCTCGCTGCCGCCGGGCAAGGTGCGGTTCACCATCATCGACCCGATCGGGCTGGGCCAAAATTTCTCGGCCTTCATGCACCTGGCCGATTTCGACGAACGCTTGGTGGCCAGCCGTATCTGGACCGAAACCATCCACATTAACAAGCGGCTGGCCGACCTCACGGAACACATGGAGAACGTGATTCAGAAGTACCTCCGCAACGAGTTCGAGTCGATCCAGCAGTACAATGAGCACGCGGGCGAAGTCGCCGAACCGTTCCAGATTCTGGTCATCGCTAACTTTCCGGCCAACTTCTCGGAAGAGGCGGCCCGCCGTTTGGTGAGCATTGCGTCGAGTGGCGCCCGGTGCGGCGTGTACACGCTGATCACCGTCGACAACAAACTGAAGTTGCCGCGCAACTTCGACTTGGCGGACCTGCAGGCCCAGTCGGCCACGCTGCAGTGGAACGGCGAGCGTTTCTGCTGGCCCCAGGAGGACCTGCGCCACCTGCCGCTGACATTGGAGCAACCCCCGGACGACAATCGCGTCACGGACATCATCCGGCTCGTGGGGGAGTTTGCCAAGGATGCGAATCGTGTGGAAGTCCCGTTCGCGTCGGTCGTGCCGCCGGAAGACGAGTGGTGGACGCAGGACAGCCGCGAGGAGATCGTGGTGCCGCTGGGCCGCGCCGGGGCGACCAAGCTGCAAGAGTTGCGATTGGGCAAGGGCACTTCGCAGCACGTGCTGATGTCGGGCAAGACGGGGTCCGGCAAGTCGACGCTGCTGCACGCGATGATTACCAATCTGGCGACGCATTACAGCCCGCTGGAACTGGAGTTCTACCTGATCGACTTCAAGAAAGGGGTCGAGTTCAAAGCCTACGCCGCGTTCGCCTTGCCGCACGCGCGGGTCATCGCCATCGAAAGCGAGCGGGAGTTCGGCATCAGCGTCCTGGAGCGGTTGGATCAGGAACTGAAAAGCCGAGGCGATCTGTTCCGCAAGTTCGGCGTGCAGGATGTCAAGGGCTACCGCGATGTGAATCCCGCCGCGGTCATGCCGCGGGTACTGCTGATGATCGACGAGTTCCAGGAGTTCTTCGTCAAGGATGACAAGATCTCCCAGGATGCGGCCCTGTACATGGACCGCTTGGTGCGGCAAGGCCGGGCGTTCGGCATCCACGTCCTGCTCGGTTCCCAGACGCTGGCCGGGGCCTACACGCTGGCCCGCAGCACGTTGGGGCAGATGGCCGTGCGCATCGCCTTGCAGTGCAGCGAAGGCGATGCCCATTTGATTCTGAGCGACGACAACACGGCCGCCCGACTGCTCAGCCGGCCGGGCGAAGCGATCTACAACGACGCCAATGGTCTGTTCGAAGGCAACCATCCGTTCCAAGTGGTTTGGCTGCCGGACCACGAACGCGAGTACTTTGTGCGGCGGCTGGCTGATTTGGCCGCACAGCGGCATCTGCCGTTGCCGCCGCCGATCGTATTCGAAGGGAACATCCACGCCGACGCCACCGAGAACCACCTGCTGCGCGCCTGCCTGGAGTCACCCGAACCGTCGGCCAATCGTTTGGCACCGCGCGCCTGGCTGGGCGCGGCCGTAGCCATCAAGGATCCGGCCTGCGTGGCCTTCCGCCGCCAGACAGGCAGCCACCTGCTGCTGGTGGGCCAGACGGAGCAGCTGGCCTTGGGCATCCTGGCCAACTGCCTGATCAGTCTGGCGGGCGAATTGCTCGGCGGCGACCAACCGCCGCCGAAGTTCTACGTCTTGGACGGCCAGCGACAGGAATCCCCGACGGCCCGCTTTTGGAAACGACTGGGCAAGCAGTTGCCGCTGGACATCACCGTGTTCACACCCGAGGACGCGTCACCGGCGATCTGCGAAATCGGCACCGAGGTCGAACGCCGCTTGGAGGCCCGCGGCGACGCGGCCAGCCCGATTTTCCTGATGATCTACAACCTGGCCCGCTTCCGCGACTTGAGGAAGGGCGAGGACTACAACTTCTCCTTCGACGAAAACGCGGCGTCGGAGTCGTCGCCGCAGGCGGACAAGAAGTTCGCGACCATCCTGCGGGAAGGTCCCAACTTCGGGGTCCACGCGCTGATGTGGTGCGATACCTTCAGTAACCTCGGACGCTGGCTCGATCGTCAGGCATTGAATGACGTGGCGCTGCGGATCCTGTTCCAGATGAGCTCGACGGATTCGGCCAACCTGATGGATTCGCCGGAAGCCAGCCGGCTGGGCGTGTATCGCGCGCTGCTCTATAACGAAGAGCAGGGCGAGTTCGAGAAGTTCCGGCCCTACGGTCCGCCGACGGCCGACTGGATCGCCTGGACGAAAGAACAGTTGGAAAAACGAGTGCACCGATAGTGCCGCATTCCGTTGGTAACTTCCGCGGGTAAGCATTTCGGGAGGGCGATGCTCCCGCGGAGCCGCGAAGCATTCGGCTTTGCCGAATGCGGCTCGGCAGGAGCTTCGCCCTCCCGGTCCCTGGCCCCCCCGGTCCCTGGCAACGCGGAAGTCAGCAGCTGGAAACGGCACTGCAATGCGACAAGGATTTGCCCATGAGAGAACTGCGAAAATTGCTAAGAACAATGGCTTGGCTCGGACTGATCGCCGTCGGCGGTGGTTCTGGAGGTGTGAGGCAGACAACCGCTCACGCCGCCGACCAAGCGGACTCAACTGGAAAGCAAGCTGCGGAGAACCACGACGTGCAAGCCGAAGCCGAAGCATTCTTGACCCGTTACCAGACCGAATTCGCCCGGCTCGAGATCCAGGCGAACCTGGCCTCCTGGAAGGCCGCCAACTCGGGCCGCGCGGAGGATTTTGCCGAGTCGGCCGCCGCGGCGCTGATGCTCCGTAAGTTGCACAGCGACCGGGACGCCTTCCAACGCGTCCAAAACCTGCTGCAGGCCGCAGACCCGTTGACTCCGGTCCAACGGCGCACCCTGCAGCTGGCGGCCCTGGAATACCGGCGCAACCAGTTGTCGGCCGAGTCGCTCGAACAGCTGGTTCATTTGTCGAAGAAGATCGAACGTACGTTCAGTACGTTCCGCGGCGAACTAGACGGCCAGAGCCTGTCCAATAACCAGTTGCTGGAGCGGCTCAGGAACGAACGAGACTCGTCCCGTCGCCAGGCGATGTGGGAATCACTGAAGTCTGTGGGCAGCGCTGTGGCGCCGCAACTCGTGCAGTTGGCGAAGCTCCGCAACGCGGCGGCGCGCAGCCTGGGGTTCGAGAACTTCTGGGACATGGAGATCCGCCTGCAGGAACACGATCCCCCACAAATCTTGGCCGTTTTCGACGAACTCGAACGTCTCACTCGCGAGCCGTTTAGTCAGGCCAAGGCGGAGATCGATCGCGCGCGGGCCGCGCGGTTCGGGGTCGCCACCGACGCCCTCTGGCCGTGGCACTATGACAACCCGTTTTTCCAGGATGCGCCGCCGTCGGACCAGGTTGACCTGAACGAGTTCTACCAAGGGAAGTCCAGGGAACAGATCGTGCAGATCGCCCGCGAATTCTACCGCGGCATCGGCCTGCCCGCCGACGAGGTGCTCCGGCGCAGCGACCTGTACGAACGCGAGGGCAAGGACCAGCACGCGTTTTGCACCAGCATCGATCGGGCGGGGGACGTCCGTACGCTCTGTAACATTAAGCCGACCGCGGAGTGGATGGACACGACGCTGCACGAACTGGGCCATGCGGTTTACGAACTGGGTATCGATCCGGCGCTGCCCTATGTCCAGCGTATGCCGGCCCATGCCTTCACGACCGAAGGCGTGGCGATGTTGTTCGGCGCGTTGGGCAAGCATCCGACCTGGCTGGTAACGAGCGCCGGGGCAGATCCGCAGCGGGTCCAGGAACGGGCCTCCGCCATCCTCGAACAGCGCCGCCGCGAGCAGCTGGTCTTCGCGCGGTGGACGCTGGTCATGCTGCATTTTGAGAAATCGCTGTACGAGAACCCGGAGCAGGATCTGAATGCCCGCTGGTGGGAGTACGTGACCCGTTTCCAGCAACTCCGCCAGCCGCCCGCGCGCCAGGCCCCAGATTGGGCGTCCAAGCCTCACTTTACGATTGCGCCCGTGTACTATCACAACTACATGTTGGGTGAGTTGTTCGCCGCGCAACTGCGGCACGTCCTGGCCAAACGCTGGGGGCACCCAGGAAAAACCGTGGAATTGCGTTTCGACGGCCGGCGAGAATTCGGCGATTTTCTCAGGCAACACGTGTTCCGCCCCGGCGCTGCGCAGCCCTGGCCGGAATTCGTGCAGACCGCCACGGAGGAGCCGCTGTCGCCACGGTACTTCGCCGCCGAGGTCGCTGGACATTAGCGTCGCGCTGCCTTGCCAGCGAGCAAAGAACGCGGATAATCTAAGGCCACAGCATCCGGCAGTGATGCGGGCCAACGTCCTTGATGAAATCCAGGCACTAGCAAAGGCAACGAGTCATGGCAAACCAGAACCAACAGGTCGAGCGAATGTTCGTCTTGGCCAAGCAGCAGTATGCCGAGTGGGGCGTCGATGTGGAACAGGCCCTGTCGCGGCTGGCGCAGACGCCGATTTCCCTGCACTGCTGGCAGGGTGACGACGTGGGCGGATTCGAGAACATGGGCCTGGAACTGGGTGGCGGCTTGGCCGTCACGGGCAACTACCCGGGCAAGGCCCGCACGCCGGACGAACTGCGTTCCGACCTGGAACAGGTCCTGTCGCTGGTCCCTGGCAAGCACCGCTTGAACCTGCACGCCTGCTACGCAGAAACCGGCGGTCGCCGCGTGGAACGTAACGAGATGGGGCCGGAGCATTTCCAGAACTGGATCGCCTGGTGCCGGAGCCACGGGCTGGGCCTGGACTTCAATCCCACCTACTTCGCCCACCCCAAGGCGGCCGACGGGATGACGCTGGCGCACGCCGATGAAGGCATCCGCAAGTTTTGGGTCGAGCACGGCATCGCCTGTCGCAAGATCGGCGAAGCCATCGGCCGAGCGCTCGGCACGCCGTGCGTGACCAACGTCTGGATCCCGGACGGCTGTAAAGACGTGACCATCGATCGCCAGGCGCCTCGCGAGCGGCTGCGGAAATCGCTGGACGAGATGTTTGCGGTCCCGGTGGATTCGGCCTACAACCTGGATGCCGTCGAGTGCAAGTTGTTCGGCATCGGCTCGGAGACCTACGTCGTCGGCTCGCACGAATTCTACCTGGGCTACGCGGTGCAGAATCAGAAGCTGTTGACGCTCGACTCCGGCCACTTCCACCCCACCGAGACGATCGCCGACAAATTGTCCTCAATCCTGTTCTTTGTGCCGGAAGTGCTGCTGCACGTCAGCCGCGGCATCCGCTGGGACAGCGACCACGTGGTGATCCTCAGCGACGATCTGAAGGCCATCGCGGAAGAGCTTGTGCGGGGCGATTTCCTCAGCCGGGTGCATATCGGCCTGGACTATTTCGACGCCAGCATTAACCGGGTGGCGGCCTGGGTGATCGGCATCCGGGCCATGCTCAAGGCCCTGTTGATCGCCCTGCTGGAACCTACGCCGCAACTGCGGGCCTTGGAGCAGAGTGGCGATTTCACCGCGCGGCTGGCGATGGTGGAAGAGGTGAAGACGTTGCCCTTCGGCGCCGTCTGGGATTACTGCTGCCTGCAGCACGAGATCCCCGTCGGCCTGGCCTGGGTCCAGGCGGTCAAGGACTACGAAACTCGCGTGCTCGCCCAGCGTCACTAGAAGTCCGGGTTTCCAAGACTCAGGGCGTTGCCCTCATCGTTATACATAAGTTTTCGCCCCGATAGGGGCAGCCACATAGCAGCCCAGGGCAGAGCGGAGCGGCGTTAGCCGCTTAGCGCCGCCCTGGGTTAGGGGAGTATCAAGCACGCCAGCCCTGAAGGGGCGAAACAAGCCTTAGTCAAGTCTGGCGAACGATGCGCGTGGGATGAACTGATTTGTTTCGCCCTTTCAGGGCTACCATGTTGAATCGATAGCAGACCCAGGGCGTCGCTCTGCGGCTGTCGCCGCGACGCTCTGCCCTGGGCTGATTTGTTTTGGCACCTTCGGGGCGGAAGAGTCGTGTATAACAATGAGGGCGTTGCCCTTGTCATGTTACGCCCCTTTGGGGCACATACTTGTAAGGTGGACTTGCCATGCATCCGAATCCTTTCTTGGGCGTCGTTTTTCATTGGCTCGGCGGCTTGGCGTCGGGCAGCTTTTACGTGCCTTACAAGGGCGTGAAGAAGTGGGCCTGGGAGGTCTACTGGCTGGTCGGCGGCTTCTTCAGTTGGATTATCTGTCCCTGGGTGCTGGCGACGTTCATGACCAGTGACGTCTTCGGCGTCCTGAGCCAGCAGAGCGCGACCACGCTCTGGTGGACGTATTTCTTCGGGGCCATGTGGGGGTTCGGCGGGCTCACATTCGGGCTGACCATGCGTTACCTGGGCATGTCGCTCGGCATGGGTGTGGCCTTGGGTTACTGTGCGGCGTTCGGCACGCTGGTCCCGCCCATTTTTAGAAATGAACTCTGGGCCATCGTCAGCACGCGGTCCGGCCAGGTGACCTTGATTGGCGTCCTCGTCTGCCTGGCAGGAATTGCCGTGGCCGCGTATGCGGGCTTGACGAAAGAACGCGAAATGCCCGAGGCGGAAAAGAAGAAGACCATCGCCGAGTTTAATTTCAGGAAGGGCCTGCTGGTGGCGACGTTCTCCGGCATCATGAGCGCGTGCTTCGCGTTCGGTTTGGCGGCAGGCAAGCCCATCGAGGACCTGACCTACTGCTCAGACATCGTGCACTCAGCGGCGAAATCCGGAAAGACCATCACCCTTCCCACACTGGTCACGGGCGAGGAATCCACCAAGCTGGCCGCGAGTCTCCAAGGCTTGGGCTTCTTCAAGGATCGCAGCCCGGAGCAATCCGACATGAGTCTGGCTGCCGTCATCGACGCCTTGGAAGCACCGCTCCAGCTGGAATCGCAGATCGCCGAACTGGACGCGCAGGCGGACAAGGCCGCGGCCTCACAGCAGGTCAAGACCGAGAAGAAGCTGGCGGGCTTGCAGGCAGACCTGACCGCCGCGACCGCCGCCTTCCCTGGAAAGCTCACCGCGCTGAACAAAGCGAGCGGCCCGCTGGCGGAACGCTTAAGACGGTATCACGCGAGTCTTGAAGGGCTGCGCGGGAAGACGACTGAATTGAGCACAATCGCTGGGCTCAAAGATCTCACTCGCAAAGAAGTCGCCGTCGCCGCCA
>JAPLNJ010000912.1 GCA_026692885.1 Planctomycetota bacterium | reverse complement strand
AGCGAATCCTGATTGGATCTTTCAACTCGCCGATTGGCCGTCGCCTGGCAAGAGCTCGCTCCACTCTGTGACGATCAAGGAACTCGAGCGGCGGGCCGACTGCGTGATTATTCCCGATTTAGCCGCGCCGCCTTTGACGGTCGTCGAATTTCAGTTCTGGAAGGATGAGACGATTTATACGCGGACGGTGGCGGAAATGATTGCCGTGCAGGAATCGCATCAGATGCGACCGGTTCAAGGCATCATCTTCTTCGGTTATGATAATCTGGATCCGAAGACGGCGCCTTGGACTCGCGTAGTCGGGGCCTTCCTCCTGCGCGATGCCGTGGATGCTCTTGAACGCGGGCACCCCGGACATCCGTTGGTAGCAGTGTTCAAGCCGCTGCTAGTCGAGAGCGAAGAGGCCCTGGAACGTGACGCGGTGGGTTATTACCGGACGATCAAGCATAGCGACCTGTTGGCGGTCTGCAAGGCGAGCCTGTTGGATGTATTCGTCAACTGGCTGGAACAACGGCTGAAGCACAAGGGGAAGAAGGAGATCGAGATGATGTTACTGGGAGAACTGCCGGAACTGGAAGAAACCCAATCTGGGAAGGATCTGATCCGCATCGGCAAGCAGCGAGGCGAGCAGCGGGGCATCCGCATCGGCGAGGAGCGGGGCGAGCAGCGGGGCGAGCAGCGGGGCGAGCAGCGGGGCGAGCAGCGGGGCTTAGAGAAGGCTATTTTGGTTTTCCTGCGAGCCCGCCACGGGACGGTTCCCGTCGCGCTGCAGGAGGTGATTCATACGCTCACGACGGACGAAGCGGAGCGTCTGCTCGAATACCTGCCTGGCTGGCAGACACTGGACGAGTTGACCCAATGGCTAGCCAGTCGGCAGTCGTAGCCGGGAGGTGAAGTCAAGCAACGCCAAGGCCGGAAAGAGCGTCCAGGTCGGCCGATACCGGTCGGAGCATGGAGACTGCCACAAACGGTTTTCGGGGTTGTCGGTGTCAAGAATAGTGTCTTGCGGTTTCTCATTGAACGACCGCTGATCCACAAAATACTAAATCGCCATCTGCACACGAAGCGTGCTGAAGCCCGCCTGGTGCTAGCTGCAGGGTGGCTGAGGCAGATAGCGGCGAAGCCCCGGAAATCGGGGACTGGGGCTTCGCCTAGGCTCAGCCACCAGCCACCCGGACCGCTGCCAGCACTGACAGGAATTCACAACCGTACGATCAATGCATGATTCTCGCACGGACTCGATTTTCGCGTTTCGGAACTCGCTTGGCAGGAATTCGGCCGGAACCGGCGAGAATGACCTGAGAATTTGCTCAATCCCCCTTCCACAGCCGGCCGACAAGACATAAACTCTTTGGTTCACAACTTCTTGCGAAGACTCCGTTGGTAGAGGTGTTGTCCAATGCCGAAGCAAAAAACCCACAAGGGTACCAAGAAACGATTCCGCTTGACCGCCAATGGCCACGCCAAGCACCGCCACTCCGGCACCAGCCACTTGAATACGCGTGGGCTGACGGCGAAGCGAAAACGCAACCTGCGCGGCACCAAGACCGTGGACGCCACCATGGAGAGTATGGTGCACCGAGCGCTGGGCAAGCACAGCTACTAACCGAATCACCGTTCGCAGTCCCGACCTTGGCCGTACCCGAACTCGCAAGAGTTTAGGGCGGAAAGCCGGGGAAGAGACGGGTGTCTTGCGAATCCAGCTACCAAAGTAGCTGAGCAGAAGCAGGCTTGAGCCTGCAAATATGTGCGCGTGGGCACCCAACACTTCCGGTGCACGGAAGGGCCTTATCGTGCCAACTTAATGGGGACTTCCCATGAGAACCAGAAAAGGTGCAGCTCGCACGCAGGCCAAACGACGCCTGTTCAAGCGGGCCAAAGGGTATGTGGGTGGACGCAGGCGTCTGCTCCGTACGGTCAAAGAACATCTCGTGCGTGCTGGCGTATTTGCCTATCGCGATCGCCGGGTGCGCCGACGTGAGTTCCGCAAATTGTGGATCATCCGCTTGAACGCCGCGGTCACGGAACGGGGCTTGCGCTACAGCCAGTTCATCTTCGGCCTGAAGCAGGCCAAGATCGTGTTGGATCGCAAGACGCTGTCGGAAATGGCGATCCACGATCCGCCCGCGTTCGACGTAGTGTTTGCGCAGGTCAAACAGGCCCTGGCCGTCTGAACTGCCATCGGCGCGTAAGAACCAGCGCGTAAGATAATGTCAGCGGAGACAGGCCTCGGTCGGGCCTGTCTCCGTTTTTTTATGCGAGACAACTATGGCACTAGCGGATTTTCTCAAACAGTTGGACGAGTTGGAGGCGGCGGCCGTCCGGGCCTTTGACTCCGCGGTGGAGACCGCAGCCTTGGAGGCCGTTCGGGTCGAATTCGTGGGCGCGAAACAAGGCCGCATCAAGACGGTCCAGAAAGCGTTGGGCAGCGTCGACTCGGCCGATCGCCCCGCCGCTGGCAAACGGTTCAATGAGGTCAAGAACCGCATCGACGCAGCGTTCAAGGCGGCGGGCGAACGACTGACGGCGGGCGTCCCGACCCTGACCCTAGCCGACCCGCAGTTCGATCCAACCCTGCCCGGCGTGCCGTTGCGAATCGGCCGGCTGCATCCCATCACGCAGACGATGGAAGAGCTCAAGGAAATCATGGGCCGGCTGGGCTTCTCGGTGGCAGAAGGGCCGGAAATCGAAGACGAAAGGCATAACTTCGAGGCCCTGAACATTCCGTTGGAACACCCGGCCCGCGATCCGCTGGATAACTTCTACCTCACCACCGCCCAGGCCACCGCCCAGGCCACCGCCCAGGCCCGCCCGTTGTTGCTGCGCAGTCAGACCAGCACCGTGCAGATCCGAGTCATGGAAACACAGCCGCCGCCCGTGCGGATCATCGCCTTAGGCCGCGTGTACCGCCCGGACGACGTCGACGCCACGCACTATCCGATGTTCCATCAGATGGAGGGCTTGCTGATCGACCAACGCGTCACGATGGCCGATCTGAAGAGCGTGCTGCGGATGTTTGCCGCCAGTTATCTCGGCGGCGACGTGCACATTCGCTTCCGGCCCTCGTTCTTCCCGTTCACTGAACCCAGCGTGGAAGTTGATTATCACTGGAACGACCGGTGGATCGAATTCGGCGGCGCCGGGATGGTCGACCCCAAGGTGCTGCAGGCGGTGGGCTACGATCCGGAGCAAGTTGTCGGCTTCGCCTTCGGCCTGGGCGTCGAACGGCTCTGCATGCGTCGTCATGGAATCACGGACATCCGCGAACTGTTCAAGAACGACGTGCGATTCTTGCAGCAGTTCTAACCGCTTCGCGGCGGGATCCCCTGGTAGGTCAGGCTTTCCAGCCTGACGTGCCAAGTCTGTCAGGCTTTCCAGTCTGACGCGGGATACTTGTCAGGCTGGAAAGCCTGACCTACAACCACTCACCCTCAGATTCACAACTCCCATGCTTGTCTCCTGGAACTGGCTCAAGGACTACGTGGCTCTCGGCATGTCGCACGACGAACTGGTCGGGCGGCTGGCGATGGCCGGTCTTAACCACGAAGCCTCGACGCACTTGGCCGACGACGTCGTGATCGATCTGGAGATCACCAGCAATCGCCCCGATTGCCTGGGGCATCTCGGGGTCGCACGCGAAATCGCGGTCTTGTTTGGCGGAACACTGCGGGTGCCGACCGTCGCCCTGTCTGCAGGCGGGCGTCTGGTGACCGAACTGACCAAGGTCACCATCGCCTGTCCGGCGTTGTGCCCGCGGTACACGGCCCGCGTCCTGCAGGGCGTGCGAGTCGGTCCCAGCCCGGCGTGGCTGGTGCAGCGACTGGCAAGCGTTGGCATCCCGGCGATCAACAACGTCGTGGACGTCACCAACTACGTGATGCTGGAAAACGGCCAGCCCCTACATGCTTTTGACTTCGCCAAGCTCACAGGGCGGGAGATTATCGTGCGGGAGGCGCGGCCGGGTGAGCCGTTCGAAGCCATCAATCACAAGACCTACCCGCTAGAAGCCGGCATGTGTGTCATCGCCGACGCCCAGCGGCCCGTGGCCTTGGGCGGCGTCATGGGCGGCGCGGATACCGAGGTGGCCGACGACACCACCGAGGTATTGATCGAAGCGGCCGATTTCGCCCCGCTGACGATTCGCGGCACGGCCCGCAAGCTCGCCCTGCACAGTCCCTCCTCGTATCGTTTCGAGCGGGGGGTCGATCCGGTCGGCGTGGATTGGGCCAGTCGTCGCTGCTGCCAGCTGATTCTGGAGTTGGGGGGCGGGCAGTTGGCCGCAGGCGTCATCGATCAGGGGAAAGGGATCCCGATGCGGTCACCGATCCCGCTGCGCCTGTCGCAGTTGCCCCGTGTGCTCGGAATCGACGTGCCGCTGGAGACGGTCCGGCGGATCCTGACCGCCTTGGGCTGTCAAGAAGTCGCGGCCGAGGAGAGCACCGTGCGGGTCATTCCGCCCAGCTGGCGGCGGGACCTGGAGCGGGAAATCGACTTGGTCGAAGAAGTGGCCCGCATCCACGGCTACGACCAGATCCCGGAAGACGTGGCGGTGCCGATGGCACCCTCGCATCGCTCCGATGCGGATCGGGTGTTATCGAAAGTTCGCCAAGTCCTGCTGGCCGCCGGGTTCGATGAAGCGGTGACGGCGACCGTGGTGTCTCAGGAGTTGTCCGACGCGTTTAGCCCGTGGACTGCGACCGAGCCGCTACGGGCCAGCACGCCGATGCTCAAGGGAGCGGATCTGGTGCGCCGCAGCCTAGTGCCGAGTCTGTTGGCTGCCCGCCGCGTGAACGAATCGCTGGCCAATCCGGTGATTGAACTGTTCGAGACCGCGCGGAGCTATCTGTCGCGAGGCAGCGACCTGCCGCTCGAACAGCCGACGCTGGCCCTGACCAGCGGCGGCGATTTCTATCGCGTCAAAGGTGTGGTCGAGGCCGTCTTGGCTGCCTTGCGACGATCCGCTCGGCTGGAGGCGGTGCCCACCCAGCAACCACTGCTCGACGGCACAAAGTCGTGCGAACTCCGCGTCGAGGGCCGGCGTCTGGGTTTCCTTGGCGAAGTCTCGGCGGCCGGCCTGAAGCAATTCGGCTTGCGCGAGTCGACCACCATCGCGGAATTGGACCTGTCCGTGCTGGTGGCCTTGGCCGAGCTGATTCCGCAGTACTCCGAGCCTATCGCTTTTCCAACCATCGATCGCGACTTGAACCTGATCGTGGACGAAGCGGTCCGCTGGGCGACGCTTGCGGAGACGGTCCGCAAGTCGGCTGGCGATTGCCTGGAGAGCTTGCAGTACCGCGAGACGTACCGCGATGCGGAGAAAGACGGCCGCGGAAAGAAACGCTTGCTGTTCTCGATTACGGTCCGGTCGGCCGAACGAACGCTAACCAACGAGGAAGCGGACCAGATTCGCCAAGCCGTGGTGACAGCTTGCCGCCAGGAGCACGGTGCGGTACTGTTGGGGGCGTGAACTGGCTCATCGGTGCGATCCTGATTCTGCTGCTGGCCCTGATCTTCGATTTTGGGCTGCTGGCCTACGCCATGTACGCGTTGCTGGGCGTATTGCTGGTCAGTCGCTTTTTGACCCGCCGCTGGGCCGAGAGCCTCGCGGCAACGCGAGAGTGCAATCGTCTGACCGCCAACATCGGCGATACGGTGGCGGTCGTGGTGCGAGTTGCGAATCAGGGCTGGCTACCGATCCCGTGGCTGCTGCTGGAGGATCTGCTGCCGCGTCAGGCCCTGATCCACGAGCCGCCGAATCTGAAAGTTCAGGGGCGCCGGGTGCAGCTGTCCATGCTGCGGGGCGGCGGCGTCAAGTCGTTGCTCTACCAACTGACCTGCAACCGCCGCGGCTACTACCAGCTGGGACCGTTGGTCCTGGAAACCGGCGATTTGTTCGGCCTGCATCGCCGTTACCGCGTGGTCAGCGATCCGCACTTCCTGCTGGTCTATCCGCAAGTCGTCCCGCTGGAAGGCTTCGACATCGCGTCCAGACGGCCGATCGGCGAGGTGCGGATGTCGTACCGACTGTACGAAGACCCGACGCGAATTGCCGGTGTGCGGCAATATGAAGCCGGCGATCCTCTGAACCGTGTGAATTGGAAAGCCACGGCCCGCACCGGCAAACTACATAGCAAGGTCTACGAGCCTTCAACTGTGGCCGGGGTCACCATCCTGCTCGACTTCCATCAGCGGTCCCACGACCCGCGTCACGAACCGGCCCGCAGCGAACTGGCGGTCACGGCGGCGGCGTCTCTGGCCAACGCGGTCTACGAAATGGGCCAGCAGATCGGCCTCGTGACTAACGGGCGTGACGCGGCCGACCGTATTCGGCAGGAGGGCTGGGATTACGACCTCCGCTCGCGCGACGCAGCGCGCCGTGCGGCGAGCATGGCGGATGCCAGCGACCGTCTGCGGCCGGTGGTCGTCCCGACGGGTCGCGGGCCGGAGCAACTGCTGCGCATCTTCGAAACCCTGGCCCGCGTGGAATTGTCCGACGGTTTGACGCTGGCCCAACTGATTGGCGAGACGACCAGTCGCCTGCCGCGCGACGCCACGCTGGTCGCCATCCTGCCGGCGGTCAGCGAGGAAGCGGCAATCACCCTGGGCAATGTGAAGCGGCGTGGCTTCGCAGTCACGGCGATCCTGAATCTCTGGGAGGAATACGATTTCGCCCAGGCCTCCGGGCCGCTGTTGGCCCAGGGCATCACCACGCGGCACCTCAAGGACCAGGCCCATATTGTCGCCCTGTGCCGGGACTTCATCTTGCGCTAAGGACCGCCGCATCAATAACAGTCAGATTTTCCAAGTAGTCATGAGTGAGCGGCAAGGCGCTAGCCGCCGGTTCCGAACGCCACCGGCGGCTAGTGCCTTGCCGCTCACAGCCCAAGCCACCGGCGGCTTCTCCTCACGTCTTTAGACATCGCTCCAGGCGAACCGGCGGGTTTCCCGCGAAAGGGTGAAGCCCAGATCGAGAAGCCCGGCTGAGGCCGGCTCCTGCAACTGCGTCGGCCAGCGGCTCCCACCAGCTGAAGGTGGTGGCAGACAGGGTGTCGGCTGAAGCCGACAACCGGACGACCAAGGCGGCCCTTGGAACGTGAGCCGCTTTCCGTTGCTATCCGCCGCGAGTTACGGCCCAACCAACCGGGAAGTTATTTCGGTCCGCGTTGCTGCAGGTCGGCCCAGATCACTTCACACGGACTGGCCTGCCAGCCAGCCGGTGCTGAAGGCAGCCTGGAAGTTGTAGCCGCCGATGGGACCATCCAGGTCCAACAGCTCGCCCGCGAAATACAGCCCGGGCACCAACTTGCTCTGCATGTTGCGGGAATCCACTTCGTCCAGACTCACGCCGCCTGCGGTCACCTCGGCTTTGCGAAATCCCATCACGCCGCTCACCGGAATCGTGAGTCGTTTGAGACTCGCCACCGCACGCTGACGATCCTGCCGCGAAGTCTCGGCGGCGCGGCGCTCCAACGGCAGGCCGGCCGCCGCGAAGGCCCCTTCGACCAGACGGCGGGGCAAACGATCGCCCAGGATGCCGGCCAGCCGCCGCTTGCCGTCCGCGGCACACTGGACGTCTTGCCACTGCATTAACCGTTCGGCGGATTCGTCGGGAAGGAAGTCACAGACCAACTGCAGCTCGCGCGGATTCGGATGCCGACTGATGACGCGGCTGACGTCCAGAATCGGCGGGCCGGAGAGGCCGAAATGGGTGAACAGGAACGAACCGCGCGCCTGGGCCAGGGCACCTGGCTTTTTCGATCGGCTCCGACGCCCGGAACTCGGCGACCCGCGCTGGTCCACGGTCCGGGAGGACGAGGCTCCTGCCGAGCCGTGCGCCGCATCCGGCTCGGCAGGAGCCTCGCCCTCTCGAGTTGGGGCAGCGCTGTGCTCGGCCCCAGCCACGGCGGGCTGAACCTCGCCTGCTACGACCACCTGCACAAGCACGTCCGGGATGGTTACGCCACGCAGCGACCGAATCCACTCCAGGTCGGTCGTCACGGGCGTCAGCGCGGGTTTGGGCGGGATGATCGTATGTCCCAACTCGGCAGCCCAGGCATACCCGTCGCCCGTGGTGCCGCAGCCGGGATACGAACGGCCGCCCGTCGTGAGCACCACCTGCGGCGTCTGTAGGACTCGATCCGGGGTCTGCAGCCGGAAGTCGGCGTCGGCCCGCTGGAGGGTCAGCAGCGGTTGCGACAGCGCCAATTCCGCGCCACTCTGTCGCAAGCGATTCAGTAACGCGGCCAACACGTCCGCCGCCTTGTCGCTGACCGGGAACACTTTGCCGGAGTCCTCCACCTTGGTGGTGACGCCTTCCGCCGCCAGCAACTGAAGCAGGTCGCTGGGGCCGAGGGCCGCCAAGGCAGAATGCAGGAACGGGCCTTGCCGACCATAGGCCGCGACGATGCCACGTTCGTCGGTGTCGTGCGTGACGTTGCAGCGGGTGCCGCCCGACATCAGAATCTTGACACCCGGCCGCGAGTTCTTTTCCAGGAGCAGCGTCCGGCGGCCGCACTCGGCGGCGCGCAACGCCGCCATCAGCCCGGCGGGCCCGGCACCGACCACGATGACATCCCAGGACGAGGAGACCGTCACAGCCGTACTCCACTGGTGGGATCGAACAGGTGACACTGGGAAGTGTTCAAATACGCATCGATCACTTGGCCGCGAACGTAGGGCCGTCGCGCAGCGACCCGTGCGGCCAGTAGCTGACCGCCACACTGCAGTTCCAAGATCGTTTCGGACCCCAACGGCTGAACCAGCGCCACCTCGGCACGCAGGGGCAGCCAGAGGCCGTCACTCCCCGCCGGCTGCACGTCGCGGACGGCCTCCGGACGGACGCCGATCGTCACCGGCCGGCCGGCCCAGGGCCCGCAGCGTTCATACTGTTCAGGCGGCAACGGGAACCGCCCTACCGCCAGTTCCACCTGCCAGCTCGCCGACTCGGCACGCAGCACGCCGGTCAGGAACCGCATGGTCGGGTTACCGATGAATTCGGCCACACAGCGATTGGCCGGCACGTCGTAGACCGCCAGCGGTGTGCCGACCTGCTGGATGCGTCCGGCAATCATCACGGCGATTCGCTGCCCCATCGTCATGGCTTCCACTTGGTCGTGCGTGACAAGAATCATGGTCGCGGCGAGCCGCTGTTGCAATTGGACAAGCTCCGTGCGTAGGGCGTTTCGCAATGGACCATCCAGGTGACTGAGCGGTTCGTCCAGCAAGAACACCGTCGGTTGGCATACGATCGCTCGCCCCACCGCCACCCGCTGCCGCTGGCCGCCGGACAATTGCCAGGGCTGACGGGCGAGCAATTCCTCTAGCCCTAGCAGCCGCGCCGCCGCGCGCACGCGCTGATCGATCTCAGTGGCCGGTCGTCGCCGCAGTTGCAGGCCGAACGCCAGATTGCGGTAGACGTCCAGATGTGGGTACAGCGCGCCGTGCTGGAACACCATGGCGACCTGGCGATCCTTGGGCCTCAGGTTGTTGACCAGGCGGCCGCCGATCCGGATCTCGCCGGAGGAGGGTGCTTCGAGGCCGGCAATCATCCGCAGCGCCGTGGTCTTTCCACAGCCTGACGGTCCCACCAGGACGAGCAATTCCTGATCGTGGACCTGCAGGTCCAGGGCGGAGACGGCCAGGACGTCGCCGTAACGTTTGGTCAGTTTGTCGAGAAGCACTTGGGCCATGAGCGATCACGGGCCTTGCTCGTAAGTGACTGTCAAGAAACAAGTTCGTCAACGGATCGTAGGACGGATTGGCACTTCAACCCAGCGTTTCGGGGCCGAAGTGCCAATCCGTCCCACCAGCGGCCCGCTCTACGATTTCGACAGAGAATTCAATTCACGGACCAGCGTTTCCCACTCCCCATTCTTCGCCTGAAACTGTTGGCTGCTATGTTGTCTGCTGGCTTGGTCGTTGGACCGCAGTGCCTTGACCAGCCACTCCCAGCTTTCCTGGCGCGCGCGGAGGTACTGGGTCATGAGCGAAATCCGCCGCTGTTCCTGTCGCGGAATGTTGTGGAGGTCTTCGAAACGTTCCCGGAGACTGCGCCATGGCGGTAGGACCTGCTGTTCGATGGCCGCAGCGAATTCCTCGCTCGACAAGTTGTCCGTCTGGGATTCCGTTTGCATGACTTGAAAGGCTTTGATGACATGGTCCTGGACTTCCGCGAAGCCTTCCAGTTCAGCCGAAAGATCCGCAGGTGCTTGCGGCGCGAAGGCCACGGCGACCAGGACCACCCCAGCCCCCAGGCCGGCCACCCACAGGTTGCGCAAGGTGCGGCTCGTCCACGTCGCAAAATCCAATCGCTGACTCATCACGAGCCCGCACAAGAATCCGCTCGCCAAGCCGCCCAGGTGCGCGGCCATGTCGATGCCTTGGATGGAGAACCCGAAGACCAGATTGTACCCGAGGAAGGTCAGGCCGCTGTTGCGCAGGTCGGCCAACACCTGTTTGGGCACCGAATCGCTGCGCAGCACGATGAAGCCCATCAGGGCACCGAAGACGCCGAACACGGCGCCCGAGGCCCCGGCGCTGAGGACTTCGGGACGCCAGTACACGCTGGCCAGGCTGCCGCATACCCCGGACACGAAGTACAGCACCAGGAAACCGACGTTGCCGACCAGCCGTTCGACCAGCGGACCAAGATTCCAAAACACCCACATGTTCAGGGCGAGGTGGATCACGCCGATGTGCACGAACGTCGCGGTGACCAGCCGCCACCACTCGCCACCGAGGGTCTGCGGGCCGTAATTCGCTCCCCAGGCAATCAGAGTTTGACCGCCCGGCGCGAAGACGGCTCCGCTGAGGACGGCCATCAGCAGGAACACCACGCAGTTCGCCGCAACGATGCCTTTGGTGACCGGCACCCGCGGCGTCACGTGCAGCAACCGTTGGTAGAAGGCGACGATGGCTCGGTCATACGGCGGCCGTGACGTTGCCGCCGGGTCCTCCGTCGTGGCCCAGTCCTCGCTGGTTGGCAAGGGGCCCATCTCGCTTCCGCTGCCCGGGGCGCGGCGGCGTACGGCGTCCGCGGCCAATTGGTCCAACAGGTCGTCGGCCGGAGCAGCTGCCGGACGGGGCAGCGGACTGCCGCAGTACGGACATGCCTCGCGTGCACCGCCGACAATTCCGCCGCCACAATGGGGACAAGTGGGCATCGTGAAATTCCTGGCTAGAGACGCCGCAATTCCGCCAGAGCAGCCTGCACGGCGGCCAGTTGTTCCTGGAGTTGGGCAAGACTCTCTCGCTCGCGTTGCACCACGTCGGCCGGTGCGCGCTCTGCGAACCCCGCGTTGGACAACTTGCCCTCCTTGCTCCGGATTTGGCCGAGCAGCTTCTGTTCCAGTTTCTCCTTACCGTCGATTTCCGCAGGCACGTCCATCAACTGCCGCATGTCGACAAACACGTCCATCCCCGTCAAGTGGGCGACGGCCTGGGTCACAGCCGGTTTGACCTCCTCGCCCCAAGCCACCGACTGGGCATTCGCCATGGAGACGAAGTACGGCTCCATGGGCTGCAGGAGTCGCGTTGCCTCGGCGCTGCAGCGGACACTGAACTCGATCCGCGTTTTCGGTGTGAGGCCGCGCCGACTGCGAATCTCCCGCAACGCGCCGAGCACGGCGGCGAACTGGGCGAACCGCGCCTCGATCTCTGGGTCCTGACGCGCCAAATCGGCTTGCGGCCACGCCGCGACCATCAGACTCTCGCTGGCGCGCGTCGGTTGCTGCGGCCCGCGTTCGGGCGCCAATTGTCCCAGCAGTTGCCAGACCTCTTCCGTGACGAACGGTAGCATCGGGTGCAACAGCCGCAACAAGGTATCCAAGGTGTGGGCCAAGACGCGCTGGGCCACCCCCCGTTGCTCCTCGTTCTGCAAACGATTCTTCAGCATCTCGATGAAGAAGCTGCAAAACTCATCCCAGGCGAAATCGTACAGCGTCCGGGCCGCGTCCGCAAAGTGATAGGCCTCCAGGGCCTCCGTCACCTGTTTGGTCACCGTGGTCAGCCGGCTGAGGATCCAGCGATCCTCCACCAAGAGTTCGGCGTCCACGAGCGGTCCGGGCGTGTAGCCCTGCAGGTTGATCAAGGCGAACCGCGAGGCATTCCACAGTTTGTTGCAGAAATTCCGCGCGACCCCAAACCGCTCGCTCACCACCGGACCGCGCGGCAGGGATTGGTCCGCCTCGGTGCGTGCCCATTGCGTGGAGAATTCCTCATTGCACTTGGGACACTTGATGCGAGGCAGTTCCCGATTCTTCTTGGTCTGTTCGATCAAACCTTCGCAATGCGGACATTCATACTCCACGGGCATCCGCACGTCCTGCGTCTCCGTGGTCATGTGCGCCATCGCAAACCGCAGTGCGTCCGGGCCGAACTTGTCGATCACGTCCAGCGGGTCGATGCCATTGCCCTTCGACTTGGACATTGTCTCGCCGTAGCCGTCCAGAATCTTCGGATGGATGAAGACGCGGGGGAACGGGACCTCGCCCATGTTGTTCAGGCCCATCAACACCATGCGCGCGACCCACAACGTAATGATGTCGCGGCTGGTGATCAGCACACTCGTGGGATAGAAAAATTCCAACTCCGGCGTCTGCTCCGGCCAGCCCAACGTCGAATGCGGCCAGAGTCCGGAACTGAACCAGGTGTCCAGTACATCGGGGCTGCGGACAAATCCGTGCGATTCGAGCGTCTCAATCAATTGGGGGTCGTCTTCCTTGAGGCAGACGTGCATCGTAGCCAGCGGCCGCTCCGCCTTCGCCCGTTCGTACTCCTCGCCGCCACGAGCCTTGGCCGCGGCCAGCTCCTCATCTTCTTCCACCCAGTACGCCGCCTCGACACCTATCGCGGCGCGGTACAAATCGATAATCGCGGCCACATTATTCTGCCGCATCTCCTCATCCGCCAGCGGCTGGCTCCACACGGGAATCTGGTGCCCCCACCACAACTGGCGGCTGACCGGCCAATCACGTTTCTCGCCGAGCCAGTCGAGATAGCCTTTGGCGTAGCGTTCCGGGAAGATCTGCACCCGTCCGTCGGTCACGGCGTCCATGGCGGACTTGGCCAATTGCTCCATACGCACGAACCACTGATCGGCCAGGCACGGTTCGATAGGCGTCTTGCTGCGGTCGGAGTGGCCGACCTCG
>JAPLNJ010000911.1 GCA_026692885.1 Planctomycetota bacterium | reverse complement strand
TTCGCCGCATTCACCGCCGCCGCAGGCGGCGGTGAATGCGGCGAAGGGGACGGGGTGTGGTTGCGGTACGCGGCCTTGGTTTTCAAACCTCTTGTCCACCGGGGCAAGCCCGGATGGGGGCGGAACAAAAACAGGACCATCCGTTTGACGCCCGACTCCCCAATTCTGCGCGAGCCACCCCCGGCCCCTCTCCCCTGAATACAGGGGTGAGGGGAGAAGGCTCGGCCGCGCCGCCAAGCCGCGTGGGCCACGCCACGCAGGTGCCCTCCGATTGCCTCCGCGTCGGACAGACGCTACGTTGTACACCACGGTTCGAACGAATCCTAGCCTTGAGACGGGCCTCTACCGGCCCCTGAGCCGGATTATTCACGTAGGGTGGGCCAAGGGAGCGGAACATCGTGGTGGGCCTTCGCAAGCCGTCCCGACTGGGATTCACAGTGCGACGACACAACGATGTTTGGCAAAGCGATCGCGGCCCACCAGGAACACGGCTTGCTCGACCCACCCTACCAGGAGGACCGCATTATGGGGATCGGAACACGCCGTGATTTCTTGCGTGCGGGGGTCGGGGCGACTGCGTTGGGACTGGGCTGGGCGGCCAGGGCGGCCCGCGCCGAAATTCCTCCCGGTCTACGGCCGCCGCGGGACGCAGGGGTGACGGTGCTCAACCCGCGGATGCGGGTGCCGTTGTCGTTCTTCATCGACGACTCGACCTGCCTGGTCAACCTCGGACACTACTGCATGCCGCAGTTCGCCGAGGCCTGGCCGGACAACGGCACCTATCGGAAACCCTGGAAGACGTGGCCACGCGAGATTCCCGACGCCTTTTTCCGTGAGTTTGGGGAGTGGTGTGCTGAACGCGGAGTCAAGGGCAAGTTCAGCATCGTGCCGTGTCCGGCCGGCGTCGGCTGGCTGGACCGCGAACTGCCCGGCTGGTCACGACGCGAATTGCAGGACAGCCTGAAACTGGTCCGCGAGCTGATGGCTCCGCGCTGGGACATCCATCCGGAAATGATCACGCACACGCGGGTCATCGATCTGGCCACCGGCCGACCGATCGCCGAGATCAATGCGGCCACAATGGAGAATTCTTATCCGCAGACGAAGAAGAGCGTCGACGAATTGGCTGCGTATTTGGCCTACGCCTTGCGGATCCTGAAGAATTGCGACTTGCCCTGCGAGGGCGTGACCAGCCCCGGCGGCTTTGGTAACGCGGTGAAGTCGGAATTCTCGTTGGCCGTGCACCAGGCGGTGCGCGACGTCTACGGGACGGAGCTACCGCACTACTTTAAGTACGTGTCGGAGGGCGGTGAGACGACGCAACCGCGATTGGAACACGTCCAGGGCCTGGACACCGATAACCCGCAGGTCGTGGTCAGCGTCTGGGCGGGCACGGGCGATTGGTTCGGCGGTTGGGACGGCGATGAGCCGCTTCGGAGCGAACGCTATTGCCATCGCGACGCGACCGGCGGCCGCCTGGTGGAACTGATCGAGCGCGGCGAGCCGGCCGTCATGCTGTGTCATTGGCCGGGCCTCTACAACCAGGGCACGCGAGCGGGCTTTCAGGAGGTGCAGCGCGTGATCACCGCGTTGGAGCAGCGCTATCGGGACCGCACACTGTGGATGAAGAGCAGCGAACTGGCGCGGTACTGGACCGCCAAGGAACTGACGCGGATCGAACATAGCGGCAACTCCGCGAAATTCTTCGCTCCGTTTGCCTGTCCCCTGTTCACCGTTCGCATGGCCGTGACGGGTGCTGGCGTGCCGCAACTGACGCACGGAGACCAACCGCTGCCGCTTCGCGAAGTGCGCGAGGCGCGCGACCTGCAGAGCGGCACCTGGTTACGCGAGCCGAACGGCGTGGTCGTGTGCTTCGATCTGCCCAAGGGCGCGGTGTCGCTTGGGGTGTGACGGCCGTTAGGTCAGGCGGCCGATGATCCAGTCGCCCAGTGACGGGGACAGCTGCGCGATGGCGAATAGCAGCCGAGCACGGGCGGGCATCACCAGTTCGGGCTTGCGCAGTTCGCCGTAGCGCAGGATTTTGGCGACCAGTCGCTCCGGCGGAATGCCTTTCAGCTTGACGCCGCCACCGGGACGGCGGGCCGCCTCGGGCAGACCAGTCGCTTGCGCGTCGTAACGCTGCCCCGCGTCTTGGCGGGCCAACGGCCCCGGACAGACGAGCAACACATGGACGCCTTGCGGATTCAATTCGTGGCGCAGTTGCTGCGAATAGGCGGCCACGGGAAACTTGCTGACGGGGTAAGCGCCCAAGTATCGCGAGGCGGTCTTGGCGGCCAGCGAGCCGATATTGATCACATGGCCTTTCGCCGCGATCAGGTGCGGAGCGGCCGCCAACGTGCACCGCACCAGGGCGAAGAAATTCAGGTCCAGCAGCTTCTGAAAATCTTCCGGCCGAGTCGACAGCACTTCGCCACGCGCCGAGCGGCCGGCGCAGTTGACCAAGACGTCCAAGCGTCCGAAGCGGGCGAGCGTCTGGGCCAGCAGGGCGTCCACCTGGTCCTGCTGCGTGATGTCGGCCGGCACGCCGAGGGCCTCGCCGCCGACAGCCTGCAACTGCCTGACCGTTTCGGGTAACTCAGGCGTGCCCAATGCCGCCAGCACGAGCTTTGCACCGGCAGCAGCGAAACCTGCCGCAATCGCCCGGCCTAGTCCCGCGGAACCGCCCGTGACCAACACCACTTTGTCTTGCCAGTAACCCATGACACGGCCCTACCCTACCCTACCCTACCCTACCCTACACCACGATCTCGTAGCCCTGGCGTTGTTCTCGCTTCTGCCAGGCGTTGGCCTCTTCATCGCCGACGATCTGTTCCGCGTGGGGATCCCACTTGAGCGGGCGACCGAGACGGATGCAGAGGTTGGCCAGGTGGCAGGTCGTCATAGCGCGGTGATGCGAGAAGACGTCGGAGATGGGCTGCTCGCGCGTTTTGATACACTCGAAGAAGTTGCGCATGTGGTCGCCGTGCTGTTGGCCCTGATACACCTTGGTGATCGCATCCTCCGGCAGAGGATTCTCTTTCAGCTCGTCGACCGGCGGGCCGGTGAGCTTGCCACGGTTCACAAAGATTCGTCCGCCGGTGCCCTCGATCAACACGCCGTTATCGAAGTCCGGCGTGCGGTCGGTGATGATCAACGCCGCACCATCGGCGAACTTCGTTTCGATCCGAAACTTGCGGGCCGTATTGTAACAATTGTCGACCGTGGCATAGCCCCGCTCGTAAGGCACGGGAAACGCGGCCGTCCCCTCGAACGAAACCGGCCCCGTGTCAGCGGCGTCGAGGACCCAGTGTGCGATGTCCACGTGGTGGGCGCCCCAGTCCGTCAGCTTGCCCCCGGAGTACTCGTACCACCAGCGGAATTCGTAGTGGCAGCGGCGCTCAAGGTAGGGCACTGCCGGTGCCTGACCAAGCCACCTATCCCAGTTCAGAGCCTGGGGCGGGTCGACCTTGGGGAACGGTCCGCCCTGGGGCGCGCCGCCGACAGCGACGGTCAGGTGTTCGATCTTGCCCAGCCGGCCAGCACGGCAGAGTGCGACCGCCTGGGCAAACAGACCGTGGCTGCGCTGCTGGGTGCCAACCTGAAACACGCGGCCCGTCTGCCGGACCGCACGGCAGATCAACTTGCCTTCGTCGATGGTCAGGGTCAGCGGCTTCTCGCAATACACATCCTTGCCGGCCTGCAGAGCCTCGATCGCGATCTTGGCGTGCCAATGGTCCGGCGTGCCGATCGTGACCACCTTGATGTCCTGGCGGTCCAGCACGCGCCGGTAATCGTCGTAGACCTCGACTTTGCCTCCGCCGAGTTTCTGTTTCGCCGCCTCGGCTCGCTGTTCGTCCACGTCGCAAACGGCCACCATCTCGCCATACTTGCGAGCACGCCCCGCAATCGTGGACCCCTGTCCGCCACAGCCGATGGCGCCAAGGTTCGGTCGATCGTTCTTCACCGTGGCCTTGGCATCCTGGGCCGCGGCGGCGAGGCCGGTGAAGAAATAGGGAGCGGAGATGCCTGCGGCTGCGTTGCCCGCGGCCGTTCTCAAGAAGTCTCGCCGATTGGCGAGGCGGCACAGGCCATGATTCTTCTCTTTCACGGGCAACTCGCTTTCACGCTAGTGCTTTGTCAAGGTTAAGAATTAGGGTCGCGCCAAGTAAGCGGAAAGGCGCTAGCCGCCGGTGGCTCGAAACCGGCGGCTAGTGCCTCGCCGCTCACAACCCTAAACTCAAGCTTTGACAAAGTACGAGGTCAGAATAGCCGATCCTGGGCAAGCTGCAAAGCCGGGGCCACAGCGGAGCGATGCTCATTCTACCCGTTCTTCAGTCGTCAATTCGCACAGGCCCCACTGGCCGTTGTCCTCGTCGACCGCGATCTGCAACCGTCGGGGGCGCAGGCCCAGTCGCCGGACCAATTCCTCCCGCAACCGCTGGCCGATCCAGCGAGCCAGCAGTTCGGCCGTGGTGTTGGCAAGGGGCAGCAGGACGCAGTCGCAGCAGGGGAAGATCCAGCGGCGGTCTTCGAACGTGACCTGCACTTCCCGCTCGTCGGCGTGGACCTTGATCGTCGGGTGCTCGGTCGGCAAGAGCATGAAGTGATCGAGTTGCTCGGTGACGAATTTCAGCGCGTCCCGCAGGGCGATGAAGTCGACCACATACTGGTTTTCGTCCAGCGGGCCTTCGACCTCGGCCGTCACGCGGTAGTTGTGGCCGTGCAGACGCTCGCAGACGTTTTCGCCGAAGGTGATGAAATGGGCGGCGCTGAAGACGTGATGTTCTTTGTCCAGACGGACCCGGTAGGTTTCCGGCATGGTAGCGATTCCACTCGCACGCGGTTAAACAAGTTGGCGGCGGCTGTACCGCGCCGGATGAAGATCACTGAACCAAACGTTCGATCTGTTCCACGCGCTGCCGAAGCTGCGACACCTCTTCGCGGAGAGTGTTCAACTCAGCCCGCAAAGCGTCCGAGGCTTCCCGCGACGCACTGGGTACGCGCGGCTTCGCGGGTCCGGCGGAATCGTCCGCGATGTCGTCCCCAGCCGCAAACGCGGCGGGGCCGGCCGCCAGGACCCGTGCTCGCACGGCATCCAATTCCTGCGGCTGGTACAAGGCGTGCGTCACGACCTGACCCCGGCCCGGCGGCGTGAGAGAGATCACCAGTTTCTTCTGGAGCAGCGACTGCAACATCGGCTGCAATTCGGCCAGGCCGGGAATCGGCTCCATCCGCGAGGCCCGGGCGCGGAGCTCCCCAAGGGTCTGCTCGCCGCGGAGCAGCAGTTCGGCCATGACGGCCAGTTCGACCTTTTCGACGCCCAACCACTCATACATATGGTGCCGATACTTGGGCACGCGACTGCTACCCTGCACCTCGGTTACCGCGCCAATCTCTCGCAATTCGTCGAGTACCTGGGCCACGTCGTCTGAGTTCAGGTTCATCAGTGGCGATCGATTATTCTTCTGGTTGCAGCCGGTGGTGATCGCATTTAAGGTCATGGGGTAAGTGTCCGGCGTGGTCTTGGCTTTCTCGACCAACACGCCCAGGACGCGGCGCTGCAATCGCGATATTGGTCGCCACTTAGGTTCCTGAGCACTGGCCGGGGTTTCCGTGACGGGATCCATCAACTCGCCCTCCCTGTTGGAGTCTGAGGTTGCGTGAGGTGCGACTGGGTCGCACATCGTGTCGTCCCGTCTGCCGGACGGGACCTGGGGTGGTCACCGCGTCTAAGAACTGGATCCAGGTCCCGTCCGGCAGACGGGATCCACTTTGGCTGCGGCTCGACCGTGTTTCGCACTATCCTAGCAAAATAGGGCCGGCTTGCGACTTTGAAGTGGCAAATTTCGACGGGGAGTAGCCGAATTCGTGAGAATTCGGAGGCTACGGTGGTCGTTGACCCCCGCGAAACACCCCGAATTCTCACGAATTCGGCTACTCGCAACTTCAACGGCTTGCGACAGCCCCCGCCAAACGTGTGTTTTCCGGTATGGGACCAGACTCAGTCGGCGGCTACGCAGAACAGATGTTTTTCGCCGCGCAGCAGCAGACGATTCGACACCGGCACCGGCGAGGCGATGATGCGCTCGCCCAGATCGTTCTCTGCCAGGACGGCAAACTCGCCGTCGATGCGGGCGACAAACACCACGCCGTCTTCCCGCGCGGCGTAGAGCTTGCCGTCGGCCACCGTCGGCGAGGCATAGTAGCTGGCACTCTGCTTCGGCAGTGAGCCGGACCACAAGGTCTTGCCCGTCGCCGGGTCGACGCACTCAATTTCGCCCCGGTCGCGCAACAGGTACACACGGTTCTGGTGCTGGGCTGGCGTCGGCACAAAGGAACCCGTATCTTCCCGCACCCAGATGCGGTGCGTGGCCGTCACCTCCCCACTGCCGCCCAACCGGATGCCGTGCAGGCGGTTTCCCCGCCCGTACGGCACCACGGCCATGTCGCCCGCGATGACAAACGAGGCCACCGCCACCCAGTTGGCTTTGGACTCGGGATTGAAATCGCCACAGGACCACACGACCTTCCCGTCCGCCGCATCGTGCGCTGTCAGATGCTGTCCGCCCCAGACCACCAGCAGTTCCTGCCCTGGCTGCCGGATCACGATGGGCGTGGCGTAACTGTGATCGCCTTCCTCCGGCGTCTGGTAGTTGCGAGCCACTTTCCAATGCAGTTCGCCCGTCCGCTTGCCGAAGGCCGCCAAATAGGATTTGCCGTGGTGCATCAGGGCCACCACCACGTCCTGCTCGGTCAGGACCGGCGAGGTGCCGTAGTCCCAGTACAGAGTGTCCTGGCCATACCGCTCCACGAGATTCGTCTGCCAGCGGAGTTGGCCGTCGAAGTCCAACGCCGCCAGGTTGCCGCTCTTAAAGACCACGAACAGACTCTGGCCATCGGTGGTCGGCGACGGATTGCAGCCGGAACCATTGCGATGCTTACCCGGCCGTTCCGGGCCAAAAATCTTCTGCCACAACGGCTTTCCCGACCAGTCGAAGGCGAGCAGCGCGTCCTGGCCCTCGACCGGTGAAGTGAGGAATATCTGCCGGTTCCAGACGATGGGCGTCGAACAGCCGATGCCGGGCAGGGGCACCTTCCACAAGAGATTGGTCGTGCCGCTCCAGTGCACCGGATAGGTGCCGGCTTCCGTGCTGCCGTTGTCGTGCGGCCCGCGCCAATGCGGCCAGTTGCTCGGCCCCTCCGCCCCAACCAGCGTGCCCAGGAACAGGGTCAAAGCTGCCGGGATGAGGCACTTAAGGCAGCCCGCAGAAAATCGAACCGCAGAAAATCGAACCGTGGTCTCCAGCTGGCTCATGTCCGTCATCCGCTCCTGTCGAAGGTCTTGGCAAACTGCTGTGAATATGACAGATTACGATGTGTTGGCCTAGAATGGGTGCGGAAAGAGATTACGCACTAACATGCTTGACACGCAGGGGTTGTCTGCAACCATCGGGAACATTCGGATCCAGGTCAGGCGGCCCAGATCGGTCGGCCTATCCCGGTCCCGGTTGACCCGGATAGGCGGGGCGGCCTAATCACTGTGGCTCTAAGAGACTTTGTCGCGATGAACAACTCCGTAGGAAAATTGCTCGTTCCGCTGCTAATCGCCTTTGCGTTGGCTGGTTGCTCCCCATCCGGGCCGACATCCGTCGCAGAAACGAGTGCTGCACATGCGGTCCTCGCCGACCGCGTTCGATTCATCGAACACTATGTCACCTTCAGGCGCAAATACGAAAAACTCGATTACGACGTGACGTACCAAAACAACGATGGTGGCATGGTGCCTGGTCCGTCTGACTGGGATATTCGGTTGATCGCTGCGGTTCCGCCAACGGATGTGGATGGTTGGATTCCCACCGATGCCGAGAAGAAAGACGGTTCCCCACCACAATGGTTGCGAGACTTACCCGACTCGATTGAAAGAGAGGGACTCACGGAATGGTATCGCAAATCAGGGGCTGAGCTTGGGATTGATCGCGCACGGTCAATCGTTGCCTACCGAAGCACATCGACTCCCGATTGAACGATTCGCAACAAAGCGGTGAACCGGAGCCGCCGATCGCGCGGATTTTGAAATCAGGGCTTCTCGGCGGCGGCCCGGTTACCGCCGTCGTTCGTCGCGACTAGTTCAGCGTTACAGTCTTCGCCTTGTAGTCAATCGTCAGTTTCCTGTCCGCCAGCAGCATTGTCCCCAGCAGTGGAAACTGGCCATCGTTCGCGACAGCCTGCGTCCTGAATGTTTCGCCGAACCAATCGAGATAGCAGGTGAATGTCTCCAGATCGGTCGCGCGACCGTCCGCAAGAATTGCCGCTGCGGTGGACCCTTGTTTCAATCCCAGGTGTTGAACATACGGTCGCGGGATGACTAGCCCGCCATTGAAGGCAGTGTCGATCCACACACGCAATGATCTTCTTTCGCCGCCCTTCGACGCTCCCACAGAAACATCGAGCAATGCCCTCAGAGATTCATCGACGATGCCGTTCACTGAATCAAGACTCCCAGGTGAAGGGGGGCGGAGTATCCAATCCGTAACGTGTGCGTCAGCCGGTCGGGAAATGTGTCGACGGCCGCATTGACGGCTTGGTCAAATGTATTTCCCAGGAAATATGTGCCAGAGGTTGGCTCGATACACAGATACCTGCCTTCGTGTTCAGGTTCCAGTTCGCCACGAAACCGGGACTCGTAAATCTGCCGTGCCTTTTCAGCCACGGCCTTCGATTCTTCGGATATCATGGATTCTTCTCCGGGAAGACGACGGGTTGCAACTCACTTCGCTGGCATTCTACAATAATCGGGCTGGAAGACCAACCTTGTCTCGCGGACACTGCCCGGCAGCCCGGCTCCCGGCTGGTGAGGCGACGAACTGGGCGGATGCACGTGAGGCGGCTACCGCGTAGTTTGAAATAGTAGGGTCGAGCGGGCCGCCCGCGTGATCCTGGTCGTCCATCCGTGCGGGTCTTCGGTGGAGGGACCACCCGCGTTAAGCCAGAGGAGCGTGCCCAGGAAGGTCTTTCGTCTGACCTTGGCTTCCTGTCTGGTTCTGGTCCGATGGAGTCCTTGGTTGGCAATGGCAGGGGAGGAGGAGGCTGGGTAGTCGGGGAGTACCGGGAGTCGGCCTTGATCGGAATGTTGCGTAAAACTCTAGCAGCAGGATGTCAAGGGTGGCTGGGGCAGAGTGCAGCGATGCCCCAGAAGCCGGGTACTGGGGCTTCGCTTAGGCTCAGCCGCCAGCCACCCGGACCGTGGCCAGCCCTGACCGCAGTGCGCAACCTTACGATCAAGTCCCCAGACGCTCAAGGCGCCTGGAAACGTAGTGAGAATAAGTCCGCTTGGCGCAGCTCGAACCGCAGCCGAACAGGCTTACCGGCCCAGCGGCTGACATCGCTGCCGCCAGCCCAGGTGACGGCGTGTTCCATGACGTCGCCACGGAGGGGCGGACAATCCGTCAGGCGGAAGCCATCCAAGGCCTTGCCCGCCGGATCCTGAATCTCGACGCGAAGCGCACCGTCTGCCGTGGTGGCGTAATTCAGCACCAGTCGATTTCCCTGAAACCGTAGCGGCTTGGTCACCAGTTCGCCACCCTTGTCGCCAGCGTGCACCGACACGAAACCGTCAACCCGATACGTGAACCGCCGCAGTCGGCTGGCCGGACCGCGGTAGTAGGCTTCGGTCCCGTACACGGAATACTCCTGCTCCTCGCCGGGCAAGCGGACCAAGCCCCAGGCCATGTAGTTGCTGCGATTGCCCTCGCGATCCTGGGGCGCGGTCAACGGGATCAGGGCCTCCGTCCAGCGCTGGAAGGTCCGGCCGTCGCGGCTGGTCATGAACGTGGGCTCGACCTGCTCCTCGCGGTTAGCGAGAAATCGGGTGGGAAAGCCGAACAAGATATGCGGGGCGCGATCGTACGGACGGATGGCGTTGGTGTAGAGATGTTCTTTCGGTGCACCCGGGTAGGTGAGGAACATCGGCTCGGTCCAGTGCAGGAAATCCTGGGAGGTCGCTAGCATGATGTCCCGCACGCCTTCGCGGAAGCCCCGCTGGTAGTCGATGTACAGTCCGCGGAAGGCGTCCCAGAAGGCAAGGTTTTGCGAGTCGAACGCGCCCTGGGTGACAACCGGTTCGGCCTGCATCAATTTCCAGTGAATCCCGTCCGGAGACTGGAACGCATACAAACCGTGCTTGTGCGGACGCTCGCCGACGGCCAGGGCTTTGTACTTCGCCTCGGCGGGGCACGCCGGATTGGCATCCAAGAACGGCGTGAAGTTGTGCGTGCCCAGACCGTCCCAGACGATGTTGTTCTGTTGCGACCCGTCGAATTCGAACAGACCCAGTTTCGGCTTGATCCAGTGAATCCCGTCCTGGCTCTCCGCGTAACAAGTCACTTCGCGATGCGTGGCCCGGCGGGTCTGCTCGTCCCAGTGGGAGCCGCGATAGTACATGCGATACCGCGCGCCGTCCTGGAGGATGGTGAAGTACGCGCTGGTGTTGCCTTCCCAGGGTTTGTCGGCCACCAGTACGACTTCTTGCGGCGTCGGTTTGTGCAGCCGCAACTCGGCGTCGCCCTGCAGCTTGTCGATCAGACACCGGTCCACCAGCGGCTCCAACCGCGAGCCGATGTCGACCGGCTCTTCAGCCACGGCAGGCCCGGGGAACATCCACCAAGAGACGAGGATGATCAGGGGGTTAAGGTTCTTGCTCATGGTTTGAACTCCTTGGGTACTGCCGAAAGATAACTCCCTCGCCCCGGTATCCTACAACCCTGGGTGTACACTCAAGATGCTGGTCAAGCATTCTTGCCGTCATGCGTCACCTCCTGCGCCTCGCGCCTCCGCCAGCGATTGTAACACTGCTCTGCTTCCGACCCAAGCTGTCGTCGGGAGCTTCCTCCCCAACGAAACCGAGACGGCCGGGCACACCGTCGAACTCGCCCAAGAACCCGCGGCTAGCGCCTTGCGGCTCACCATGTCCGAGTGCAAAGTAAGTGGCCTTGGGCGTCCGCCCCCTACTGGCCCATCGGGACCTTCTGCCAAAATCATCGTCTGAGGGTGCCCCTGGATTAGCGGGTCAACACCTGCCGCTCTCCGAACGGATCTGTCTCGGCCTGGCAGCGGACGGGCGGGGCTTGCGGTATAATGACGTTCTTCATGAAACAGGATGGGTTACCGCAGGGGGCGAGTGATGTCCTCCGACGCATCGGTCACACACTGGATCCAAGAGTTTCAACGCGGTAACCCGCTCGCGGCGCAGCCGCTCTGGGAGCGTTACTTCCAGCGTTTGGTGCGGCTGGCACGCAAAAAGTTGCCCGGACGGACGTTGCGGGTGGCGGACGAAGAAGATGTGGCGTTGAGCGCCTTCCACAGCTTCTGCCGCGGCGTCGAGGCAGGTAGATATCCCCAGTTGACCGACCGGGACGATCTTTGGCGGTTGCTGGTGGTGATCACGGCACACAAGGCCATCCGCCTGGTGCGTGATGCGCAACGGCTGAAACGCGGTGGCCCGCCCCTCGCGCCGCGGACTCCCGACGCCGAGCAGGTAGCTCTCAGCCAAGTCATCGGCCCAGAACCCACCCCGGAATTCGCCGCGCAAGTGGCAGAAGAGTTTCAGCGGCTACTGGACCGACTGGGCGATGCTGGACTGCGCACGGTAGCGGTGTGGAAAATGGAGGGCTACACGAACGTGGAAATCGCCGCCAAATTCGACTGTGCTCCGCGGACCATCGAACGCAAACTCAAACTGATCCGCAACCTCTGGGAACAGGAGCGTCCGTCATGAGTGTGTCTCCTGACTCGCCGTCCGACCCGAACCTGTTGCGGCAGAGACATCTTGACCAAGCCTGCGATCGCTTCGAACTCGCCTGGAAAGCGATCGACTCGGCGGCCGAACCCCCGTGCATCGAGGATTTTCTGAGCGACTCGCCGGAGTCGGAGCGTCAGGTCCTGACGCCCGAGCTGATCTCGCTGGATGTCTACTACCGGCGACGAAGCGGCGAAGATCCGCTGCAGCAGGCGTACAGCCGCCGGTTCCCGTCCCTAGACCCGGCTTGGCTGGCGAAGACGATGACGCTGCCGGGGCTCGGCGAGATCATGCAGGCCGGCCATGCCGAGCCCGCCGTCGCCACCCGCAAGCGGGTATCCGGCTCCGGATCAAACGAACGAGAAAGCGAACCACTTGGTACGGTTCGCGAGTTCGGCGACTACGAACTGCTGGCGGAGATCGCGCGGGGCGGCATGGGCGTGGTCTACCGAGCCCGGCAACGGAGTCTGCAGCGAATCGTGGCCCTGAAGATGATCCGTGCCGGGGAATTGGCCTCCGAGGCCGAGATCCAGCGGTTTCACGTGGAGGCCGAGGCGGCGGCCAATCTGGATCACCCCGGCATTGTGCCGATCTACGAAGTGGGACAGCACGCGGGGCAGCACTACTTCTCGATGGGTTACGTCGAGGGGGACAGTCTGGCCGCCCGCGTGGCGTTTGGTCCTCTGCCACCTCGCTTGGCCGCCGAATTGGTTCGGGAAGTAGCTCAGGCCGTGCAGTACGCCCACGAACAAGGCGTGATCCACCGCGACCTCAAGCCCGCCAACATCCTGCTCGACCGAACCGGCCGGCCGCGGGTGACCGATTTCGGCCTGGCCAAGCGGGTGGCGTCCGACAGCAACCTGACGCTCTCGGGCCAGGTGATCGGCACCCCCAGCTACATGCCGCCGGAGCAAGCGGCGGGACACGCGGATCAGATCGGTCCGTTGGCAGACGTGTACGCCCTGGGGGCAGTCCTCTACGCGCTGCTGACCGGGCATCCGCCATTCCAGGCCGCCACCCCCACCGACACGCTCCGGCAAGTGTTGGAGCAGGATCCGATGCCGCTACGGCAGCTCAACCCTGCGGTACCGCGGGACCTGGAAACAATCTCGCTGAAGTGCCTGGAGAAGAGCCCCGCGCGACGCTACGCCTCGGCCACGTCGTTGGCGGACGACCTGGACCGCTGGCTGGCCAGCAAGCCCATTTTGGCGCGGCGGAGTGGTGTCTGGGAGCGGACGGTCAAGTGGGCGCGGCGCCGGCCGGCGGTGGCGGGATCGCTCGGCACTGTCCTCGTCGTCACTCTGCTCGCCTTCGGATTGGTGACTTCCTTCTGGCTGAATGAACAGAAAGCCAAGCGGATTGCCGTGACGGAGCAACAGAACGCCGAGCAGGCCGAGCGGGAAGCCAAACGCCTGGCGGTTCGTCTCGCCCTGAATCAAGGACGCACGCTGTGCGAGCAGGCGGATATCGGCCCGGGCATGTTGTGGATGGCCTACACGCTGCAGTTGCTGCCGCCGAAGGACACGGATTATCGACGAGCCATTGGGGCCAATCTGGCGGCCTGGCGGAACCAGCTCCGCTCGCCGTATGCCCTGTTGCCGGACGCCCAGACCGCGGTCTTCAGCCCGCATGGTGAGACCGTGCTCACGGTAGGTCCCGACCAGCGCGTTCGTTTGTGGCAAGTGGCCACGGGTGACGCGATTGGACCGCCGTTGGAACATTCAGGCCCGGTGCTCGCCGCAATCTTCAGCCCCAGCAGCCAATTGGTCCTGACCTGCACCAAGGATGGCCGGCGCTGCTTCTGGGATGCGAGCACGGGTGCTCCCGTCGGGAATCCGTGGAAGGCTGGTGCCGCTGTGCAGGCAGCCACCTTCAGCCCTGATGGAGCAACCGCGGTAACGGTCAGCCAGGACGGTCGGATCCGAAGTTGGGAAACGACCCACGGGAAACTGCTGCGCGAGGGGGTGGCTGAAGGCCCCGTGCAAGCGGTGGCCTTCCACCCGGACAGCAAGACCATTATGACGGGCGGTTCGAAAGGCCATGTTCAGTTGTGGGATGCGTCCACGCTGGAACCTATCGGCACGCTACTCGGGCCGCAGAGTGCCCAAGTCGGCGAGGTGTGGTCGGTGCAGTTCAGTCCGCCGGACGGCGCGGTCCTGCTTGCAGCGGTCCGCAACGAGCAGGAGGGCACCGGCGTCGTCCAGCTCTGGAATTCCGGCACGCGCGAGCATCTCGCCACGCTCCAGTGCCGGTGGCAGATCGAGGCCGTGGCCTTCAGCCCGGACGGGAAGACGGTCGTGACCGGGAACGCCGACTTCACAGCCCAGCTGTGGGACGTCGCCACAGGACAGCCACGACCGGGTGGCTACCTGCAGCACGAAGATCGCGTCGGGGCGGTGGCGTTCAGCCCGGATGGTCAGAGCGTATTGACCGGCAGTCACGATCGGACCGCACGGCGCTGGAACACCCTGACGGGAGAACCGAGCGGTTCGCCTCTGGAGCATCCCGCGCCGGTGGTATCCGTCGCCTTCAGCCCGCCAGGCCAAACCATCGCGACCGTCAGCCGCGAACCGGCGGTCCGGCTGTGGCAGGCTTTCGTCGATCTGCCGGAACATGGTCACTACCCGCAGGCGAGCGAAGTCATGGCCTTGGCCGTCAGCCCCCAAGGCTGCACGCTGGCCATCGGAACGACGGACGGCACGGTGCGCGTCTACGAATTGGCCAACGGCGAGGAAGTGGCGCACTTTTCAGGGCACACGGACGAAATCTGGGCCCTGGCCTACGCTCCGAACGGCAAGCATCTGCTGACGGCCAGCCCAGACGGGACCGTTCGCGTCTGGGACCCCACTAACCCGCAAGCTGCCTCCACGATTCTGCCCCACGACTTCCGGGTGCGAACCGTGGCTGTCAGCCCGGACAGCCGGAAGATTCTCACCGGCAGCGGCAATGCGGCCGACAAGGGAGTCGCTTGCCTCTGGGACATGCCGACGAACCAGACGGTCACCCCGCCACAGAAGTTGACTCAAGACGGGGTGGTGTGGGCGGTGGCTTTTGGCCGAAATCGGGACGGACAAACCTTTGCGATCGCCAGCGGGGAAGACAAGCTCCGGTTGTGGAAGAACGTGCGAGATTGGAGCCAGCTTCCGAGCGGCATCCGACTCCGCTCGGTGCATCAGAGCCGGGCGGTCGCCTTGGCCTTCAGCCCGGATGGTCAGTTTCTTCTGTCGGGCAGTACCGACAAGACCGCCCAGCTATGGACGGTTTCGGATGCCGCCCCCATCGGCAAGCCTCTGCGACATGCCAGTGCGGTGTGGGCGGTGGCCTTCAGTATCGATGGCCGGACCCTGGTGACGGGATGCCGCGATGGATCCGTCCGCTTATGGGATGCGGCGACCGGAACCTGCATCGGTCCGGCGTGGCAGCATCAGGGCACGGTTTGGAGTGTGGCCTGCGACCCCGATGGCCAGACCGTGTGGTCGGGCGGAGACGACCAGACCGTGCGCCGGTGGCGTCTGCCGGGTATAGTAGTAGGCGACGCGGAGCGTATCCGACTTTGGGTCCAAGTGATCACCGGGATGCAGTTTGACCAGAACCAAGTGGCGGAGTGGCTCGACGCCGCAACTTGGCAGCGGCGTCGTCAGGAACTGCAGCAACGGGGAGGCCCGCCGCTGCCGTGAGTAACGTGAAGCGATTAGTGGCCGCGTAGGAAGGACTTGAACGATTGGCCGTGGGACGAATTGGCGATCCGGCCGGTATTTCCCGGCCGGATCGCCAATCCGTCCTACCAGGATTTGACCAATTTATTTCTGCGCGGGCACTTAGGTCGCATCGCCCAGGGTAGCCGCGTGGCGACTATCTGCGGCGCGCGGCAGGCCCGCGGCTTGCTGAACAAACCAGTCCCCTTTGAATCATGTGGAGGTAGGCCATGAAGCGTTACGAGGTATTGGTCGTTCTGACGTTGTTGTGTGCCTGCGAGTGGGACAAGGCGTTCGTATCCGCGCCGGCCAAGGCAGTCGAAGATGCTCACCCGGCCGTCCGTGAAGCGTCGGCGGTGGCCGTCGAACAGATCGGGCCGAATGCCGACAAAGCGATTCTCGCCGCGGAACAGGCAGTGCGGGATCCGGAATGGCAGGTCCGTCGACGTGCGGCCCTGGACTTGGTGGGAGTGACGCTGACGGCCAAAGCAGCGTTACCCGACCTGACGAGCGATCGTCCGCCCCTGGGCTTCGACCAGCTGGTGGACGAGTACTTGGATGCCTTCTTCCGACACCACCCTACCGCAGCGACCGAGGCCGGGGTGCATCGGTATGACGGTCTGCTGGAGGATTATTCGCCCGCGGCGATCGCCGCCGAAACGGCCGTGCTTCAGAAATTCGCGGTCCGTTTTGCAGGACTTGACCCGCGGGCCTTGAGCCCCGGAGCGGCGGCCGACCGCGAATTGGTCAACAACCGTATCCTCGCCCAACTGTTGGAACTGGAACGGATTCGTGCCTGGGAAAAGGATCCGGACGTCTACCTGCGGGAAATCAACTATGGCGTCTTTCTACTACTGAGCCGCAATTTCGCACCCGCCGCCGAGCGTCTCGGGCTGGTGGTCGCTCGGGAGCAGAAGCTTCCGGAAGTCTTGCTGACGGCCCGGCGGAACCTGAAGAACCCACCGCGCATTTTCACCGAACTGGCCTTGGAGAAACTGCCCGGAATCATCGGCTACTTTCGGCATGACGTGCCGGAGGCGTTCCGGGAGGTATCGGACGCCAAGTTGCAGGCCGAGTTCCAGGTCGCCAATCAGGCCGTGCTCGCGGCGTTAAGCGAATTTCAGCGGTTCTTGCAAGACGAATTGCTGGGCCGTTCGCAAGGCGACTATCGCCTCGGCGCGGAGCACCTCCGGCTGCAACTCCTGTATGCAGACATGCTCGACATTCCGTTGGACCGTCTCCTGCAGATCGGCACGGCGGATCTGCGGGCCAATCAGCAGCGATTCCAGCAGACGGCCGCCAAAATCGATGCGCAGCGCACTCCCACCGAAGTGCTGGCGGAGATGACGCGGAACCATCCGACGCCGGACAAACTGCTGGAAGAAGTCCGCAACGGTCTGGAAGACCTGCGCCACTTTATCACGACACGGGAGATCCTCACCCTCCCCTCGCTGGCGTTGCCGCTGGTCCGAGAGACGCCGCCGTACAAACGCACTGGCTCGTGGGCCTCCGTCAATGCGCCCGGCCCTTTGGAGACAACGGCCAAAGAAACCTACTATTTTGTGACGCTGGCAGATCCGAGCTGGCCGGCGCCGCGAGTCGAAGAGCATCTTCAGTCGTTCAGCCGGCCGGCACTCGTCAACCTCTCGATTCACGAGGCTTATCCTGGCCACTACACGCAGTTCCAGTGGATACAGCGAGCCCCGTCGAAAGTCCGCCAACTGTTCACGTGCGACTCGAATGTGGAGGGCTGGGCCCACTACGCCGAGCAAATGCTGCTGGACGAGGGCTACGGCCACAGCGACCCTCAGTTGCGTCTGGCGCAGCTGCACGATGCCCTGCTGCGGAACGCGCGGACCATCGTGGCCATCGAACTGCACACCGGCCGGACGACCTACGCAGAGGCCATCGAGTTCTTCGTCCGAGAGGGCTACCAAACGCGGACGGCGGCCACGCTGGAAGTCCAACGCGGCACCCGCGGCCCGGGCTACCTGCTGTACACGCTGGGCAAGCTGGCCATCCTCAAACTCCGCGAGGACTACCGGAAGCTGCGCGGGGACAAATTCAGTCTGCGCGAGTTCCACGACGAATTCCTGAAGCAGGGTGCTCCGCCGATCAAGTTGATTCGCCGCGTCATGCTGGGCGACGACGGGCCGGTTCTCTAATTCGGGTGATTCACGATGATCTTGCCGTAGCTGTAACGAACCAGTACCTACTCGACGAGGACGCGATGAAGTCGCTGTGTTACCCGCGATCGACGCTGCCGTGGATCGGTATCATTTCCGTCCTGATCGTCTGGCCCTGCTCCGCCGAGAACTGGCCCGGTTTCCGCGGCCCGACCGGCCAGGGCAGCTCACCCGAGAAAAATCTGCCGCTGACTTGGAGCCTAACCGAGAACCTAGCATGGCGAGTCGAAGTTCCGGGGGTCGGATGGTCGTCGCCCGTTGTCTGGGAGGACTGTGTGTTCGTGACTACGGCCACGCCGGACGGCACATCCTGCCACGTGGTCTGTATCGACGCCGAGCACGGGAAGACCGTGTGGGACAAGGCAGTGTTCCGGCAGGAACCGCCTCGCAAATTGGCGGAGAACTCCCATGCGACGCCCACGCCAGTGACCGACGGGAAGCTGGTGTACGCCGCCTTCAACGGTGGCCGAATCTTGGCGATTGATTTCGACGGCAACGTGGCCTGGAGTTGGCGGGACAGCCAGTTCGTCAGCAAGCATGGGCTGGCGGCCTCGCCGATCCTCTACCGCGACCTACTGATCATGCCGCTGGACGGCAACGGCCCGGCAGACGTCAACAATATCGGCTACCTCACTGCGTGGGAGGGGGCCTTCATTGTGGCCTTGGACAAACGCACGGGGCAGGAGCAGTGGCGAGCCAAACGGGGACTGTCACGGCAGGCCCATGTGACGCCGATCATCATGGAAGTCAATGGCCAGCCGCAGCTAGTCAGCGGCGCCGGCGACGTCGTGCAGGGCTTTGAACCGAATTCCGGCCAGCGGATCTGGACTGTCCGAAGTCCCGGAGAAGGCGTTGTGCCGTCGATGGTGTTCGGGCAGGGCCTCGTCTTTACGTCTTCAGGGTACGGAGCACCGACGATTCGCGCCATCCGCCCGGATGGGCACGGCGAGGTGACCGCGACGCACATCGCCTGGGAGTCCCGTGACAACGTCCCCTTGATCTCGTCCTTCGTAGTTGCTGACGGGCTACTATTTTGCATCAAGGAATCCGGCGTGGCCACCTGCCTGGATGCCCTGACCGGCAAAGTTCTCTGGCAACAGCGCCTCGACGGCAAGCAGGGAGCCTCCCCAGTGCTGGCAGAAGGCCGGCTGTACTGTCTGGCAAAGGATGGTTCGACGACCGTGATCGCGGCCGATCGAGAATTCAAGCAGTTGGCCCGGAACGCGCTAGAGGGGCCGTGCGAGGCAAGTCCCGCGATTTCCCAGGGCCGGATCTTCATTCGTTCCCAGAGTGCTCTCTTCTGCATCCGGAACTTGCAACCAGACCGCCTGCCTTAGGACCGGCTACGGCCGCTCTGCAGGTTGCGGTGAATTCCAGGAAGTATACTGCCCGCGGGTAGGTTTGTCGTAGAACGGATTTCAATCCGTTCAGTGAAGAGCGAAAGCGGAGGGCCAGTGAAAACCATCGGCGTCATTTCAGATACGCACGGGCTGTTACGCCCGGAGGCCCTGGTCGCGCTGCAGGGTTCGGATCTGCTCGTGCACGCCGGCGATATTGGTTCGCCCGACGTGATCGGGACACTACAGGATCTCGCCCCCGTGTTCGCCGTGCGCGGCAATGTCGATGGGGAGGCCTGGGCCAGTCGGTTCCCTAAGACGCAGGTGGTGGAAGTCGGGGGCATCTTGCTGTACGTGCTGCACGACGTGAACGAACTGGATCTGGACCCGGTGGCGGCAAACTTCCGCGTCGTGATTTCCGGCCATTCACATCGGCCCGCCGTGACGCAGGATCGCGGGATTCTGTTTCTGAACCCTGGCAGCGCCGGCAGACGCCGATTCCGGCTACCGGTGACGGTCGCCAAGCTGGTGGTCCAGGCGGGACAGCCCCATGCTGAGATCATTGTGCTGGAAGACCCTTGCACAGGGTTTCCCGGAACACCAGATGATCATCTTTCTTGGAGAACTCGATTATGAGTGCGCCAAGATAAGCTGCTGCAAATCAGCCGGACAATCCGGCCTGGCCAAAGGCTAACCACCGGGTCAGAACAGAACTTTGCACGTAAGGAGGT
>JAPLNJ010000910.1 GCA_026692885.1 Planctomycetota bacterium | reverse complement strand
CGCTCCGCCGTGATGACATGTCGTCACGGCGGAGCGTGACGACTACGATACTTGCGACACTTATTGGTGCGCCGGTCCTAAGGCGCGCGGCCCACCTACTTTGCCTCCGTCTCCCGCTTTAGCCGCCTCCGGCGGCGAAAGCGGGAGACAAGACCGGCAAGGCTGCATCTCAGCCCGTCAACCTGACTCACCTGCCAGGCAAGCTCGTGGGTGGGGCGTTCGTAGCGACGACCGGCAACTCGTTTCTTTCCGGGCGGACAGGATGCACGGGCAGGTGGGAAAGTCGGGTCCACTTAATCCAGGGGGCAGAGGCTGCTGTTTCCGCTCGCGCGTTTGTGGTAGCATCGTGACGAAGATTCTGATGTGGCGAGCGGGTGCTTCGTCGCGTGGCTGGGGGCTTGCCGCCAAGATCGAGTTTTCAGCTCCCAGAGACAGATTCGTCTTCGAGACCAGTCTATCTATTCCCCGGGATCGGTTGCATCACGGGCGTTTCGGCCAACACGAGCGCATCCCGGTATCGGTACGCTCTGTCGGCCCTGAGGGACCTGCTGGCGGAGGTGGATTGGTAGTGGACGAATCCTTTCGAGACTTGGAACGAAAGCTGCAGGCCTGGATTTGAGTATTCCGATGTTGGGTTTGTCTTGGATTTCGTGCTTCGAAATTCGGATGTCCTAGCCCGAGGCTCGCCATGCGTGACGGAAACCTGCGCTGGGAGTTCTGGGGTTGGAGGATTTCCCCCGCTACCGCGCCGGCTCGCGGCTGGAAACCTATCTGGGAATGCCGCCGCTGAGTGACGAGGCGGTCATTTTGCTCCACCGACTGGTCGTCGCCGCCGTGGACAACCTGCAGCGGCTGGACCAGCAGTTGCGCACGCAAGCGACTACGGCCCCCCCCGTCCGGCCGTTGGTCGAATTGGCACGCTTGGCGCTCGACGAGTTGGCTCACCCGGACGCCGTGGAGCGAATCGCCAGAACGGCCGAGGGCCGCGTCGAACCCCGGCCCGCGTAGGTTGGGACTCCGTCCCGACCGGGTCGCGACAGAGTCCCACTGCTGTGCACATCCTCAAACGGGCCGGAGGCCGGTATTTTACAAGCACGACGCGCAAGCGAGTGAGTCTGGATTTCGCTTGCCGGTCCACCCCGGACTCACTCGCTTGCGCGTCGTGCTTGTATTTCCAGCCTTTGGCTGGCTGCAAAGATGTGCACAGCAGCGGGACAGTGTCCCAACCTGCGGCTCGGCCGCCGTCAAGCAAGATCGTGAACTTATCCGGCTGCGCCGGAACCCTAATCTTTCCCCCTAATCTCTCCCTTCATTCCCATGCAGCCGGAGGAAGATTAGGGTGAGAGATTAGGGCGTCCTTCATCGCAACCATCCCAGACTCGCCAGCATTACAAATTCCTATTGGATCAAGTTATTTTGACGCAGCGCCTTTGATTTCCCACTCAGCTTCCCGTCAGGGACTTCCGGGACTCACAGGTTTCCACAATCTTGGTCAGGTAAGGTGCCATGTAGCGTTGGATGAACTTCACCATGGGGGCGTTGCTGCAGAGGGTTTGCCAGAGACCGCCACGGCACGCCAGATGCCCCTCATGTTCCCACTGCCGACGGATGGTTTCGGCCAGCAGGACAATGCCGAGCCCGGCGGAGCGGTGCTCCCGACGCACGAAGAGGTTCGTGTAGCGCAATAGGCCCGGGGCAAGACGCTCGGTAAGCATCCACCCGACCACCTCCCCTTGGTACAGCAGTCCCAGGCTGTTCACAGGTTCGGGCTTCCCGATGCCCCGGAAGGGATCCAGTCCTTCCTCCCATACGGGTTCCCGTTCGTGAGCGGCCAGTAGCCTCTGTTTGTCTTCATCCTTCAATTCCACCCAGGGAAAGACGCTGAACGCCGCGGGCAGGGAAAGACACGTGAACCAGGGAGTTTGCATCAGTCTGACAGCTCCTTCGCCGTCCAGCCGGCAAACCACCTTCTCCGGCCTGGGCGATTCCCAGCCGCTGTTGTGCAGCATCCGCTCGAAAGCAGGTGCCGAGGGGGCATGAGGCAGATAGCTCGTGCTTGCTTTGGCATAACCGTGACGTAGAATCTCGTTCTCCAGCCGCGCCAGCAACGCCGCACCGACACCCCTTCTCCGGTAGGCTGGCACAACCGCAATTGACCGTACGTGGCCACACTCATGAGGGGGGCAGAGTTCTGCCAGTCCGAAACCTACGGGTCGGCCGATCAAAGAGAGGCCGATGGCAATGACCGGTCCTTCCCTTGCCGCCTTGGCCGGCAGGGAACGCCAGGGAAGCAGGGTCAGCGAAGTGAACCGGACCGCCTCCGTCGCATCCAGGCGTTTCAGCAGATCAGGATTCATGGCAACCTCATTGCTGTCAGGAGAACCCAGGCAAGCAGGCAAAGCACCAGCCAGCCCACAGCCGCAATTGCCAGCCAACTTTTTGAAACCGGGAAGGTCACCAGCCGATCGAGTAGCTCGGGCGTCTGCAAACGGTCGAGGGCTTTCTGCCGAAACAAGGGCTGCTTGGGCACGGCCGAAAAATAACTCCCTCGCCCAGGTACTCCGGGGAGAGGGGCGGGGTGAGGGGCCGAGAGGCAAATGCGGAGAGTATTCTTCGGCCGGTCCGTGGGTTCCCCGCGGGTTGTCATTTCTTGGTCTGTCCCCGTGTGGCCTCCCGGGCGTTGTCCCTGTGGGGAATCCGGCTGAACCCATCCGGCAGCCGCACGGGTGCCGTGTTCGGCAACCATGCTTCCGCCGTGCAATACATAGACCCGATCCGCCAGGGCGATCACATCCGGGCGGTGCGTCACCAGGATACAGGTGGTCCTCATGGCGCGGATGCGGGCCAGCACTTCCTGCAGGGCCACTGCCTCGAGTCCGCTGGTCGTCTCGTCCAAGAAGAGAATCCGCGGGCGATGCAGCAGAGCGCGGGCAATTTGAATGCGCTGCACCTGTCCCGTCGAGAGCTTGTCACTGAACGCCAGTTGTTGCAGTTCCAGGGGCGTGGGGGTCAAATCTTGGTCCAGGCAGGCCAGACGTGCTGCTTCCCATACCTGATCGAGCGAGTGGGGCGACTGCCCGGCGATGTGTGTGCGGATGGTGGCCGCCGGGAGCAGTTCGTCCTGCAGGACGGCGTCCATCCAACGACGAGCCGCCTCGCGGTCGATTTCGTCCAGGCGGTACTCTCCGTAACGGATTTCACCGGCAGCCGGCTCTTCGAATCCCAACAGCAAACGCACGAGGGTCGATTTCCCGCTGCCGGAGGGTCCGGTGAGGGCGACGATTTCGCCCGCTGCGGCGTGGAACGATACGTCCCGGAGGGCGGGCAGGTGCGTGTCGGGGTAGGTAAAACAGAGGCCGGTCGCCGTCAGGCAACCGTCGAGTGGCCCGATATCCCGATCCGCCTCGCGCCGCTCGGTTTCCGTTTCGAGGATCGGACGCATCCGCTCGGCCGTGGGAAGCAGACGAATCCATTTTGCGACGGCTCCGGCCACACTCTCGACCAGACCGGTACAGAAGACAAACACAAAGCCGGAGCAGGCCAGCGTCACCCGGCTCACTTCAGGAGACCAGGCCAGGAACAGCGCTAAACCAGCCACCGGATGAATCGCTGCAACGATATCGGCACCATGACGCCAGCGCTGGGCGCACCGCCGGAGCTTATACTCCACGGCAAATCCGCTCTCCCAGCGTGCTCCGACGAAGCGATGCGTGCCGAGAATGCGCATGCTCAGAATATCCCTCAACAGGCCCTGGGCGAGAGCCCCATTGCGTCTGCCGCAAGTGAATGCTTGCCGCGTAAAGCGGCTTTCGTTCCAGGCACATAAGGGTGGCACGAGCAGGCCAGGGATGAGCAGCACGCAAGCCCACGTCGCCAGAGAAAAATCCATGCAGGCCAGCACCGCCAATCCGGCGATGCAGCCTGTCGCTCCGCTCAGAATCCGCACCGGAGCGCTGACCGAGTGCTTCAGAAGCTCTCCGGTCTGCTCCGCCCATCCGGCCAATTGAGCAGGCGAGGCGTACCGGAAGAAGGCGACAGGCAATCGCAGCAGGCGTGCCCAGACTGCTGTCTGGATGGTCAGCAGCGCCTGGCCCTGCCAGCGCACCAAAGCCACGCTTGCCGCCAGTCCCAGCCCGCCAGCGCCGCCCACAATCCCCAGGCCCGACAGCAGGGCCAGGAACGCCTGGTCTGTGGGAGCGGCTCCCCGCCACGATACCAGCGGCAGCAGCATGAGTCCCAGCCAGACCAACCAGGAGGCCGCCATGCCGACTATAGCCAGAGCGGCGTCTCCCTTGGCCGCGCACCAGGCTTGCCACAACAAACGCAGCAAGGATGTCTTCCGATCAGTCTGCCGTCGGTACGGCATGAAAGCATCCAGAGATAGCTCGGCAGCCCGCGTTCCATCCACCGAGTCAGGACGACCGAGCACCGGATCGAAAATGCGATAACCCGAACCGGGCGCAGGCAGCAAAGCGACGGGGCGATCACCTCGAAAGGCGATCAGGGGGCCATGATCTTCCCGCCACCAACCAGCAGGACGCAATCGCACGCGACGCAAATAAAGTCCCATGAGCTGCGCCGCAGCCCGCACCGGCTCGACCTGCGAGGCAATCATCAACCGGTCGGGAACCGTGATGCGACCGCCCGGCAGTACACGGGCAATGGCCGCGAGCACGCTCAGCACCTCCCGTGGGCACTCACTCATCCGGAACGGCGCGCCGTCGGAGGCCGATGGCAGCGCACCGCCACAGGCCGGAGCGCTAGGGTTCACGGACGACTCGATTTCCGACTCAGGCACGGCCGAAGAAAGACCTCGGCATTCGCCATTCGGCCCCTCACCCCAGCCCTCTCCCCGGGATACCGGGGCGAGGGAGACGTTTTCCGGCCGTGCCTCGGGAACGACGCGCCCCGCATTCACCCGGTGCACGGCTTCGCAGCCAGCCAGGGTGGCATTGCGGCGCGTGACCAAAAGGACCGTGCAGCCCCGACAGCGGAGTCTGGCGAGGATCTCCTCAGCCAACGTGGCGTCCAGACTGTCCAGCGTCTCATCCAAGACCAGCAGGCCGGGGCGATGCACCAGAGCGCGCGCGATCATCAGGCGGCGGCGCTGGCCGCCGCTGAGGTTCGAGCCGTCAGCTCGCACGCCGGCATCCAGGCCCTTGTCGCGTGAAACCACGCAATCCCACAAACACGCATCCTGCAACGCGGCAATCACCTCGCCCTCGCTGAAACGGGCGTCCCAGAGCGTCACGTTGTCGCGCACGCTTCCCTCAAAGAGAGTCGGATAGCCTCCCACAAAGGCGCACTCGCCGGTGACCGATATCTTCCCCTCCCAGGGATCGTGCAGGCCGCACACGAGGCGGGCCAGCGTGGATTTCCCGACGCCGGACTCGCCGGTCAGCCCCACGTGTTGCCCCGGCTGGATCCAGAGAGAAGCCCCGTCCAACAACGGGGGCTGCGACGTGGAGTAGCCAAAGCGAACGTTCTCCAGAGTCACCGTGCCGGGAACCGCGTCATGCGGCGTGGGCACGGAGGAATTCGCAGGGGCGGATCGCCGGTGCGAGTCAGGTCCGTCTACGAGCCCGTCGCAGGACATCTGTACGACGGCCCTCCGAGGCCGTCGAGGCCGGGAATTCGAAGATTCCCGACGGCCTCGGAGGGCCGTCGTACAGGCTGAAGTCGCTTCTGGGACAGGCTCGAAGGCCTCTCGTCCCCGGATGGCGAAACCCGTCCCCGCGGGCTCGTGCGCATACAACTCATCGAGTTCCACGGCGAGATCCTGCAAACGCGAGAGTTCACTTCCCTGCCTGATCAACCCGTGCAGCCACACGCCCAGCGCGGACAGCAGCAGCACCCCTGCGGCCGCCTGCCCCGTGCTGAGTGCGGGACCCAAAGTCGATGACGCCACCCAGGTGAAGACCATCACCAGTACCACGGCCACCCCTGCCCAGGCGACCAGGGAAGCACAGGCCAGATTTCCCCACCACGGTTGAGCCGCATTCAAGCTATTGGCCTGCATCCCGGCAATGCCGGAGAACGTCTCTGCGTCGCGACCGGCAAGTTTTGCACTCTCGATGTTTGCCAACCGCCCGGCAGAGAACCCGACAGCTTCCTCACCCGTGTGGCGGACGCGCCGCCAGGATCCCTCGCGGCGCCCATAGAGCCGCCACAGAACGGTCAAGAAGACAGCGATCAGTCCGCACGCTGCCAAGCCGAATACGGGCGATGCCAACCAGAGAGCCACGAAGACGATCCCCGCCGCTGCCATATCCAACAGCGTGGTGCCCAATGGGCCCGTTGCCAGGATGGCCAGGTCACGGCCCGCCGTGGCGTGGGCAGCCACTCCGTCGGGGAACCGCAGTGTGAAGTAGGCCGAAGGCAATCCGAAGATCTGGTGCAGCGCACGGGGAACGTGTGCTGCCACCAGAGCATCTCCTGCTTTTTCCAGACAGTATCCTCGCCCTACGAGCGAGAGAAGTGCCAACAGAACCCACGCTGTGGGCCATGCGGAGCCCAAGGCTGAACTGGGGTACGGCCGAAGAATATCTTCGTCATTTGCCATCAACCCCCTCACCCAACGCCGTGAAGGATTTTGACGCGGGCAAAAACCGGCACGTACATCGTAGCCGAAGTCGCCAGACTTCGGGGATTCTCGCCAAACACCCGAATTCTGGCGAATTCGGCTACCAAAATCCTTAACGGCGTTGCCCCTCACCCCAACCCTCTCCCCGGAGTACCGGGGCGAGGGAGTTATTTTTCGGCCGAGCCTGGGGAGGCGGCTGGCAGCCGAGATGGCGTCACTCCCCGGCCCGGCAGCTTCGTCGAGGCGGGCGGCGAGCGACCAGGCGAAGCCTGCAATGGCGAGTCCGTAAACCATGCTCGTCAGTGCAGCCGCCACCAGCGCTCGGCGGGCCGGAAGCAGTTGACGGCACAATATCAGCCAGCGCGCGGGAGGACGGCGGCGCAGCACCGCTTCCTCCCCCGGCTCCAGCGTCATCACCAGGCCGGTGAACCCCTCGTCGAATTCATCCCAAGAGATGTCATGCGGGCCGCAGCCCTGATCGTTCAGGAAGACGCGCCCGTTCCGCATCCCCTCGACCACCACAAAGTGGTTGAAATTCATGTGGACGATGCAGGGAAAACCTGCCTCGGCCAGATGCTCGGGAGACTTGCGAAAGACACGGGCACGCAGCCCGTAGCGGCGGGCAGCGTCGCGCATCTGGAGAAAGTTGCTGCCCTGGCGGGACACCCCGGTGGCGCGGCGCAACTCCTCCAGAGGAACATGACAGCCGTAATAGCCCATCAGAATGGCCAGAGCGGCCACCCCACATTCCCAGGCGTCACCCTGGGGAACCGTTGGCGTGACAACCCTTGCACCGTCCATCACTTACAGTCCCTTCCCGTACGGGTCTGATCCCAAACCGTGTCAGTGCTAGCACTTGGACGAGGGCGAGGTTGATTAGTTGATCTTGTCAGGAAAGGCGGTCTCCGACCATGTTGTGAATATCACGCACAACGGGAAGGAGACCGCCATGAAGATCCGTCTGCAAGAAGGGGGACCGGTGATTGGTTCACCCCAGCGTGTGCTGGATGATTTTTCCTCAGCCACGGAGGCTCGTCAAGCGGAGTGGGCGAACCTGCTGAGCGACGCTGGGAGCAGATGCTCGACTTCGCGCAACGCACGACGTCGCGAGACCGCCGCATGACGTGGCATTGGCAGGCGGCGCCTTTCTCGCCGGACGCGCCCCCCGACCTAGCACTCAATCTGCCCCAACCCGTGAGTCTTGAACCCGTTACACAGATCTCGACGTGACACTACTTGAAATTGCACGTTCCGTTACACCTGGAATTGATGCCACCCGCCACCATCTCCAACTCCGCGTCCGTCAGCTCATCATCGCCTTCCGGCCTGGCATCATGAATGATCATGCCGCAATCAAAACGGGGCAAATAGAGCACCTTACCGCCATCTTCCCGGTCCAGGACCTCGATCTCCTCGCCCGGCAGCAGTTCCTCGCCGAAGCGGTGGCGATAGGTTCCCTTCGGGTCGGTCAGGAGCCGCTCCAGAAAACCCTCTTCGCTCAGGGCTGCCTCCTTGTTTCGGCTCTCCAGCTCCGGAGTCACCAAGGCGTTGTATGATGTCGCATCTTTTAGTGTCATATCTTCATCTCCTATCATCGTGTGGTTAGACCTTAGATCGATGCTGCCCAATTCGGACTCTTGCGGAAATCCCGCCAGCATTGCGG
>JAPLNJ010000909.1 GCA_026692885.1 Planctomycetota bacterium | reverse complement strand
CTTTGGTCTTCGCAATACTTCGTCCGCTTCCCGCAGCACCCTGAACCCGTAGCAACGCGTGCCGAAATAACTTCCCGTTTCGTGGGACGAACGAAATGGCGGGGCGTCCTCGGTGCGGAAGATAATGTAGTCATCACGCGGAGAGGCTGTGAAGAAATCGTAGGGTGGGCCAAGTACTCGCGGCCCACCATCGAAAGCAAGGCCATTTCCTTGGAATTGGTGGGCCGCGAGTACTTGGCCCACCCTACCGTGAATCGTGTTCGCACATTCTTTCACAGCCTCGGAGCGTGATGACCACATTGGGGAATCCGTGAAGTTATTTCGGCCTGCGTTGCTACCCAGGGCGGAATGGTACGAGGTTAAGGACTGCAGGAGCGATTTCCCGCCACGACGGGGTTTGTGCCCGTCGAGCGATGTTCACTACCAGAAATGTCAACCAACGATGTCTCCACGCCACCACGGAGCTCGCCTCCGTGGGGCGATGTTCCCTGGAAGAGCCTTGGGAAACACCGTTCCACGCGGGCCAGCCGCATGGTGGCGAAGTATCTGGGTTGCAGCGCCAATCTGGTTTTGAACACTCCTCCACGGAGGCAAGCTCCGCGGTGGGAGGACGGATGATCCATGACTGAAACCAGTAGCTCAACGCTTAATCTCGTACCATTCTACCCAGGGCGTCGCTCGGCGGCTGCCGCCGCGACGCTTTGGGCTGATTTGTTTTGCCCCTTTGGGGCGGAAGAGTAGCGGATCGCGCCGGCCTCCGCCGGGAAGTCTTCCCCAGCCCCAAACGCAGAATAGAACCGGAATCAAATCAATTGGCCTTGGGCGCGCGGCAGGAAATAAATTACCCGCAGGTCGGCCTTTCCGGGCCAATCGGGACGGTCTGGGAAGACCATCCTACATTGAGTTGGGTAAGCTATTTCCTGCCGCTCGCCTTGACGGGCACAAACTGAACACGCCAGACAGCTCCCCCTTTTCTGCTCGGGGGGAAGAAGGATTCCGCACGGATGGCAGAGCCAGAGCACGGATGACGAGCCGGCCGACCCTGTCACTTTGCACCGCTCCTTGTCCGTGCTCGGGCTTTGCCATCCGTACGGACAGAAATGCTTCTTCGCCAGCCGCTTAGCTCTTCAAGCCCGCGGTGGGGAACTCCAGCTTCTCGGCCGTCTTGAGCATCTCGTCCCAGGTCACCTCGGCTTTCTTGTAAGCGGCCAGACGGCCCAGGATCGTAGTCAGATTGCTGCGCACGCTGGGAGCGACCGTCGCGTTCGCGTGGTTTCCCTTGGTGATGTTGGCGTGGAAATCGGCGATATTCTGGACCGCGCCCTCCGTGTACAGGTTGCCGAGTTTCCCGCCCTTGTAAGACTTCTCGCCAATGTTCCGCACGAGGCCGAAGTAGTGGCTGTCGAAAGTCCCCTTGGGGCCGTAAGCGCGGCAACCGATGTCGTCGTACCCCGTGCCGTATTGCTTCGAGGCGAAGCTGACGACCACGTCGTTCGGGAACGTGTAGATCACGGCGAAGTGATCGTGGCACGTGCCCACATCCTGCCGGCCTTTTTTGCCGCAGGTGCCGACGGCCTTGACCGGATCCTGATTGACGACCCAGGTGGCCACGTCGAGCGCGTGAATATTCTGCTCGGTGATCACGTCGCCGGACAACACGCGGTCCAGACCCCAGGCCCGCAGTCGGTGCTCCGGGTTCTGGGGATCGGCCGCCAGCGTCTCGTTCCCGCCCCAGGTGCCGCCGCAGTAGTAGACCGCCTCGGCCGAGACCACCGGGCCGATGTCGCCCTCGTGAACCAAGCGGATCGCCTCGCGATAGAACTCGTTGGCCCGCGTTTGAAAATCGATCAGCACACAACGTTGCTTCGCGGTCCCCAGGCGGCCCGCCTCAGCGATCGTCAGGCAGCCGGGCACGTCGACGGCAGTCGGCTTGGCACAATACACATGGCACCCGGCGTTCACGCCGGCCAGCGACTGCTCCGGGTGGAAGTACGGCGGGCTCTCGATCACGATCGCATCCGGCTTCGTGTCCAACAACCGCTTGTAGCCGGACAGTCCGCTGAAGCTCTGCGCGACAGGCACCTTCAAACGGTTCGCCGACCCCGCCGCGCGATCCGCAAAGTAGTCGGCCGTGCCGACGAACTCGTAGCCCCCGTGCTGTACGAACAGATCGGCGATCCAGTTGCCCCGGCCTCCGCAGCCGACCAGGCCCAGCTTGATTTTCGCATTGGCTTGGGTCCCGGTCACCCGTTCCGGTTGGATGATGGTCAGCCCGATGGCCGCGGTCCCGGCCAGGAACCCACGGCGGCTGAACCCAGCTTGCCGCTGGTTGTCTAAGGTTGTGGTGTTCTGCGTCATTGGTCGAACCTCCCAGTAAAGTGCTGTCAAATCTTGGTCACGGTCCCGCTTAGGACCGGCCGAAGAACAACTTCGGCATTTGCTGTTCGGCCCCTCACCCCAACCCTCTCCCCGGAGTACCGGGGCGAGGGAGCTATTTTTCGGCCGTGACTTAGCCAGCAGAATAAGCGATGTGGCAGACGGATACCAGTTACCGAGCACCAACTTGCAGGCGTTGATCGTAACACTGCAAAATGCCGTCACTGCTAGCTGGTCCCGTCCGAGAAGCTCTCGACGTAAGTCGGTGAGAGCAGTCCCGCCAACTCCTAGCACCGCGGCGCCTCACCGAGTTCTTCCGACTCGTCGGCTGGTCAGATATGGGGCTCCGGGTTAGGTACAGGGCGGGAACACTCCCACCGACTTACGTCGGGAGCTTCTCGGGGGCGAGGACCTGAATTCTGGCGAATTCAGCTACATTCGGATAACCGACCGGTTGCGCCCATTCGGGAATCGGCCGGATATTTAAGGCGAGCGGCACCGAGGATGGCGGCTTTCCCTACGCGATTGACAACGCTATACTGATGTCCTTTTGTTCGGCTATTCCATTGGCTCCGCAGTGCCAATCCCAAGTCCCACCTGTCGGCAACGGCCCTGCCCGCTGCCCGACGCAAGGGGCGAGCCGATGCCCAACTGACCTCTCTCCCTGCGATGAGGATTTGCTCCTGGAAGCCGTCCGAGGTGTTCTCGTTGGAGGAACCTCGCCTGTCGCTTCGGCGAGCGGTGCTCGCGCAATTAGCCGCGCCGGCTGACCCGGTCGTGGCCACTGATACGTTTCCACCCTACAACCGAGAAGGAGTTCCCATGTCCGACAAGGTACCCGCTTCCAAACTTGACGCCATCTTCCAACCGTCCTCCATTGCTGTCGTCGGTGCATCCACGCGGCAGGGCACGGTGGGCAACGACATTTTCCGCAATCTGCTGTTCAACGAGTTCAATGGTTCGGTCTACCCGGTCAACCCCAAAGCCAGCAACATTGTCGGCGTGCACTGCTACTCGTCGCTGAAGGTTGTGCCCGGGCCGGTCGATTTGGCCGTCGTGATCGTGCCGTCCGCCGGCATTCTGGACGTGGTCGCCCAGGCGATCGAAAAGCAGGTGAAGGCGATGGTCGTGATCTCCGCCGGGTTCAAGGAGGTCGGAGGCAAGGGCGTGGAACTCGAAAGCCAACTCCGCGAGCAGGTCCAAGCGGCCGGTATTCCCTTGATCGGCCCCAACTGTCTGGGGGTGATCAACACGGACCCCAACGTCCGCATGAACGCGGCCTTTGGCCGCAAGATGCCGGCGCCCGGCAACTTGGCTTTCCTGTCGCAAAGCGGTGCGCTGTGTACCTCGGTGCTGGACTATGCCGAAGAACGGCACATGGGGTTCAGTAAATTCATCAGCTTCGGCAACAAAGCCGACGTCAATGAAATCGACCTGTTGGAATACTTGGCCAATGACCCCAAGAGCCACGTCATCGCCATGTATCTGGAAGACATCTCCGACGGCCGCCGCTTTATCGAGACGGTGCGAAAGATCTTCTGGGAGACGCACAAACCGATGCTCTGCCTCAAATCGGGCCGGACGCCGGAGGGCGCCAAGGCGGTCAGCAGCCATACCGGTTCGCTGGCTGGCTCCGACTCGGTCTACGATGCGCTATTGATCCAGAGCGGCGTGCAACGGGTGGACACGATCGCGGAATTGTTTGACTCGGCGGCGCTGTACTGCACGCAGCCGCTGCCGCGTGGCAATCGCGTGGCAATCGTCACCAACGCCGGGGGCCCCGGCATTATGGCCACCGATGCGGCGGTCCGCTTTGGACTGCAGTTGGCCGAACTCAGCCCGGCGACCCGCGAAAAGCTCAAGGGCTCGCTGCACGCGACCGCGTCGCTCCACAATCCGATCGACGTGATCGGAGATGCCCGGGCCGACCGCTACCGTTCGGCGGTTCGCACCGTGCTGGAAGATGAAAACGTCGACATGGGCATGGTGATCCTCACGCCGCAATCGATGACCGACGTCGAGGAGACGGCGGCCGTTGTGCCGGAGGCCGTGAAGGGCATCGACAAACCCGTGGTGTGCGCGTTCATGGGTGCCAAGGACGTGGCCCCCGGCGTGGCGATTCTGCGGAAGGCAGGGATTCCGAACTACGCCTTCCCCGAAGACGCCGTGCGCAGCTTGGCTGCTGCGGAACGGCTGGTCGCCCTACAGGAAATTCCCCGCCGTGAAATCACCGTCTTCAACGACCTGGATGTCGACCGAGCCCAAGGCCTCATCGCTGCAGCATTGGACGGCCACGAGAAGCGTTATCTGACGCAAGCCGAGTGCCGGCCGCTGCTGGAATGTTACCGGCTGCCCCTGTTGCGCAGCGAGATCGTCCACAGCGCCGATGACGCGGCGAAAACGGCCGTCTCGTTCGGCACGCCGGTGGTGATGAAGGTGATGTCGGCCGACGTGGTCCACAAGTACGATGCGGGCGGGGTCCTGCTGAACATTCACGGTGCGGACGAAGCCCGGGCGGCGTACAACAAAATTCATCAGAACGTCGCCAAGGCCGTCCCCGGAGCCGAGATTCAGGGCATTCTGATCGAGGAAATGGCCCGCAAAGGCGTGGAAGTAATTCTGGGGGCCAGCCGTGATGCGCGGTTCGGTCCGCTGATGATGTTCGGCTTGGGCGGCACGCTGGTCGAGGTGCTCAAGGACGTCTCCTTCCGGCTGGCGCCGATGTGGCAAATCTCGGCCGAACGCATGGTCCGCCAGATCCGCTCCTTCAAGGTCTTGGACGGTTTCCGCGGTAATCCCCCCTCGGACATCAATGCGATCGTCGACACCCTGCTCCGTTTGTCCTCGCTGGTCTGTAATCATCCGGAAATCTCGGAGTTGGACATCAATCCGTTGATCGTCCACGCCCAAGGCGAAGGTTGCTCGGTGGCTGACAGCCGGGTAATGCTCCGCCAGCCGTGAAGAGTTCAAGTAGGGTCCAGCAAGCGTAGCGTTGATGGTCCGATTGATCGTACCTGAGACAAGGAACGGTTCCGAGGGATACCGCGCGCGGGCCTTGATCATAACACCGCGAAATGCAAGCAGTGTCGTGATCGCCTGCGAGAAGCTCCCGACGTAAGTCGGTGGGAGTGTTCCCGCCCTGTGCCTAACCCGGAGCCACCTATCCGACCGGCCCGACTCGTCGGCTGCCCGCCGCCGGAGGCGGCGGCATGCCGACGAGTCGGGAGAACTCGGTGAGGCGCCGCGGTGTTAGGAGTTGGCGGGACTGCTCTCACCGATTTACGTCGGGAGCTTCTCGGACGGGACCAGCTAAGCAGTGATGGTATTTCGCAGTGTTACGATCAACGCCGACTTTGCTGGGTGAGTCGTCGGGTTGGTCATGCTAAGGACCGGCGCATCAATAGTTGTCGGAAGTATCGTAGTTGGACCCAAGTAGTCGTCACGCTGCACCGTGACGACATGTCATCACCGCGGAGCGTGATGACCACTTTGAAAATGTGCCGGTCCTAAGTGCTCACGGCCGGCACACGACGAATCATTCGCCTCAGCGCCCGGGCCGGTACTTTTCCCAGTAGTCTGGCATCAGTTCCTGCACCTTGACTTCCAGTTCCTCGTCGCTGATCGAGGTCAGACGGCCCTGGACCTCGTATTGATCCAGGACCCACCGGGCGACCTTGTGGCACTTGATCTTATTGATCCGCTCGTCGCCTTTGAGGCCGAAGAACTCGTTGATCCAGTGCACGATCCCGTCGGCCCCGGTCTTGTCGGTCAGGGCGACTCGCGGCGGCCGATTCAACAGCAGGGCCGTGTCGAAGATGTTGTAGATCCGCTCGTCCTGACGCAGGCCGCCCGCGTGGATACCGGCGCTGGTCGTGTTGAATCGCCGCCCGACAAACGGATAGTTATCGGGGATCGGGAAGTCGATCGAACGCATGTAATCGGCGATCTCGGTGATGACTTCCGTGCGGATGCCGCAGAGGTCGTGTTTGAGCGAGATGTATTCGATGAGCGCGCCTTCCACGGGCGGGTTGCCGGTGCGTTCGCCGAAGCCGAAGAGCGTGCCGTTGAGCGCGTCGCAGCCGTACAACCAGGCCGTCGCGCCGTTGGCCAGCACGCGGTGGAAGTCGTTGTGAACGTGCCACTCCAGACGCGCTCTGGGCACGCCGCACTCCTGGTTCAACTTGTAGATCATCTTCGGCACGCTGCGCGGCAGTTCGACGCCCGGGTAGTGCAAACCGAAGCCCATCGTGTCGCAGATGCGAACCTTGGCCGACAACTCCTCCGGCACCTGCTCGCTCATCCGCACCAGCCGATCGACAAACGGCAGGACGAACCCGTCCCAGTCGGCTCGCGTGGCGTCCTCCAGGTGACAACGCGGCCGCACACCCGCCTCAAACGCGGCATCGACCACTTCGCAGTAGGAGTCGAGGCAGGCTTGGCGGCTCTTGAATTTCAGTTTGTTGAAGATGTGGTAGTCCGAGCAACTGGTCAGCATGCCCGTTTCTTTCAGCCCGGCTTCTTTGACCAGGCGGAAGTCGCCTTTGACCGCGCGGATCCAGCCCGTGCACTCGGGGTACCGGTGGCCCAGCTCCCGGCAGCGGTCGAGCGTTTCTCGATCGTTCTTGGTGTACAGAAAGAACTCGGTTTGGCGAATCACGCCGTGCGGGCCGCCCAACTTGGCCAACAGCCCATACAAGTGCACCATCTGGTCGATCGTGTAGGGCGGCCGGGCCTGCTGACCGTCCCGGAAGGTCGTATCGGTGATGAAGATGTCCCGCGACTTGACCGAGTTCGGGTCAAACTCCACCCGCTGCCCGTCGATGTCCTCCACCAAAGGACCATCGAAGCGGATCTTCGGCGGCAGATTGTAGTCGAAGGTGGCTTCGAGCAGGTTGGGTTCCGTGGTATCGACGAGGGGGTGTTCTGGACGCACTTTTTGGTCGGACATGAAGGGGCTTCTCCTGTACGGGTTAGACGACGACGCCCTGTTGTTTGCAGACCTGCTCGATGAACTCCGCCGCGGTGCCGACCGTCTGCACGGCCATCGCCGCATCTTCATCCATTTCGATGCCGAATTCCTCTTCGAACATCGCGACCAACTCGATCGACTGGACGCTTTCGGCGCCCAAATCGGCGGTAAAACTATGCTCCGGTTTGATCTGGGCCGGGTCGAGTTGGAGGACTCGCGAGGCGACTGCGACGACACGCTCTAGAACACTGGCCATGCTTTCGATCTCCTAGGAATGTTGACTGCGGAGCGTACGGCGTCCCTTTTCGACGGCTTCCGTCCGCGGACCCGCGGTAAGGCGAAAGATCTCGTCCCACATCGCTTCCTGGGCGGGCGTCCATACGCGTTTCCGCCGGCCCATCGCGATTTTGGCGGTTTCGTACAATTTACGTTTCCCGAAACCCTTGGTTACCACCCCTTCCAAGAACCAGGCAAACGACGGGATGAATTTGGGCAGGGGTTTGCCGGTGCCCGCGAGCAACGTCATGGCCCCGACGTAGGCCCCCGTGTTCAACAGCGTACCGATCGACGTCTTGGTGTGATCGCCGATCAGCGAACCCACTTTGGTCGAACCCGTGTCGATCCACGTCTTGCCGTCCAGCGTGATGGTCACATTGCTGTAGTCGTTCTTCAGATCGCTGTTCGTCGTCAGGGCGCCCAGGTTGACCCATTCGCCAACGTACGCGTGACCGAGAAACCCGTCGTGGTACTTGTTGGAGTAACCGTGGATGATGGACTCCTCGACCTCCCCACCGACACGGCACATGGGGCCGATCGAGGACCCTTCCCGGCATTTGGCGCCCAGCAGGATGCTTTTCTTGCCGATGTAGCAGGGGCCTTCGATCCGCGTGAACGGATGAATCTCCGCCCCTTCGTCGATGTATACCGGGCCGTGCTCGGCATCGATCACCACCAGCGGATGCACACGGGCACCCGGCGCGACGTACACGTCCGCACGGCTGCCGCGAATGGCCACCGATTCTTCGAGCGTGCCTTCGCAGCCGTGGCGCCCCGCCGCGACGAAGTCCTGGGCCAAGACTGCGGGATTGGCCAGCACGAGATCCCAGGTGTAGTTCCAGGTCGCGATTTCCGTTGTGACCTGCGGCAGCACGTTGCGCGCGGTCGCCAGCAGGGTCTCCAGGGAAGACGTATCCAGTCGGGCCAAGTCTGCTCGCGCGATGCGGGCGTACAGGCATTGGCCGTCGGCCGCCCAGGCCACCTGACTCGGCCCGACAGGCGGTACGTCGAAGGCCTGCGCCTTGACCCGCGCGTCGACCAGCAGCAGGTCATCGCCGGTCAGTTGCGTCACGTCGTTCACGGGCCAAGCCGACTGTTCCCGATAAACGTCGGCCAGATACGGCGGCAGAAAACCGGCCACCTCGCCGGCGCCGACCTTGGCGACCAGCTTGTCGGCCAACGAACTCATGCCGCAGCGCAGGTCCCAGATGGGCCGGCTGAGCGTCAAGGGATAGAAATTCGACCGCGTTTCGGTCGCAACGTCCAGCAGAATCAATCGCATCTGGTAGGCTCCCCATTCCAGCAGTCAGACTTGGCCTGGCAAAAGTCAGAATCAGCAAGATACACAACCGTTAATGAAATGCAACCCGTTTTGGCGCCGAAGTGCCATTTGGCATCCGCAGGCTAGGTGGCGCAGCCCAGCGTCAGTCCCACGAGACGCGGCTCCGCGGTTCGCGGATCGCTCCCACTCGGCTTCCGTCCAGGGGCCGTCCTGCGGATCGTAAGGCGAGCGGCAGGAAATGATTTGCCCGCAGGTCGGCCTTCCCGGGCCAATCGGGACGGTCTGGGAAGACCATCCTACAGTGAGTTGGGTAAGCTATTTCCTGTGGATCGTAATCAGGCATGGCGACGCCTCCGGCGTGTTACCGTTCAGATCAAGGCGGACAGGTCAGGCCTGGCGTGTTCAGTTTGTCTGATTTTGCGTTGAATTGGTGTTTTCCCGAATGCCTGATTTTGTTCCATTCTGGTTTGCCTCGCGGAGCGATTACGAAATCAAGGATGACCGAGTGGCCCCTGGGGCACCCCTGCTCGTGATCCACAAGTTGTTGCCCCAAAGGGGC
>JAPLNJ010000908.1 GCA_026692885.1 Planctomycetota bacterium | reverse complement strand
CAATTCCACCGGGGCAAGCCCGAATGGTAAGAGGTTAAGCATAAGTCGTTGTCAATCAGCCACTTTCCCCACTGGGCTTGCCCCAGTGGAAAAAGGGTTTGGTCACTAACAGCGGCCCCCACCGCCTCTAATCCCCTTCGCCGCATTCACCGCCGCCGCAGGCGGCGGTGAATGCGGCGCAGGGGACGGGGTGTGTTTGCGGTACGCGGCCTTGGTTTTCAAACCTCTTGTCCACTGGGGCAAGCCCAGTGGGGATCGGAGGTTAGGCTTAACCTCGTACCATTCGGGGCAAGCCCGGATGGGGACCAGACATGCCAAGCTGGAACAAAAGCCGGATGTTCCACTTCTGTTCCGCCCGCAGACATGGGTCAGTCGTTCAAATTTCAGTTTTTGCGGCCTCTGGGCAACGAGGGTGGAGAGTCTCGCCGCCGCAAAAACTGAAATTTAAACGACTGACCCTGGCCGCGTCTTCTCGCCCCAAGAACCCGCGGCTAGCGCCTTGCGGCTCACCATGTCCGAGTGCAAAGTAAGTGGCATTGGGCTACGGCCGCCCGGAGGCCGGAACCGGCTGGGGCAGCGGTTGGGCCTTGACGCCCAGGTGGCTGGCGGCGACACGTTCGCGGCCGGGAATGCCGGCGTGGATCGGGCGATTCAGAATCTGCGGTACGCCGTTCTCGCCCCGCAAGACCATCGTCGTCGTACCGCCGCCGTCCAGATTGATGCCGTCGGCGGCGCCCAGGGCTTGGAGCCACTGGCCCACTTCAGCTGTCGAGGCGCCCAGGCTGTAGTCCGGCTGCCGTCGATGACCAGGAACACGAAGTCGTCCGCAGTCCGTCGGTCTCGCCGGGTCGGTCCCCGCTGTCCGGCGTCGCTAGAAATACGATGCCCGAATCCGTCACCTGGATGCGGGCGGCGTAGCCGCGCATCAGCCGCGGCTGCGTGGCCTGGAGTGAGGCCACGTCGACGCCGCGAAACCGGGCTTGCCAGTTCACGCCGCTGACGAATTCAACGGCGGGCCGCGGTGGCACGTCCTGGGCGTGCAGCGGCGGAATCAACGTCGCCGTGCCGATCAACACAAGGAACCAGTACGTAGGCCACCCTGGTCGCATGGCTGCCCCTCTGTTTGCTTTCTTGCGGTCAACCCGCTTTTCTAATAAGCTCCAAGGTGAGCCCCAGAACATCGGCAACAGACTGCAGGTTCGAGAGTTTGACGTCCTTGCCCTGTTCGATATCGCGGATCGTCGCCTGGTTGGGGATCCCGGCCAATTTGGCCAGTGCGTACCAGGTGAGCCCCCGTGCTTCGCGCTCCTGACGGATTTGCGAGGGAATGCCCGGAGGAGATGGTTTTCGACCTGACCCCGCTTGGGGAGGGATCTCCTGCATGGCGGCTTCTCGAATCTTGGCGTGCCGCGCACGCTCTTCGTCTGTCAATCGGCGATTCACATGTTTCAGAGGCTGGCTCATCGGCGTCCTCCTCGCTTACGGCGTGGGACTTCATAGGCTGTCACCGGAACTACCGTCTCGTCGTCGACCTCTTCGTAAATGACGACAATATGGCGGCCATCTGGTACGTGGCCGAAAACACATGGCCGACCGCTGGACCCGCTGGCGTCGGCCGAGTCGCAGTTTTCCAGAACGTAGTCCACATCGTCGGTAGTCAGGTCGTGCTCTTCTATATGCTCGACGTTTCCGCCCAGCGTATGGTCCCAAAGAATGTGTATCCAAGTCATGCGGCGGGTAGCTCCATCAGCCTTTGGAAATTATAGCATTCCAATGCAGTACTGCAATGGACTGCAGCTCTTTCCACCGTCCGTCGTGACCCACCTGAGTTGGCTAACAAGAGTACGATGCCTCTCCTGGGCCAACTCTCGGTTGCCTTGACGCAGTGGGTGTACCAGAACCTCGGTGAGCGTGCGCCCTAAACCTAGACCGTCCGGCGAGGCTGCTTGGCGAGGGCGTAGACGAAGCGTAGACTCTACGGCAGCGGCCACCCAATCGCCAGACAATGCCCAAACAAGGAGCCTCCCATGTGTCGTTGTTGTCTCAACCGTCGAGAGTTTACGGGACTGGCCGCGGCCGGACTGGCGAGCGGCCTGTGGAGCCTGTCCACGTCGTTAGCCGCCGCGAGTGAACCCGCCGAACCGTGGGACCCCGATCGGCCGCTGGTCGTGACCGGTAAGCCCTTGCGAGTGCAGCCCATCCTGATGTACGCGTGCTACGCGCCACGCGAGAAGAGCTCCTGGCGCTCCTGGAGCAGTATTATCAGCGAGCCGGCGGCCGAGGAGGAGTCGCAGCGCATTCAGGGCGAGTTGAAGAAGCTTGCCGAGCAGGCGGACTTCCCGCTGGAACTGCTGCCCCTGATTAAGGTCGCCTCGCGCGAAGCGGGCGCCAAGGTCCAGCAGGGCGACTTCGACGTGGTGCTGCTGTTCGCAGCCACGGGCGGCATCGAGCTGTTTCGCGCGTGTTGCGCCGACCAGCCGCAGCGGGACACCATCGTGTTCGTGCGGCACCGGTCGGGACCGGTCTATTACTGGTATGAATGCCTGGGCACACGCAACGTCCAGGTGCCTACGGCGGAGCAGGTCCAACAACGGACGTCCCACAACCACGGCGGTGTCACGCTGGACGACTGCGTGGTCGACGACTTCGCGGAAGTTCTCTGGCGGCTGCGGGCGCTCTACGGCCTGAAGAATTTCGTCGGCCAACGGATCGTCGCGCTCGGCGGGGCCGGCGGCAAATGGGACGGTCACGCACCGGCTGTGGCCAAGGAAAAGTACCAGATGGAAATCGTCGAGGTCGGCTACCCGGAACTCGACCAACGGCTGAAAGCAGCGCGCGCGGACGAGCGGCTCATGGCTCAGGTACAGCAATGGACGGAGCGCTACCTGGCCCTGCCCGGCACCAAGCTGGAGACCAAGCCGTCGTACGTCGCCAACGGTTTTGTACTGTACAAGATTTTCAAGGACTGGCTGCGGGAGCACCATGCGCCGGCTCTGACGATCAACCAGTGCATGGGTACCATCATGCCGATGTCCGACACCACGGCCTGCCTGACGCTGAGTTGGTTGAACGACGAAGGCTGGCTCGCGTTCTGCGAATCGGATTTCGTGATCATTCCGGCGGGCATCCTGCTGCACTACATCGCGGGCAAGCCGGTGTTCCTGCATAACTCGACGTTCCCCCACCAGGCGCTGGTCACGTGTGCCCACTGCACTTCTCCGCGGCGCATGGACGGTCACCGCTACGAACCGGCACGGATCATGACCCACTACGAGTCCGACTTCGGGGCGGCCCCCAAAGTCGAGATGCCCGTCGGGCAGCAGGTGACCTGCCTTGATCCGGAGTACACCACCGGTCGGTGGATTGGCATCCGGGGGGTCGTGAAGGCCAATCCCTGCTTCGACATCTGCCGCAGCCAGCAGGACGTCGAGTTGCAGGGCGACTGGAAAAAGTTGCGGGCCGAAGCCCGCGATTCCCACTGGATGATGGCCTACGGCGATTACCTACAGGAGGTCGGCTACGCCGCGCGGAAGATCGGGCTGCGTTGGGAGAACTTCTCGGAAACTGCCTGAGGCGGCCTTCGGCCGCAACCAAGTAGGTCAGGCTTTCCAGCCTGACGTCAGCCTGGAAAGGCTGACCTACCACGTGCGCCCATAGCGCAGACAGAATTGGTACAAGATCTCGGCGGCTGCCTGCAATTGTTCGACAGCCACCCATTCGTCCGCGGTGTGGGCTTGGGCCAGCGCACCGGGACCGAACACGACGGTGGGGATGCCGTGTTCGGCGAGCGCCGGAGCGTCGGTGCCGTAGGGCACGCCCAGGCACTGACCAGAACCACCGCAGCGGCGGACCGCCGCGCTCAGGCCAGCCGCCAGGGCGCCGTTCCGGTCGTCCGCCAGCGGCGGCATCTGGAGGTACGGTGCTTCGTGCTCGATCGCCCGCGCGTCGCCCAACTCGGCCGCCAAGCAGGCTTGAACCTCCGCGAACGTACCCTGCGGATCCTCCCCGGGCACGAGTCGCCGATCGATTTCAATGGTGCAGCGGTCGGGCACGGTGTTGACGCTGATGCCACCGTGAATCATGCCGACGCTCATTGTCGGCCGGCCGACCAGGCGATGCTCGGCCAGCGTCGGCACCACGTCGCGCGCGTACTTCTCCAGGGCCGTCACCACGCGGGCCATCCGGTAGATGGCGTTGTCGCCCAAGTGCGGCTGTGAACTGTGCGTGGCTCGGCCGAGCGTGTGACAGCGCCAGCGGAGCGATCCTTTATGTGCCACCACGACGTTCAATTCGGTCGGCTCGGCGACGATCGCGGCATCGGGGGCACGCGGCAGCAGCGCACCCCGTCCGGGCTGCCAGCATTGCGCCAAGTCCGGCGCGCCACCGCCACCAAACTCTTCATTCACCGCACAGGCCACGACGATCGTCGGCAACCCTGGCGGACGTTCTTCGATCAGGCGCGAGACCACGGTCAGGAGACAGGCCATCCCGCCCTTGATGTCGCACGCTCCACGCCCGAAAACCCGCACGTCACGGACTTCCGGAGTCCACGGCGGAATCGTCATGCCGTCGACCGGCACCGTGTCCTGGTGCGCTTCGAGCATCAAGATCGGCCCGCCTTGTTCGGGCGGTATCTCGCCGTCCAGGCGGGCCACGATATTGTCGCGCAGCGGTGCCACCGGCAGACGCTGCCACGGCAATCCCAGCCGTTCGAACAACCGCTGCAGGTACGCGGTGACACGGTGCTCGCAGTATTCTTCCCCGCGGACCTCGCGGCCCATAGGATTGACGCTGGGAATACTGACCAGATCGCAGACCGTTTGCACAAGATCCAAAGGCATAGGAGAAAATATACCGATGGCCGATCAAAAGACAACCGTCGCGGAACTGCGCGACATGGTGCGCCGCTTCGTGGAGGCCCGGGACTGGCGCCAATTCCACTCGCCCAAGAACCTCAGCATGTCGCTGGCGATCGAGGCCGCCGAGCTGATGGAACACTTCCAGTGGATCACGACGGATGCCTCGCGGACGGTGGGTGACAACGCCGAGAAACTGCTGGCGGTGAGCGAAGAACTAGCGGATGTGATGTGCTACGCGCTGGCCCTGGCGAATGAGTTGGACATTGACATCACCGAGGCCATGCGGGACAAGATGGTCAAGAACGAACGTAAATATCCGGCTGCCGAATATCGTGGCCGCTACGGGCTGGAAGATAAGCAGCCTTGAACGCACGGCTGTGAACATCTTGCGGTTGTCCAAGTCCTCAATTTTTCTCGTGCCGACGCTCCGCGTCGGGACGCAAGCCATGGACGCTCTGCGTCCTTGGGAAGACGACGCGGAGCGTCAAAACACTTGCGTTCCCACGCGGAGCGTGGGAACGAGAGAACGGAAAGACACGTTTGGTCCTAGCCCTCAGGCTACCCCATCGGCTATGATGACTCAGATCCAGTGAGCGACACGGAGGTCCAGTCGGGCGTTAGGGATGCCACGTCTAGGTTCGCACCTTTTTCGGGAGAATCTCCATGTTAGGACGCAGCAGTTACGGGTGTCTGTTGTTTGTCGTGGCCGGCGTGCTCTTGTTGCCGGCGCCGCGGTTGGCCCAGGCTCAAGTGCCGGCAGTGGTTGCGTACTATCCGGCGGCACCGGCGGTCGCCTATGTCCCGCAAGCCCGTGGGCTGTTTGGCCTGCGCACCGTATACCGTCCCATGGCGGTCTACCCAATGGCTCCGGTAACCACGTACTACGCGCCTCCCGCCGCAGCTGCGGTGTACTATGCCCCGCCCGCGCCGTATTACCCGTCGGCGACCACAGCCTACTACCCGCCAGCGACCACCGCCTATTACCCGTCGGCGACCACCGCCTACTACCCGCCGGCGACCACCGCCTACTACCCGCCGGCGACCACCGCCTACTACCCGCCAGCGACCGCCGCCTACTACCCGCCAGCGACCGCCGCCTATTACCCGCCGGCGAATGTCACGACCTACTACGCTCCGGCCGCACCGGTCTTCGCGGCCCCTCCGCCGGTCACCGTGCGTTACGCTCCGAGTCCTGTGGTCCCATACACCGTGATTGTGCCGTAACGTCGAAGGACACCGATGCCAGACGCTGTGGATTCCCTGCCGACGCTGCCGCTTCCCCGGTTGGCGCCGCGAAAGTCCGACAGCCACAAGGGCGATTTCGGCCGGTGTTTGCTCGTAGGCGGTTCCCGGGGCATGAGTGGCGCGATCGCCCTGGCTGGCATGGCCGCGCTGCGGAGCGGTGCCGGGCTGGTCAAGCTCGCCGTGCCGGACGCCTGCTTGGACGTGGTCGCAGCGTTCGAACCCTCCTACATGACCGTACCGCTGCCGTGCGACGAGCAAGGCCGGTTGTCACTGGCGGCGCGGGAGAGGATCGCGGAATTAGCGGAGGTCTCCACGTGTCTGGCCTGCGGGCCGGGCCTGGGACGCTCGGCCGCGTTGGACGAACTGGTCGGGTGGCTCTATCGTACGGTGACGCGGCCGGTGGTGTTCGACGCCGATGCGCTCCAGGCGTTGGCGAGCCAACGGCCAGTACTCGCTGCCCCGGGCGGGCCGCGGATCCTGACCCCACATGTGGGCGAGTTTCGACGTCTGATCGACGATTCCCGGTCGCCGCTGTCCTCGCCGGCGCTCCGTGAGCGGGCGGTGGCGCTGGCCCAGGAGTGCGGGGTGATCGTGGTGCTCAAGGGGCATCGCACGCTGATCACGGACGGCCAGCGGAGCACGTGCAACACGACGGGGAACCCCGGCCTGGCAACCGGCGGCTCGGGCGACGTCCTGACCGGTGTCGTGACGGCGCTGCTGGGTCAGGGACTGCCGCCGTTCGAGGCCGCGCAATTGGGCGTGCACGTGCACGGTTTGGCTGGCGACTTGGCGGCAGACCAGGTGGGGCAGATCTCGTTGGTCGCCAGCGATTTGATCCGGTTTCTCCCTGCGGCATTTGGGACGGTGACAACCAGGTGAACGTGATTTCGACTCTCGATGAACTGCCCGAAGCGGCCCGCGGTGGTGCCGTAGCCATCGGTAATTTCGACGGCGTCCATCGCGGACATGCGCTGCTGATCGATCGCTTGCGCGCTCTGGCCGACGACGTCGGCGGGCCCGCGGTCGTGTTCACCTTCGATCCGCATCCCGTCCGCTTGCTGCGTCCGGAAGCCGCCCCGCCACCGCTGACCTGGACCGAACGCAAAGCCGAACTCCTGGCGGAATGGGGCGTGGACTGGTTGGTGGCCTACCGCACCGAGCCCGGCTTGCTGGCTCTGTCGCCGCAGGATTTCTTCGACCGGATCATTCGCGAGCGACTGGAAGCTCGCGCCATGGTCGAAGGGGCCAACTTTCGCTTCGGGCGGGAGCGTCGCGGAGACGTCGCGTTGCTGGCCCGCTACTGTACGGACTCCTGGGTGCGTCTGGAGATCGTTCAGCCGTTGATTCATGAGGGGTCGGAGATCTCCAGCAGCCGCGTGCGAGAACGGCTGCGGGCCGGTGACGTGGCGGCGGCGAAGGCCCTGCTGACGCGGCCGTATCGCGTGCGCGGCTTGGTGACGCACGGTGCTCGCCGGGGTGGGACGCTCGGCTTCCCAACCGCTAACTTGGAGGCGGTCGACACGTTGTTGCCGGGTATCGGTGTGTATGCCGGCCGAGCGATTGCGGCCTCGGGCTCGTGGCCGGCGGCCATTAACATCGGACCGAATCCGACGTTTGGCGAGCGGGCAGTGAAGTTCGAGATCCATCTGATCGGATTTCAGGGCGGGCTGTACGGGCAGCCACTTGAGGTTGACTTCTTGACCCGACTTCGCGACATTCGGCCCTTTGACTCGGTGGATCAATTGAAACAGCAATTGCAGCGGGATGTGGAGGCGGCCCGAATGGTCGCTCCCGAGCCCCATCCCAGGACTTGGAGAGATATCAGAACTATGACCATCGACTGGCCTCACTTTGTCAAGATCGTTCGCAGCCACCAACGGTTCCTGCTCACCAGCCACATCCGGCCGGACTGCGATTGTTTGGGCAGTGAATTGGCGATGGCGGACCTGCTGCAGTATTTGGGCAAAGACGTGTTGATCGTCAATGGCATGCGCACCCCGCCGAACCTGGCGTTTCTCGACCCGCAGCATCGCATCCGGACGATCGGTGAAGACATCTTCGTGAGCAAGCTCCCGAAAGTCGACGTGCTGATGATCCTGGACACCAGCGCCTGGGTGCAGTTGGGACCGATGGCCGAAGTCGTACGGAAGACCACGGCCAAGAAAGTGCTGCTGGACCATCACGTCAGCGAAGATGGTCTGGAGGCCGAATTATTCAAGGACACCGAGGCGGAGGCGACGGGCCGTTTGGTGTTGGATGCGGCAGGGCAGCTGGGCGTACCGTTGACCGCAGCAACCGCCAAGGTCTTGTTTGCGGCCATCGCCACCGACACCGGCTGGTTCCGGTTCGGTTCGACGAACGCGGGTACGTATCGTGCCGCCGCACAGCTGGTCGAGGCCGGTGCGCGACCGCACGAGATCTTTCGCGAACTTTACGAGCAGGACACCCTGGGGCGAGTCCGCTTACGTGGCGTGGTCCTGGGACGGTTCGAATCTGAACAGGACGGGCGGTTGGTCCACACGTACGTATTGAAAGAGGACTTCACCCAAACGGGAGCCCTGCCCAGCGACACCGAAGACGCGATCAACATGGGCTTGGCCATCGCCGGCACGCAGATGGCGGTAATCATGGTCGAACAAGTGGTGGGCGGCTTCAAGGTCAGTTTCCGCAGTCGCTGTCACGTCGATTGCAGCCGGCTGGCCCAACAGTTCGGCGGTGGCGGCCACAAAGCCGCCGCGGGCGCTTTCGTCCCCGGCTCGCTGGACGAAGCCCGGACCAGGGTCCTCGACGCCGTGCGCGTTGCGATGGGATAGCCCGCCTGACACAGGACTCGCTGGGGTTCTCTCGTTCCCATGCTCCGCGTGGGAACGCAATCGTTTTGACGCTCCGCGTCGTCTGCCCAAGGACGCAGAGCGTCCGTGGCTTGCGTTCCGACGCAGAGCGTCGGAACGAGAAAGAAACAAGTCTGACCCCTGCGAAGTCACGGCCTGGTTCAGCTGAGTAGCGCTGTGGACCGCGGCGCTCATCAACCGACAGCTTTCTCCGCATCCATCCAGACGGGCGTGAGACAAGGGGTCAGACGTACAGATTTCAGTTTTCGCGGAAAGAAGGCTTTTCATGGGCTTGGGCACACGACCGCGAAAACTGAAATCTGTACGTCTGACCCCAGCTGGCGGTCCGTCTCTGCGAAACCGTAAAACCCCATTCTTGACACCGCCAACCCCGAAAACCGTTTGGTGCTAGCAGCGGATCATCGTAACCCGAAGCGTCAGCGAGGAAACGCCGCTCTTCCTCGCTGACGCTTCCGGTTACGAGGCGCAACGTTCCGATCAAGGCCCCCCCCGCCCCCCCCCTTCTCACAAACGACTCGCCGTCGTCCGGGCTGAAACGACCATGGCCCGACTCGCAGACTCGACGAGAATCCGCTAACCTGGGCCAGGCATGGCATGGTAGCGGGTAACGAGCAAGCCGAAGTGGCGGAAAAGGCCGGGAATCATGTTGCAGGAAATCCGCGTCCGCTTCAGTCCGTCCGCGGACGACCGTTTTCGCGTACACTTCACCGACGCGGCCGGAAACGCCCTGGGCGTGGACGGCGACTTCACGCCGTTCCTCGCGGAAGACGACTACGAGAACCTGCGCTGGTATCTGGAAGAGTACCTGGACCTGCCGGACGGCGGAGCGGTCACACGCGCCGCAGGCATCGAGCAGCAACTGCACCAGTGGGGCCGCCGACTGCACGCGGCACTCTTTGCGGCCCCCGAAAACCGCGCCCTCCTCAGGCAACTGCTCGACAGTTCGGAACCGCGCGAGCTGACCATCGCCACGGACCAGTCCGCCGTGCTGCGGCTGCCCTGGGAACTGCTGGCCGATGACGCCGGCAGCCTGGCCCAGCGCGTCTCGGTACGCCGGCAGCTCGAGACGCCGGAATCGCTCCTCCCGCGCGAGGTCCAACTCCCGCTCCGCATCCTCTACATCGTGAGCCGGCCCGGCGACACCGGCTTCATCGACCCGCGGATGACCACCAAGTCCCTGTTGGCCGCGCTCGATCCGCTGGGGGCCAGCGTGCGGATTGATTTCTGCCGACCGCCCACCCTGGCCCGCATGCAGGAAATGCTCCGCGACGGGCAGGCCACCGGCGAGCCTTACCACCTGGTCCATTTCGACGGCCACGGCAATTTCCTGCCCGAGGCGCAGATCGGCGCGCTGTGCTTCGAGAAGGCCGACGATGGCTCCGGCGAATCGGAGACCGACTACGTCCGGGCCGATCGGCTGGGCACGCTGCTGGCGCAATACCAGATCCCGCTGGTCGTGCTGGAAGCCTGCCGCAGCGCTACCGTGGGGAAGACCGCCGTGTTCCGGTCGGTCGCGCCCCGGCTGATTCAGGCGGGGGTGGGCAGCGTGCTGTCCATGGGCCACGCGGTGCACGTCGAAGCGGCGCGGATCCTGCTCGACCGCTTTTACCGTGAACTGGTCCGCGGCACGACGATCGGCCATGCGGTGGCCCAGGGCCGCAGCGCGCTGGTCTCGGCCAACGCCCGCTGGATCGAATCCGGCCCGCGCGGCCGCACCATCACCTTGGAGGACTGGTTCCTGCCGCACCTGTACCAACGCGGGCTGGATGAACCGCTGCTGCCGCGGGACGCCGTGCCGGAGCAGCCGGTGCGGCAGTTCGATGTCTTCCTCAGCCACAACAAGAACGACAAACAGCGAGTCGAGGCACTGGCCCGCTCGCTGTCGGACAAGCACGGACTGCGCGTCTGGCTCGATCTCTGGGAAATGCTGCCGGGGACGATCGAACAGCAGTGCGAACAAGGCATCCGGCAGAGCCGGTTCACAGTGGTCGCCGCGTCCCGGGCGGCGCTCAGCTCGAAATGGGTGGACTGGGAGATCAAGACGGCCATCGGCCACGACCCGCAGCGCACCCACATCATCCCGCTGCGTCTGGAGGACGTGGACCTGCCGGAGCACCTCCACGACTTGCTGTGGATTGATCTGCTCGATCCCGCCGAGGACGCCAACGGCCTGGCGCGGATGGCCTCTTTCGTGCGTGCGCTGGATGCCGAGGACGCCCGCCGCCGGCGCGGGTTTCGGCCGCCGCCGGAGCGCGGCCAGCCGGGCGGCTTTCCGCGCGGGCCGCAATATGGCTTCCAGGGCCGGGCCAGGGAGCTGTACGAGCTGGAACGGCTGTTTCGCCGGTATCGGGGCATCGTGCTCCATGCGATGGGTGGCATGGGCAAGACCACGCTGGCCACCGAGGCCGCGGACTGGTGGACGCGCAGCGGCTTGTTCCGCGACGGCGCGTGCTTTATCAGCTTCGAGCGGTTCGCCAGCGCCGAGCGCGTGATCGTCGTGCTGGGCGAATACTGCGAGGGGCCGAAATTCCACCAGCGTCCCGCCGCCGAGCAGCGCCGCCGGGCCATCGAGTTCTTCCAGCAACGCGACGTGCTGCTGGTCTGGGACAATTTCGAAAGCGCTTTGCCGCAGTTCCATGTGTACGACGGCCCTCCGAGGCCGTCGGAAGATGGCACCGAACCTGATTCGACGGCCTCGGAGGGCCGTCGTACTTTGGAACACGCCAGCCCGTACACCGATGAGGAGCGCCGCCGACTGGCCGATTTGTTTCACGACCTGACCGCCGGCCCGGGGCGAGGCTGTCTGCTGGTCACCTGCCGCCCCGGCGAGACCGGCCTGCCGGGCGCGCTGCGGATGGAACTGCGCGGCCTGGCCCGGCCCGACAGCCTGTGGCTGCTGCATCGCATCCTGGAACGCGATGGCCTGTCGCTCGGCGATCCCCGGTTGACCAAGGAAAAACTCGATCCGTTGCTGCGCGATCTGGCCGATCATCCGCTCTCGCTGGAGCTGGTTGGCCCGCACCTGCGCACCCTCACGCCGGAGGCGATACGAACGGACTTCGGCAAGCTGCTGGAAAAATTCCAGCAGACGGCGGATGAGGGCCGCAACCGATCGCTGCTCGCCTCGCTCGAGTTCTCCCGCCGCCACCTCAGCCCGGCGGCCCGCGCCGCGCTCCCCTGGCTCGGCCTGTTCAGCGGCGGCGTGTTTGAACACCTCCTCCTCAGCGTCTCTGCGCCTCTGCGCGAGTCATCTTCTTCCTGGGACTCCATCCGCACCGAGCTGCAAGGGATCGCCCTGCTGCGGACGGAGGACGAGATCCAGATCGGCGACCGCCCCTTCCTGCGTTTCCACCCCACGCTGGCCATCGCCTCGGCCGACAGCCGGCTGGCGGAACAGCCCCAGACGCGGGAGCGTTTCATTGACGTCTACGCTACCGTCTACTTGATGCTGGAGAAGATGCTGCGAGGCTCGCAGCCGCGTGCAGCCCTGGAGATTCTGGACCGCGAGGAGGCCAACTACCGCACCGCCGTCCGCTGGGCCGTGGCCGACCAGCAGTACCAAGCCGCGGCGGCGCTGGGGCACACGTTCCGCGAGTATCTGGAAATGTCCGGCCGCCTCCGCCAGCGCGACGCCTGGGTGCAGTGGCTCCGGGACGCGGTGACCCAAGCGGGCTTCACGAAAGAAGCCGCCGCCTACGAGCGGCAGCACGCCTGGACGCTCTTCACCCAGGGCGATCCGCGAGGCGCGGTGGCCAAGCTCCAGGCCCTCGTCGAGCGCCTCCGCCACACCACCGAGTTCGATCCCGCATTTCAGTTGGCTCTCGCGGTGGGCGACTTGGGCAAGGTGCTGAACGCTTGCGGCGCTGCCGCCGAAGCCATCCCGTTCCTGCGGGAGGCCGTTGGCCTTTGTGAGGCGCTTGTCGAACGCGCCGGGGGCCGGCCTTGGGAAAAACTGCTGGCCACGCCCGACCACGCCAAAGCCACGACCGAACTGGGCAACCTCTTCGCCACGATGGGCGATCTGGCCAATGCACTGAGAAACGCAGGCCAGCACGACGAAGCCCTGGCCGTGGCGGAGAAATCGCAGCGAATTCCCGAAACGTTGGGCAACCTCCGCGAAGTCGCCGCCGCCCACGGCCGCTGCGCTCAGATCCTCATGGCTGCGGGTCGCTACGACGAGGCCGATGCCCGCTACGACCAGTTCCTTGCCGCCGCCCACAAGGCTGGGGACATGGAACTGGTGGGACTGGCCCTCCAGCATCAGGGCATCCTCGCCGATAATCGCAACCAACTCGACCTCGCCACCCGCCTCTACCAGCAGGCGCTCCAACGCTTTCAGGAGGCGGGCAATTCCGGTGAGATGATGCGGACCTACAATCTCCTCGGCGTGGCCGAACAGAACGCCAGCCGCCTGGCCGAGGCGCGGGCCTGGTATGTGAAATCCCGCGAGCTGGCCGAGCAATTGCAGAATCAGGTCGGCCTCGGCCAAGCCGCGCAGAACATCGGCATCGTCTGCCAACTGGAAGGCGAAGCCGCCTGCCAACGGGGCGACGAGCCAGCCGCCCGGCAATACTTCGAGGCCGCCCGCCGCTCCGTGGAGGAAGGCCTGCGGATCAAACAAGCCCGCAACGACAAACCCGCGGAAGCCAATTCCTGGGGCCAACTCGCCATCATCCACCTCCTCCTCGGCGACCTCGACGCCGCCGAGCGCCATGCCCACGCCGCCCGCGAGATCCACGAATCCCTCGGCCTCAAGGAAGCCTGGATGACCTACGACGTCCTCGCCAAGATCGCCCAGGCCCGCGGCGACACCCGCGCCGCCGCCGCGTGGGCCAAGCAGCGCGATGACCTGCGCGCCGAACTCAAACGCCGCGCCGGCGGCGGCGGGGGCCTGCCCGCCCAGATGCAGCAAGCCCTCCAGCAACTGGCCATCGCCTGCGCCCAAGCCGGCTTCGGTCAGGCCCAGCCGCAAGAACTCGCTCCCGCCGTGGAAGAGAATCTGGCCACGCTCGATCAGTTCCCCGCCCCCTTCCCCGACTTCGTCGCCTTCCTCCGCCACCTCGCCGCCGGCCAACTCCCGCCCCTCCCCGCTTCGCTCCCCGCCGAACTGCGCCAATTCCTGGAACCCCTGTCCCAAGCAATCCACGAGGCCCGCAAAGCAACGCCGTGAAGGATTTTTTGGAGGTGAATTGGGCCGTCTGGAGTAGCTGCGTTCGCCAGAACGCGCCCCCAACTCGGGGCGAACACCTGGGATCACGATTAGGACGTTGTCCCGCGCTGTCAGGTGCGCCCCTGCGGGGCAAGAAGCGAAACAGGCTCTCGCCATCGCCATCGTGCCAATTTCCCATGTCAACCCCAACTTTGCCTCGCCCTGGCGGACCAGTCCCCCAGCGCGGTTGATCTTGCGGAAAGAGGGCTTTCCTGACTACAGTTACAACCCGTCGCCAAGGGACGCCGGGAGTGTTCTCGGATCGACGGCCGTCCCGAGCAGGACTGCCGGTGGATGTATGATCGCTACGCCCTCGGCAAGTTCTTGCGACAGGCTGGCTTCGCTTCCCCACGGCAGGTGCCTGACGGCTTCGCTGTGCCCTTGTGCCAGGATTTACCCATGCCCAGGTTCGTGCTGATCGATCACTCCTTGAAAGACTTGGGCGGGCACCATTTCGAATACGCCGTCCATCTCCTGCGCGCGGCCGAGGCGGCGGGCTTCGAACCTGTGCTAGCAACCTACCGGGGATTTGACGGACGGCACAGGCTGCCGGCGCACTGGCAGGTGTTTCCTCTGTTTCGCTATAGCAGCTACCTGAAATACTCGGTGACGATCGACCCGAGCCACCCGCCGCTCAATCCCTTTCTTCCTCCCGTGCCGCAAACGCCGGAAGTCTCGTCGGGGGGCACGCGACTGCGACCAGCTCGGCTGTGGGTTAATCTCCTGAACTGGCGGGATCGCTTGCGGCAACGAAAGCGTCTGAACTACTTTAGCCGAGCCTGCGCGAGCCTGTTTCGTCAGGTCGGACTGACACCTGGCGATCACGTGTTTGCTTCCACGCTATCCGAGTTCGATCTGGTTGGGCTGGTGCATTTCCTGAAGTCGTGTCCCGCTGCTCGCCAGGTGGACTGGCACCTGCAATTCCATTTCCCCTTCCTGGAAGGACGCGATCCTGAGTACGCTCGGCAGGCCGACAGGATCGAGGCGATGCGCGAGCATTTTGCGACATTGATCAGTACGGTTCCGGACTATCGCGTCCGGTTCTATTCCACCACGGCGCAGGTCGCGGCCCAGTACAACCGCCTGGGGGTCGCCAAGTTCGAGCTATTACCGTATCCCGTAAATCCGTCATTTCGCCCCGCCGCCGAACGAGGCGTGGAGCAAGGACCCTTACGCGCGGTGTGCGCGGGCGGTGTGCGCGAAGAGAAAGGCCAGCATCAGCTGGAACACCTCGTACGGGAATTGTGGCCGGACTACTTTGCCCCAGGACGCGTGCAACTGCTGGTGCAGGCCGGGCCGGATGGCCGCCTGCCTGAGGCACCCGCCGGCCCCGCTCCCGGCCTGCCTCTCGGTGGCGGCGAGGCCACCTTGGCAGGAGCGTCGTGCACGTCACCGATCCTGCGTGTCCCGCATCCGCTGCCGCTGGATGAATATGCGGAGCTGGTCCGGACCGCTGATATCGGCCTGTTTCTCTATGATAGCGATCGGTATTACACCCGGTGCAGCGGAATCCTGGTGGAAATGCTCTGCTCCGGCGTGCCGGTGATCGTTCCCGCCGGATGTTGGCTCGCCGAGGAGATTGCCGAAAGCATCTACCGCCACCTCGATCAACTGGCCCAGAGCTTGCCCACGCTGGCCGTGGTGGCAGGGGGCGATCTACATCGAGCGGGTCACTACGGCCTGACAGAGACGGTCGCGACGGAGGGACATGCGGCGACCTTCGCCCGCGGGCCGGCCGGTCTGACCACCGAAATCTGCGTGCCGGATCAGGCGACCGAGGCCTTGGTTTCATTCCGCTGGGTTGGTCCGCAAAACGCGGGCAGCTACCTGCGACTCGAAGGTGAGCAGTTGGATCGGCGGGGTCAGTCGCTCGGACGTTTCGCCACGATCGTGGGCCAGCGCGAGTCGAACGCCGCGGTGCCGGCCTTGTTCCACTTGCGGGCGCAGGTCCACCGACTCCGCATCCGCTGGGAGAACGCCTATCAGGACACCCCCCTCACGATCACCGACCTGAATCTGCGTCTGCTGTCGGCTACCGCCCTGCCCGGACGTAGTTGTCCGGCCGGCAGCGTCGGCCTGATCGCCGCCGATTCGCTGCAGATCCCGGAACTGCTGCGGGACATGACAGAGCACCATCCGCACTATCGTCAGACCGCTCGGCAGTTCTCCGAAGACTACGGCCGACTGCACGATCCGCGCCAGGCCCTCCGGCAGTTGCTGACCGGCGCGGTGCGTTCCGCGGCCGCGTGAGTTGCGTGCGTCTGTGTCCGTCCTACGGCGGTCGAAGCGGGATACCGCGAGAAAGAGGGCACCTGCGACGGATTCACGTCAAGCAGTGTTGTAAGGCATCTGCCAGCGTCGGGTGCTGGAACGCGTAGCCCGTCTGCAGCAGCCGCCGGGGTACGACGCGCGTGCTCGCCAGCAGCAGATGGTCGGCCATCTCGCCCAAGGCCAGCCGAGCCGCCACCGCCGGCATCGGCAGGCGCGCCGGACGGTGCAAGACCCGACCGAGTACGCGGGTGAATTCGGCGTTCGTCACTGGATGAGGTGCGACCGCGTTGACCGGTCCGGACAAGGACTCGACATCGATCACGTGGCAGATCGCTCCCACCGCATCGTCCAGGGAAATCCAACTCCACCATTGCCGGCCGCTGCCGACTCGGCCGCCCAACCCGAGCTTGAACGGTAGGAGCATCTTCGCGAGTGCCCCGCCGCGGGGACTGAGGACCACGCCGAATCGCAGGCACACAACCCGCATCCCCGCGTCGAGCGCAACTTGTGTGGCCGCTTCCCACTCGCCAGCGACCTGGGCGAGAAAGCCGTCTCCTGGTTCACTCTGTTCATCCAGCCATGCGTCCCCGCGATTTCCATAGAAACCGATCGCCGAGGCGGTGACCAGCACCTTCGGCGGCGATGGCCAGCGAGCCAACAACTCGCAGAGCATTTGAGTGCCCAGCACGCGGCTGTCTCGAATGCGGCGTTTGACGCTGGGCGTCCAGCGTCGGGTCGCGATGTTCTCGCCCGCGAGATGGACGAACGCGGCGACGCCCGCCAGCTTCGTGCTGTCGAATGACGGTGCCGTCGGATCCCAGAGCACATCGCCTGCTCCCGGGCGGCTGCGGACGATGCGTGTCACGCGCTGTCCGACCGCTGTCAGCCGCGCGTGCAGCGCCGACCCGAGCAGGCCGCTGGAACCTGTGACGGCCACGTGTCGCGACACGGACTGCGGCGGAATGGGTAGCAGGCATTGTCCGGCGTCGTTCAACGTGTCGTCCTCGTGTGGCCGTCGACAAGTCGGTCAAGAGCATCTCGACCAACGGCCTGAAGTGGAAATTCTAGTATCAGCCGAGCGTCATGGGCTACCGACCCACTCACGGAGAACGGTTTCGTTCGTGTCGTGAGCAATCCCGCCTACCGGACGGTGTCTACTGAACGGATTGAAATCCATTCTACGACAAAGCTGCCCCCGGGCAGTATACCAATACCGGCCTGTCCCTCATGCCGGAGGAGCTGGAGACACAGGTGAGCAAGCAGGAGTCGGCGGACTTGATCGAGTACCTGCTGACGGTGAAGTGAACGGTTTCGCTACCGATCTTGCGATCGTCGGAGTTTTTGTGGCACCCACGGATGGCAGAGTCGACCCACGGACGGTTATGATCTTGCTGGGGGATACACGATGCCAGGAGACTGCGACATGCCAATGCGACTCAAGTTGTTAACGGTGGCTCTGCTGCTGACCGTAGCGGCCGGGTGTCAACCGAGCGGCGGGACCGGCGGCCAGCCGGTGGTCCAGGGGAAAGGCCGGCTGTTCGGCGTCACATTCCAGACCATGAATAACCCGTTCTTCGTGGATCTGAACGCGGGACTCCAGGAGGTGATCGTGTCACATGGTGATCGGTTGGTGACGCTGGACGCCCAGTTCGACAGTCTGAAACAGCGTAACGATATCTCCGACCTGGTCCTGCAGGACGCGGCGGTGATCTTCATCAATCCGGTGAACTGGGAAGGCATCAAGGGGAGTCTGCTGCAGGCCAAGGACAAGGGGATCCCGTGCCTGGTCATTGACGCGCCGGCCAAAGATGCGGATTTGGCCGTGTGCACGGTGGCCTCGGACAACGTCCAAGCGGGACGACTGGCCGCTCAGGCGCTGGCCAAGGCCCGGCGACCGGCGAAGATCGTGATTCTGCATCTGGCGGTGAACAAAGCCTGCCTCGACCGCGTCACCGGCTTCACGGAAGAGCTGCAGAAGTATCCCGACATGGAGCTCATCGACGTGCAGGAGGGTCAGGGGACGATCGAAGGCGCCCGCCCGGTGATGGTCGATTTGCTCGGCCGGTACGCCGATCTGAACGCCGTGTTCCCGATCAACGATCCCAGCGCGATGGGCGCCATCTCGGCCCTGGAGTCGGCCAACAAGCTCAAGGATGTGACCGTGGTCACGGTGGACGGTTCGCAGGACGGGATCCGGGCGATCAAGGACGGTAAGCTGCTGTCCACCTCGGCGCAGTTTCCGCGCGAGATCGGCCGCATCGCCGCCGAAAAAGCCTACGAGCACCTGGCCGGCCAACCCGTGGAGAAGGACGTCAAGGTCCGCGTGGAATTGATCACGAAAGAGAATGCGGACGCGTTTCTGCCTGCCAAGCCGTGAACGATGCTTGGAGGTGGCTGGGGCCGAACGTGCCCCTCACTCCCGGCCCGTCTCCCTGGAGTACCAGGGCGAGGGGAGGTGGACGACGGTGTTTTGCATGGAGAAACTGGACCCATGGTCTCCGCGACGGGCACCGACGCACCGCTGTTACAACTCCGCGGCGTGACCAAACGCTTTGGCGGGGTCACGGCGCTGGAGCACGTGGACTTCGAACTGCGCCGTGGCGAGATCCACGCGTTGTTGGGGGAAAACGGCGCCGGCAAGTCGACGCTGATCAAAGTGCTCGGCGGGATCCATATCCCGGAAACCGGCACTCTCTGGATCGACGGCCAGCCGGCACTGATCCGCAACGTGAAAGATGCGGATCGCTACGGCATCCGCGTCATTCACCAGGAACTGTCGCTCGCGCCGAACCTGAGTATCGCGGAGAACATCTACCTGGGGCGCGAGCCGACACGGGGTGGCTGGCTTCGGCGCAGGCAGATGCACGACGAGGCCGCGGCGTTGGTCAGTCGCCTGGGCCTGCAGGAGATCCAAGCGGTGGACAGCGCCGTCTCCGAGTTGAGCGTCGCGCAACAGCAGTTGGTCGAAATCGCGCGGGCCCTCTCGTGCCAAGCCAGGATCCTGGTGCTGGATGAACCGACTTCGTCGCTGTCCGAAACCGAAACGGAGGCCCTGTTCGTCACGTTAGGGCGTCTGCGTCAACAGGGCGTCGGCATCATCTACATCTCCCACCGTCTGGCAGAGATTGTTCGGCTCGCCGATCGGATCACGGTGCTGCGCGATGGACGCTCGATCGGCACCCAAGCCGCGACGAACGTCAGCCAGCAAGAGTTGATCCGCTGGATGGTGGGCCGCGACATCGTGGACCACTTTCACCGGCCGGTGTGTCGCGCCGGCCGGGTGGCTCTGGAGGCGCGGCAGTTGAGCAACTCGCAGGTCCACAACGTCAGCTTGCAGTTGCGTTACGGCGAAGTGTTGGGACTGGCGGGACTGGTGGGCTCGGGCCGCAGCGAATTGGCCCGCGCGTTGTTCGGCATCGATCCGCTGACCGGAGGCGAAATCCTGGTGGACGAGCGACCGGTGCGGATTCGCGGGCCGCGGGACGCGCTGGCTGCGGGCCTGGTGCTTGTGCCGGAGGACCGCAAGGAGCAGGGCCTGGTGATGACGCAGTCGGTGGCCTTTAACCTGGTGCTGCCTTGGCTGCGAGACTGGATCACCGGCTGCCTGCCGAGTTGGAGTCGGCGACAACAGATTGTGGAACGGGCGATCGACGGTTTCTCCATCCGGCTGGCGAGTCCCGAACAGGGGATCGAGAGTCTCTCGGGTGGCAATCAGCAGAAGGTGCTGGTCGGCCGCTGGATGGAGCATCCGCCCAAGATTCTCATCTTGGATGAACCCACCCGCGGCGTCGACGTCGGTGCTCGCGAGGAAATGTTCCAAATCCTGGGCCAGCTGGTGGAAGCCGGGATGGCGGTGCTGGTGATCTCCTCCGATCTGGAGGAAGTGCTGCACATTTCGCACCGGATCGCGGTGTATCGCGACGGCCGGATCCTCAGCGTGACACCGGCTGCCGAACTTTCGGCCGAAGGAGTCATGCAACAACTTACCGGTTGTCAAGGAATAGCCTAGCAAATTACGGGTGGGACGGATTGGCACTTCGGCCCCGCGTTTCGGGGCCGAAGTGCCAATCCGTCCTACGAGCAATCGACGAACTTGTTCTTTGACAGCTGCTTACCGGAGCCACTACGCACGAGGCGACCTGATGCAGAAGCTCGGCTTGATTTTGGTGAGTGTCGGAGCGGTTCTCGCACTGGCGTTGGGACTGATCGGGATGTGCACCGTCGGCGTGCCCTATCTGGATGTGGCCCTGTTGTCCGCGGTGCTGGTGAGCCTGGCCGGCTTCTTCCTCCGGATTCTGGAATTGCCGCTGGGGCATCCGCGACGGCGGACAGCGCTACGGATCTTGCCGCTAGTGGCCGTCATGCTGGTGTTGTTGCTGGTGTTCGGGCTGTGGTTCCGGGAGTTCCTACGGCCGGCGAATTTGGTCGACTTGGCCCAGCAGATCTCGGTGAACGCCATCCTGGCCTTCGGCATGACGCTGGTCATTCTGATCGGCGGTATCGACCTGTCGGTGGGAGCCCTGTTGGCCCTGGTCGGCACCACGACGGTCTATCTGTTGGCCGCCCGGCAGGGCGACGCGCAGAACCTGTTGTGGACGTTGACGGCCGTGTTCGCGGGCCTGGGGGTGGCCGCTGCGTTCGGCACCTTTAACGGAGTGCTGGCCGCGACCAGCCGGATGCCGGCCTTCATCATCACCCTGGCCACGATGCTGATCGCCCGCGGTGCGGCGCGCCGTTTCAACCAAGGTCAACCCCTGCGCATTCCCGATCACGAAGCGGTCTTCCAGGCCTTGGGGTTCCCGCTGTTTCTGCAGCGTGACATCCCGGCGATCCTGAAGGTTCCGGTTCCCGCGCTGATCATGCTCGTGGTCTTCGCGCTGACGGCCATCCTGCTGCACCGCACCCGTTTCGGACAGCAGGTCTATGCCATTGGGGGCAATCGCCAGGCCGCCCGGTTCACGGGGATTCCCGTCGTGCGCACGGAGATCTTGGTCTATGTGCTCTGCTCGCTGCTGACCGGGATCGCGGGGATGATCCACACCTCGCAGCTGATGTCCGCCCAGGCGTCGTCGGGCGAGGGCTTCGAACTCAATGCGATCGCGGCCGCCGTGGTCGGCGGCACGAGCTTCACCGGAGGCCAAGGGACGATGTACGGCACGTTGTTGGGTGCGATCATCATCGGCATCCTGAACAAGGGTCTGAATCAGGCCGGAGTCCACTACTCGTTGCAGTTGATCGTCAAAGGCGCGGTGATCTTGGCGGCGGTCTACTTCGATGTCCGTCGGCGGAACCGGTAGGTCCGAGCCGGGGTGCTGCAAAGTTGGGCTGGGCGCGTGAAAGTAATCGTCCGGGTGGCTGGCGTCTGAGCCTAAGCGAAGCCCCAGGCGAGCGGCAGGAAATAACTTACCCGTAGGTCGGCCTTTCCAGGCCGATCGGGACGGTCTTGGATAGCGTTTTGCGCAACATGCTGATCGGGGCCCGCTGCTTGACAGCCCCTCTCCGCTGGCCAACCATTCACGCTATTCGGCGCGCGACTAGGATTGGCCGTTCGTGCAGCTACTGAGTCCTAGGGTGCCAATGGCATGGGAGGGCGAGGCTGGGAGGGCGAGGCTCCTGCCGAGCCGGAGCGGGCCGTCAGGGACGGCCCACGGCTCCGCGGGAGCGTCGCCCTCCCCATCCACGTGCTCTTGTTTCCATGGGCAACCTAGGACTCCATAAGGTATTTGCAATTGAGACATTTTTCACAAAGGTGAGGCAATGAGGATTCTCAGCGGACACGGTCGGATCGCGGGTCTAGTGGTCGTGGCCGTCCTGGCGGCGGGCACCCCCACGGCGAGCCAGGAGGCGTTGGAACGGGTTTCCGGTCAAGCAGCGGGCACGGCGAAACGCAAGCGAGAATCCGTCTCCCGACCCTCTGCCGCGAACAGCGATCCGGCTCGCTTGACCCGCATCCGTGCCGCCACGCTGCCCCCGATCACCAAGCCTGTGATGTTCGACACGCCGGAAGCCGACGCGATCCTGTCGGCGTTGGAGGTCTATCCGCCGGACAATCCGTGGAATCTGGTCGTCAGCCAATGGCCGCTGCATCCCCGTTCGAAGAACATCCTCGCCTCGATCGGCGTCGACAAGCCGCTCCGGTACAACCCCGACATGGGCTTTGTCCTGGTGCCGCCGGATCAGCAGCGGGTCGCCGTGAAGATTGTGGACTACCCAGGGGAATCCGATCCCGGCCCGTTCCCGGTACCCAACAACCTGCCGATCGAAGGTTGGCCCGTCGCCTATCAGCGTGAGCCCGGCACCCGAGGTCTGACGCTCGACGACGTCCAATGCGACAAGCGAAACCAGGGCGGCGACCGGCACGGCATCGTGGTCGATCCGGTGAACCGGATGCTGTACGAATTCTATCAGGCCAAGCGGACTGCCAACGGTTGGCAGGCCGCTCAGGCTTCCATCTTCGATCTGAAGACGAACCGACTGCGGCCAGACGGCTGGACCTCGGCGGATGCTGCCGGTCTGCCGATTTTCCCGTCCGTCGTCCGGTATGACGAACTGCAACGCGGGTTGGTCGAGCACGCGCTGCGGGTCACGGTCGTCAAGACGCGTCGGGCGTACGTCGCTCCGGCCACGCACTTTGCCAGCCGGTTGCAGGACGAGAACCTGCCGCGTATGGGCGAGCGGATCCGACTGCGAGCGGATTATGACATTGCGGGTTTCTCGCCCGAGGTGCAGGCGATTCTGAAGGGGCTGAAGAAGTACGGCATGTTCGTGGCCGACAACGGCATCGACTGGGCGATTTCGGTCGCCCCCGACCCACGGATCGGCAATCTCCACGAGGAACTGCGGCGCGTCAAAGGCGCGGCGTTCGAAGTCGTGCAACCGCCCCAGTAGTTGCCTGCGACTAGGCCGCAGGCGGAGTCTCCCGTGCCCGATCCCGACGACCTCACCCGCTGGATTTCCCAACTCGGCGACGGTAACGAAGCCGCGGCCCAGGTGCTGTGGCAACAGTACTTTGCCCGGCTGGTCCGCTTCGCACGGCGGAAGTTGACCGATCTGCCCCACCGCACCTTCGACGAAGAAGATGTGGCGCTGTCCGCCATGTTCACCTTCTTTCGTGGCATGGAAGAAGGCCGCTTCGCGCACGTCGCGGGCCGCGACGACCTGTGGAAGTTATTGGTGACTATCACGGCCCGCAAGATCTACGGTCAACAACGGCACACCATGCGGGAGAAGCGGGGCGGCGGCCGCGTCCGCGGGGAATCGGCGTTTCAAAGCGTTGACCACGATCAGGACATGGCCAACGGCATCGGCGAGGTGCTCGGCCGCGAGCCTTCCCCGGAACTGGCGATCATGCTGGTCGAGAACACGCAGCAGTTCCTGGAATGTCTGGGCGAGGTGAGCTTGATCCAGATTGCGCGTCTGAAGCTGGAAGGTTGGAGCAACGACGAAATCGCCCAGCAATTGGGTTGCGTTCGCCGCACCGTCGAGCGCAAGCTGGAACGTATCCGCGAGAAGTGGGAGAAGCAGGGACTCGGCTAACCCGGCCTTGATCGTAAGACGGTGATTGCTGGCAACCATGTGGGTGGCTGGTGGCTGAGCCTAAGCGAAGCCCCAGTCCACTGTTGCTGGGGCTTCGCCTAGGCTCAGCCACCAGCCACCCTGCTGCTAGCATTTCGCAAGATTACGATCAAGGCCCGATTTCCGTCAACACGGCTACGTGCTGGTCAACCACGCGAACTTCCACAGCGGATTACCGCAGGTGTTGCACAGCTTGCCGTTGACCAGCACGGCACCGTGGCAGTCACGACAATCCGCCAGCGCGGGCAACACATCCTGCTGTTGTTTCCGCACGGCCTCGCCCCGCGGGCGATCGCCGAAGGCCAGGGCGGTTACCAGCTGGACGGACAGGGGCACCAGGCTGAACAGCACCAGCGGCGCGCGCCCGGACTCGGGCAGCATGTCCAGCAGAATGTCCATCAACTCGCGCCGACGCTGGTCGGGAGTCTGCAATCGATAGCGTTGGATCTGACGGGCCGTGGTCTCATCGGCCAACGTCGCGGCGAGGCGTTGGCCTTCGAGCCACGGCAAGTACCAGTCGTCGCCTGACCTCAGGAAACCAAACTGGCGCACCGCCCACGCGGATTCAACGATCTGATAGACATCGATTGCGGACTTGCACTGCAGACACGTCTTCATCTCCGACAGCGGGATGAACATGGAATCCGTCCCGATGATCTTCTCCACATCGAAGTGCATCCGCTCGTAGAACAGGTTCCGCACGAGGTTGAGTCCCTGCTCCAGACTCTCTGCCACGCGGTCCCCGTCGTTTCGGCCGGCTTGGCGATTGAACTGCTCAACGGCCTCGCGGTGTTTGTCGGATACTTTGTCTTTCATCTCAAACCCTCACCAAGAATCGCCACCACCGGAGTCACCACCACCGCCAAAGTCACCACCCCCAAAATCGCCACCGCCGAAACCTCCGCCACCGTCGAAACCTCCGCCACCGTCGCCGTCGCTGCCGAAGTCGCCCCCGCCAGAGCCTCCGCCTGCGTCGCCGCCGTCGAAATCGCCGCCGCCGCCATCGTCGCCGCTGAAGTTACCCGCTCCGGCTGCATCCTGCTGCTGATAAGCTTGGTCGGATGGCATGTTCGACGTGTTGGGCTGGTGGCCCCCGGCCAAGCTCTCGCCGCGGAAGAAGCGGTCATACATCCAACTGCCGGCTGCTGCAGGATCGCAGGACGGCGAAGATGACCAACCCGATCGCCACGCCGGCCACTCCGAGGCAAATCCAGCCGTGGGGAAACCCGCCGGTGTGAGGTTTATTGCCCATGACCGGGAGACCCTGGACCGGTCGGACGGGTGCCCGCGGAGCAGGCGGCGCCACGGCTCCACCCGCCTCCACCCGCGGCTTGCCCAGATTGGACCGCAGTGTCGTGGTGATCACATCGACCGCTTCCAGGAGGGCCGCGTCGCACTTTTTCTCATCCAGTAGTGGGAGCAGCTTTTGCATCAGCCGGTTGCGTTCCGCCAGCGGAAAACCGCGGTCGCGTGTTGTCTCATCGACCTCAATCTGCAAGTGGCCCGGCTGCCGGCAAATTAGGATGTAGATGCCCTTGACCTTGACATCGCCCGCCCGCTTGCGCGACCAACTTTGGAAGAACTTCTTCTTCCCCTCTTTATCGTATTCCGCCTTCAGCGAGGGAGGGATTAACGGCACGGTATCGATCAGCAGGTCCTTTTGGTAGTCGCGGTAGAGATCTTTGATCTTCTGCGAAGCCCGTGCGACGGCATCGGCCGAGAAGAACTTGCCATCGTCGTTGACGCCGTGGCTGGCCAGCGCCCTGTCTGCGACACCGAACCAGCCGGCCAGGACCACAGGGATCAACCAGTGCTGCGAAAAGTGTGTCACGGGATATCTCTCTCCAGAAAACAGCCAACCGAGCCGCCCAACGCACGCTTTGTTCCTATCATCCTACCCGTTAACGCCGGTCAGGCAATACGGCGCAGGTGCCGTAGACCGGTGGCGTAGCCTGGCTCTCCAGAGCCGGGTCGTATCGGGAGCGGCTCGCCACGGCGGAGTCGCTAACGCACGGCTCTGGAGAGCCATGCTACTTGGGTCGCGGCCCCGGGCCGATCAGGGTCTTCACAAGAGCCGCACTCCGTTACCGTTCTCCGCGGGGAAGATCGCTCGGCCGCATTCCAGCCGCACGCCGGTCGCGATGTCTTGGGCGAGCAACATCGCGCCGTCCATATCCACGTAATCCAACAGGGGCAGGAACTGAGCGATCGCCGAGATCCCGACCGTCGATTCCGTCATACAGCCGAGCATCACTTTCAGGCCCAGTGCACGGGCCCGGTCAAGCATGCGCCGGGCCGGCGTCATCCCACCGCATTTCGTGAGTTTGATGTTGATGCCGTGGAAGCACGATTGGCAACGGTCGACATCTTCCTCGACCAGGCAGCTCTCGTCGGCAATCACCGGCAGCGCCGATTCGGCGAACACCCGCCGCATCCCATCCCAATCATCGACTCGTAGCGGTTGCTCGATGAATTCCACGCCCAAGGTCTGTAATTCCCCGGCATTGGCAATGGTCTGTTCTGCCGTCCAGGCGCAATTGGCGTCCACCCGAAAGACCGCCGTCGTATGCCGCCGCAACTCGCGGATAATCGTCAGGTCGTCGGGCGTGCCGAGCTTGATTTTGTAGATCGGCCAGCCGTCGAACTCCTGCATCTTCAGGACCATCTTCTCGACGGTATCGATGCCGATCGTATAGTCGCTCAACGGGATCCGCTGGAGGTCGAGTCCCCACAGCCGGTAGACGGGCTGACCGCGTTGCTTGCCCCACAGGTCGTGTGCCGCCTGATCCACGGCACAGAGCGCGAAGCGCTGCTGGTTCAACAGCGGCAGCAGTCGCTGCCACAGGGCGGCCGGATCATCGAGGGTCTCGGATTCGATCCGGCTGCGCGCGGCCTCCAGCGCCTGCCGGATAGTCGCGGCGGTCACGCCGTAGTACGGCAGCGGCGCGCCCTCGCCGTAGCCGCTGAATCCGCCGTCCTGCAACTCGACCAACAGACCTTCCTGGACCGTCGTCGTGCCGTGAGCGATGGTGAACGGGTGCCGCAAGGGCAGGGCGATATCGCGTAGGATAAGTTCCATGAGAGCTCCTGGCGGAGTGGAGCCGGAAGTTCAACGCCGCGTCATTGTGCACGATCCGCAGGACAGGGTCAATCGAATCGCCCCGTCGTAGCGCCCCGTCGTAGCATGGCTCTCCAGAGCCGTGTAGGATACGCTCTGCCGTGCCCTGACGTTTCGATCTGGGCAGAAGTCGTGAGCTGTATCGTTCGTCAAAGTCGAACTGCACGGCTCTGGAGAGCCATGCTACGAGGGAATGCTAC
>JAPLNJ010000907.1 GCA_026692885.1 Planctomycetota bacterium | reverse complement strand
GGCGGGGGGCAGCCGACGATTCGGGCTGGTGGGATCTGGGGCTCCGGGTTAGGCACAGGGCGGGAACACTCCCACCGACTTACGTCGGGAGCTTCTCGGACGGGACCAACTCGCAGTGACGGCATTTCGCAGTGTTACGATCAACGCCTGCATACCGCAACCACACCCCGTCTGGCGTGTTCAGTTTGTACCCGTCAAGACCAGTTGATTCGATCCCGTTTCTATTCCGCGTTTGGGGCTAGGGAAGGCTTCCCGGCGGAGGCGGGCGTGATCCACTACTCTTCCGCCCCAAAGGGGCAAAACAAATCAGCCCAGCGGCAAAGCGTCGCGGCGACAGCCGCAGAGCGACGCCCTGGGTACGGGTTTGGTTTAGCACGGTAGCCCTGAAAGGGCGAAACAAATCGGTTCATCCCGCACGCATCGTTAGTCCGATGCGGCCAACCCTTGTTTCGCCCCTTCAGGGCTGGTGTTCTCAATTCTCTCCTAACCCAGGGCGGCGCTACGCGGCTACGCCGCTCCGCTCTGCCCTGGGCTGCTATGTGGCTGCCCCTTTGGGGCGAAAACCTATGGATCACGATCGGGGGTGCCCCAGGGGCCACTCGGTCATCCTTGATTTCGTAATCACTCCGCGAAGCAAATCAGAATGGAACAGAATCAGGCATTCGGGAAAACACCAATTCAAGGCAAAATCCGACAAACTGAACACGCCGGGGGGGACCGCTATTAGTGACCAATCATGCAACCAACACCACATCACCGGGATTCATGGGTCAGCTCCGGCTTGATGTCGTTCAGACTGTAGTCTGGCTCATAGCCCGACTCCCAGTAGCGGACCCAGACAGGGCGTCAGGAGCTATTCCTGTCGACGAACCAGTTCCAAGACGCTCTAATGTGCACGAGAGTTCGCACAAGAGGTCCTGTCCTGGAGTGTTCCGTTTTTCGGCAGTCGTCCGGAGTATCGGGTAGCGTGGGCGAGGGAAGCTTTTCGAGAGCGTTTGGGAACGAGGACCGAAGGCCGTGAGCTTGCCCACCACCATCACCAAAACTGCTGCAGCGCGGCTGTGGAACCTGGCCGAGATCGGGCTGATCTTCTTGTTGTTCTTCCTGTTCGCGGGGTGGCCGGCGCCGGACGTGAACGAAGCCCATTACTTGGCGAAGGCCAAGCACTACTGGAACCCGAGTTGGTGCCCCGGTGATGCTTTCTTAGGGTCGGCGGATGCCCACCTGGTCTTCGACTGGACCTTCGGCTGGTTGACGCTGCTGTTTCCCCTGCCGGTCGTGGCCTGGCTCGGCCGGTGCTTGACCTGGGGCTTGTTGGCCTGGTCCTGGCGGCGGCTGAGTTTCGCGGTTGTGCCTGAGCGGTTGGTCGCGGTGCTTTCAGCCGCCCTGTGCTTGTTGTTCAACGAGCATTGTCAGATGGCCGGGGAATGGGTGGTGGGGGGCGTCGAGGCCAAGGGTTTCGCCTACGTCTGTGTGTTCCTGGCCTTGGAATCCCTGTTGCGTCAACGCTGGTCGGCGGTCTGGATTTGGATCGGGCTGGCCAGCGCGTTCCATGTGTTGGTCGGGGGCTGGTCGGCGGTTGCGGTCGGCTGTGCGTGGCTGTCCTGCCGGCAATTGCGACCGCCCTTGGCGCGTCTGGCGCCGGCCATGCTGTGCGGGTTGCTGCTGGCCCTGTTGGGCCTGCTTCCCGCACTGGCCCTGACCCGCGGCGTGAGTGCGGATCTGGCTTGTGAGGCGAACGAGATCTACGTGTATGGCCGCTTATCGCATCACTTGGTATTCTGGCTGTTTCCGCACTATCGCCTGGCTCGGCAAGCGCTCCTGCTGGCGGTCTGGCTGGCGGCCTGTTTCGCCACGCCCTGCCAGGTCTGCCGCGGCAGGCTGGGCCAGCGGCCGCTGCGAGGCTTTGTCGGCGGAGCCGTGGCCATCGCCTTGGCGGGAATCGTGATCGATCAGTCGCTACGGGATTACTCGGATTTGGCGGCAGCCCTGCTGCGGTACTACTGGTTTCGGCTGAACGACGTCATGTTGCCCGTGGGAGCCGCGTTGGCGCTGGTGGCTCTCGTCCGGAGTTGGCAGAACTCGCGTCCGAAGCTGGCTGGTTGGGCGACGGCCGTGGCGATTGGGGCTGTCGGCACGAGCCTGATCATGGGCAATCTCGAACGGCGGAACGACTTGCGGCCCGGCGCTGATCGGCAAGGCCTGCCGACCTGGGACGACGACGCCCGAATGACTCGCCAGGCCTATGTGGCCTGGTGCCGCGTCTGCTGGTGGATCTCGGAGCACACCGAGTCCGAGGCGCGCTGCATCACGCCCCGCTCGCAGCAGACATTCAAATGGCGCGCCGGACGTAGCGAGGTCTGTTCGTGGAAGGACATGCCGCAAGATGCCGGAGCTCTGGTCGATTGGTGGCAGCGCGAGCAAGAGGTTTACCCGCGGCTCGTCTTGGCCGGTGGCTTGGCGGCCCACGGCGAGCAGCGTCTGCTGGAATTGGCAGAGAAGTACGGCGCGCGGTACATCGTCTTGGATCGCTACCTGAGCCAGCGACCCCTGCTGCTGCGCCGTGTCTACCCGGACCAGTTCGATGACCCGCAAGCGTTCTACGAGGTATATCAGGTGCCCCACCCCGCGTCACAACGCAGACGGAGTAGTTGACGTGGAACCACTCCCCTGGGACGAATTCCGGACTCGGCTGAGCCGCCTCTTGACCGCCTCGCGGCGTTGGCCCTCGGCCCAGCAGCGACTGGTGCCGGAGTTGGGCTATGGCCGTTACCGTGCACCAGCGTTATGCGGAGCCAGGCCCGCGGCGGTCTGCGCTGTGTTCTATCCTCACCAGGGACACTGGCAGCTGCCTTTGATCTTGCGTCCGACCCACATGGCGGATCATGCCGGTCAGATTAGTCTTCCCGGCGGGGTAATCGATGCCGGGGAGACCGACGAGCACTGTGCACTCCGCGAGTTGCACGAGGAACTGGGCGTCGCGACCGAGTCGGTCCAGGTGCTCGGCCGCTTGTCTCCGATCTACCTGTACACCAGTCATTTTCAGGTTCAGCCGTTCGTGGCGGTGGCGGCGCGGCGGCCCTGCTTCGTGCCCAACCCGGCCGAAGTGGCGGCTTTGCTCGAGCTGCCCGTCGCCCACCTGCTCGACCACGCCCACCGCGGCACGCACCTGCTGACGCGCCGAGGTTTCGCGTGTCTCGCCCCGCATATCGAATTCCAGGGCCAGCGCATCTGGGGCGCCACGGCCGTGATCTTGAGCGAGCTGATCGCTATCCTGGAGGAACTGTGTGGGGTCGGGTGTTCAGAAATTCATTTTTCGCGGATCAACGACTGTGATCATGGAAAGCACCTTGCCCGCAAAGAATGAATTTCTGAACACCCGACCCCTTGCCTGTAACCCAATGTAGTCATCACGCTCCGCCGTGATGACAGGTCGTCACGGCGGAGCGTGACGACTACGATACTTGCGACAGTTATTGATGCGCCCGTCCTAAGGAGAAACATGTCTGATCCACGTGCCCGACCGAAAGCCCCAGACACCGGACACCGAGCGTCCCTGCCCGGCGGGCCGCGTCGTCGCTGGCTGCTGGCGGGTGGCCTGCTGCTCGTCCTGGGCGGCGGGTTGGTGTTTGCCGACTGGTGGCCCTGCCTGCCGGACGGCGCGCGGGCCACGTACATCGGACGGCAGAGTTGCGTCGAGTGCCACCAGAAAGAGTGCGAGCTGTGGACGGGCTCGCACCACGATCGGGCCATGGATCGGGCGACACCGGAGACGGTGCTGGGCGACTTTAACGACGTCGAGTTCGAGCACTTCGGCATCCGGTCTCGCTTGTTTCGCCGTGACGGCAAGTACTGGGTGTCTACCGAGGGTCCGGACGGCAAGCTGGCGGACTTCGAGGTCAAGTACGTGTTCGGTGTGACACCACTGCAGAATTACATGGTCGAATTCGACCGCCCGGCGAACATGCCCGAACACGAAATCGCCCGACTGCAGGTCTTGCGGATTACGTGGGATACGCTCCGCAAGCGTTGGTTCTACCTGCCGCCACCGGATGTGCGCGACCAGAAACTGGCTCCGGACGACGACCTGCACTGGACCGGCATGGCCCAACGCTGGAACAACATGTGCGCGGATTGCCACTCGACGAACCTACAGAAGAACTTCGACGTGGCGACCCGGACGTATCACACGACGTTCTCGGAAATCAACGTCAGTTGCGAGGCCTGTCACGGTCCGGCCAGTTTGCACGTTCAGATCGCGCAACAGCGGCGGTTCTTCTGGGATCGCAAACAGGGCTACGGGTTGGCGCGGCTGAAGGGCAATCCGAAAGCTCAACTGGACACGTGTGCCCCCTGCCATTCCCGCCGCGGCGGCATCTATCCGGGGTTCCGTCCAGGCGACGATTACCACAACTACTTTGCCAACGAACTGCTACGCCGGGAAACCTATCACGCCGACGGGCAGATTCTGGACGAAGACTACGAATACGGGTCGTTCACGCAGAGCAAGATGTTCCATAAAGGCATCCAGTGCAGCAACTGTCACGATCCCCACTCGATGCGCATCCGCTATCCGGGCAACGCCTTGTGCACCACGTGTCACCAGCACCCGGCCGGCAAGTACGACAGTCCGTCCCATCACCACCATCAGCCCGATTCGCCCGGCGCAGCGTGTACCGCCTGCCACATGCCCAAGACCACCTACATGGACGTCGATCCGCGTCTGGATCACAGCCTGCGCATTCCGCGTCCGGACTTGAGCGTCGATTTGGGGACGCCCAACGCCTGCACCTGGTGTCATCTGGACAAGGATCGAAATCAGGAAGACTTCCAGGACCGTCAGGACTTGACACAGTACTTGGACTGGATCCAGGCCGCTCGCCGCGGCGACCCGCAGGTCAAGGCCGAGGTCGCGCGACTGGACGGGCTGATGCTCAAGGCGGTGCGTGAGTGGTACGGCGACAAACCGCGCGATGCGGAAAGCCGCAAGAGACACTTCGCCTATGCGTTCGACGCCGCGCACCGTGGCGATCCGAGCGCCGAGGAGCAACTGCTTGACGTGGTGCACGACGGACGTCTGCCGGCGATTGTGCGGGCCACCGCCGTGTCGGAACTGGGACCCTCGGGCTCGCCCCGCAGCACCTCGACGATGCTGCAGGCGTTGTCGGATCCCGACCCGCAAGTGCGTGCCGCCACCATTCCGAATCTGCCGGGCCGACTGTCCGAGGAGCAGCTGCTCACGAAGCTCCTGCCGCTGCTGGACGATCCCCTGCGCATCGTCCGCAACGAAGCCGCCCGATCGTTGGCGGGGATCTCGCCGGAGACGCTCCGCGGCTCGCAACGCACGCGTCTGCAGGAAGTCTTGGAGGACTTCCAGCAAGGCGTGCTGCTCAACAACGACCGGGCCGGGTCGCACCTGGCGCTGGGCGCCTTGTACGAAAGCCTCGGCCAGGACCAACGGGCCGTCGCAGCCTATCGGGCGGCGCTGCACGTCGAGCCGCAGGTGACGGGCCCCCGCACGAATCTGGCGGCCGTTTTCGACCGGCTGGCGGAGGCGGCGGAGCGCACCGCGGAACAGACCGGGCAACGCCAGGATCCGCCGGCGCGGACGAAGGCCGCGGAGCAAGCGGCTGGCTACCGGCAACAGGCTGCCGCGTGGCGCCGGGAGGAATTGGACTACGTGGCGCGGGATGTTCGCCTGTTACCCGCGAGCGCTGGTTTGCAGTACCGCTACGGGATGCTGCTCTACCTGCACCGGCGGTTTGAGGAAGCCGAGCAGGCGCTGGTGGTCGCCACCACGTTGGAGCCGAACAATCCCCAGTTGCTGTGGGGCCTGGTGCTGTTCTACAAGGAACGAAATCAGCCGCAGACAGCGCTAGCGTTGGCGGAGAAATTGGTCAAGTTGCGGCCTGACGACCCCAGTTACCGCCAAGTGCTGGAGGAATTGCGCGCTGGAGCAGACGACGCGGAGCGTCGAGACACGTGCGTTCCCACGCAGAGCGTGGGAACGAGAGACAGCGCCTGACGGGTCGGTCGCAGCGCTGCTTCCGCCTCCACGTCTTGTTTTCTGCTTCAGGCACGCTAATCTCGGAGTTCTGGTGCTTGCCAGATGTCGCGTACGCCGTGATTCTTACTCCCGGAGATCAACCATGCAGAATACCCGTGCCATTCCCCGCCGCCACTTCTTGCAGACGGGGCTGCTCGGTTCCTCGGCCCTGGTGGCCGCCGTCACTTTTCCCGCGACGGTCGGGGCGGCCGTCACCAAGCCTGAACGCGATCCGTTCGACGGGCTGAAGGTGGGCATCGCCTCCTATTCACTCCGCAAGTTTTCGCTCGATCAAGCCATCGCCATGACGATGGTGGCGGGCGTGAAGTACATCACGCTGAAGGACATGCACCTGCCGCTCAAAAGCACCCCGGCGGAATGCCAGGCGGCCCGCCAGAAGATCGAGGAGGCGGGCTTGGTGCTGCTGGGCGGAGGCGTGATTTACATGAACAACAAGGAGGACGAGATCCGCGGCATCTTTGAATACGCCAAGCAGGCCGGGATGCCGACTATCGTGGCTAGCCCCGACCCAGCCGCACTCGACACGGTGGAAAAGCTGGCCAAGGAATACGCCATTCGCGTGGCGATCCATAACCACGGGCCGGGCGACAAGCGTTATCCTTCCCCGTTGGACGTCCTGCGTATGGTGCAGGACCGCGATGTGCAGCTGGGCATCTGCATGGACGTGGGCCACACGGTGCGTCTTGGTGAAGACCCCGTCGCCGTGATCCAAGCCTGCGCCGGCCGGCTCTACGACTTCCACATCAAGGACGTCACGCAGGCCACGGCTAAAGGTGGGCCGACCGAGTGTGGCCAAGGCGTGATCGATTTGGTCGCCGTGCTCAAGACGCTGGTCGGCCTGAAGTTCCCCTACCACGTGGCGTTGGAGCACGAGGCCAACGGCGACGCGCCGCTGCCGGGGATCATCGAGTCCTTCGCCTACCTGCGGGGCGTGCTGGCTGGCCTCGGAGCGTCTGTGAAAAGATCGTAGGGTGGGCCAAGTACTCGCGGCCCACCATCGAAAGCGAGACCATCGGCTCCGCCGACCTTCTCGCGAGGCTTTGAAGTTGCGCATTTTGCCGCATGGGAAGAAGCTCCGGCGTGAGCCGGGAGAGAAATCCCGCCCACAACCTAGCCGCGGTCGCCCGCGCCACCGAGAAGCCCCCGGCGTCAGCCGGTGGGAGTGTTCCCGCCCCTGCACCCAGTGCGTCGTCAAGACTTAATGTTGGGGTTGGCTTGGGTGCCACTGGCTCCGCCAGTGCCGAGGTCGGTCGCGATCGGATCACTCGGCGACGTCGGACGCGATGACGGGAGCAAGGCCGGACTTTTGGCCAGCACTGGCAGAGCCAGTGGCAACCCAAGATTTAGCCTTGAAGACGCACTAGACGATGCACCGCGAATAGGTGTGGGGCGGGAGGCTCCGGCCAGCTTCCGCTGGCGGCGTCCGTGTGGCGTGCGTGGCTCCGGGGAAGGTTCGGGGCGGGACGGCTCTCCCGGCTAACGCCGGGAGTTTCCTCGGCAAAGCCCGGAAATGCGCAACTTCAAAGTCGCGAGGCGGAGCCTCGCGTCCAGTGGGTTACGAGGCAGAGCCTCGTAACCAGAGCGATTACTTTGCACTCGGACATGGTGAGCCGCAAGGCGCTAGCCGCGGGTCTTGGCCGGGAAATCGCGGTCAGTCTTCACCGGCGGCTAGAGCCGTTCCGCTCAAAGTAAGCGGCAGTGGGAGCGACCCCCCAGTCCGGCATTACTGCCGCCGCGCCTGATCAAACAGCCGATCGAACCAGAGTCGGTTCTGGCGGGTGTACTGCTCACAGTCCCGAATCAGGGCCGGAGCGTCGGCGTAGTTCAACAGGTAGGCGAGCTTCTTCAACTCCAACGCGTGCTCCGGCAGATCATGCCGCGCCGTGGTGTTCATCAGCCGCAAGCGGGCCTCGACGGCCCGGAGGAACCGATAGGACTTCTGCAGCTCGGCGGCCGCCTCCTCGCCGAGCAACTGGGCGGCTTGCAGGGCTTCGATTGCGTCCAGCGTTCCGGGCACGAGCACCGCGGGCACCTCGGCGGCATGCTTCAACTGCAGCATCTGCACGGCGAACTCGACGTCCAGCGTCCCGCCCGGGCCGCGTTTCAGATTGCGGGGGGTAGCGGTTTCCTCCAGTTTGGTCCGCAGCCCTCGAAGTTGGTCGGCGCTAGTCGACTGCCAGCCCGTACCCACGATCGCTTGCCGGATGACTTGCATCGTCAGCTGGCGAGCGCGGGCCGAGCCGTAGATGGGCCGCGCCTTGCAGAGCGCCTGCCGCTCCCAGGGCTGCCCCGACCCGGACGCAAAGTACCGCGCGAACTCGTCCTGCGACACGGCCAGCGAACCACTCTTCCCGATTGGCCGCAAACGGGGATCCAACTCGTACAGCCGACCATGCGGTCCCCACTGGCTGATGACCTTGATGATCCGCTGCCCCAGTTGGCTGAAGAAGTGTTGATGGGTCGTGGCCAGCTCGCTGCGACTGCGGGAGGCGGGCCGCGTCGTGCCGTCCGCCTCGTACAGGAACACGACGTCCAGGTCGCTGTGGTAATTTGGCTCACGACCGCCCAGCTTGCCCAACGCCAGAATGATCAACTCGCAGGGCCGCCCGGCCCGCCCTCCTTCGGCAATTGTGGGCGTGCCGAACTTGCTCGCCAGTTTCTCGTATTCCCGCTGCGCGATGGCCGCCAGACAGACCTCGGCGATGTCCGACAGCGCGCAGTGCGTATGGCGGATATCTGCCTTGCCCAGCACGTCCCGAACTCCGACCCGCAGATGCAGGGAGTTCTTGAACCCGTGCAGGATCGGCTCGCTATCTTCCGCTCCGCGTAACAGATCTTCCAAGGCCCGTTCCAGGCTCGCCAACGTCGGCAACTTGTCCAGCAACAACGAATCCATCAACTCGTCGAGCATGCCGGGGTTGCTGGTCAGGATGCCGGACAGGTAGGGTGTGGCGGCACACAGCCGGACGTACAACTGCAGCGTGGGCGGGTTGACGCTGAACAGTTCCCACAGCACGCCTTTGCCGCCGAGCGAATCGCTGACCTTGCTCAAATCGGCCAGGGTCGAGTCCGGGTCCGGCGTGGCGCAGATTGCCTGCAGCAATTGCGGGGCGATGGCGGCCAGGAAATGGCGGCATCGCCGAGTGGACAGGAACGAAATCTTCTCCTTGCTCAAAGCCAACAACTGCTGATACGCATCGTCCACCTTCTGGAAACCGTAACGCCCCAACACCTCGTGGATTGTGGTCGGCAACGGATCGGGATCCAGCACCAAGTCCACCTCCGGCTCGCCTTCCTCCGTACCGAAGGCGTCGTTCAGCAGGTAGTTGAGGATCTTGCGGTTACGTTCGGTCTTCTGCTTGTAGTCGGCTTTGAAAGCCTCCAGCGGCGCACGGTGCGGCCCCTCGGCATAGCCCATCCGGATCGCCAGCTTGCGCAGTTCTTCCTCCTGCTCCGGCAGGCTGTGGGTCTGCAGGTCGCACATGATTTGCAGCCGGTGCTCCAGCTTGCGGAGCAGCTCGTAGTTTTCCCGCAGCGTGGTATGCTCCTGCAGCGTCAGGCAGCCGGCTTGCTCCAAGCGGGCCATGGCTTCCAGCGTATTGCCTGTGCGGATCTCCGGCAGGTCGCCGCCGTTGAGCAGCTGCAGGAACTGGATCACGAACTCGATGTCGCGGATCCCCCCGTGACCCGTCTCGACGTTGCGTTCATCGCCGCCCTCGCGGTTGGTCCGCTGTTCGATCTGGCGTTTCAGGGCCCGGATGCCGGTGATGTCCGCGCGGGTCAGATAGCGGCGATAGATCCACGGTTCCAGCTGTGCCAGGAATTCGCGGCCCAGATCCAAGTCTCCGGCCACCGGCCGGGCCTTGACAAAAGCCTGCCGTTCCCAGGTCCGTCCGAAGACGTCGTAATAGTGCAGCGCCGCACTGAGGCTGACCACCGGCGAGGCTTGCCGGCCTTCGGGACAGAGCCGCAAATCGACCCGGTAGACCACGCCCAGGTCGGTGTTCTCCGTCAAGTACTTGATGACTTGCCGGGCCAGCCGATCGCAGAACTCGGCGTGGGTGATCGGACGGGGAGCATCCGTTTGGCCGAGATCGTCGCTGAGGAAGACCAAGTCGATGTCGCTGGAATAGTTCAGTTCGCGACCGCCCAGCTTGCCCAGGGCCAGCACCACCAACCGTGCGCGCTTCCCATCGGGGCGTCGCGGTACACCGCGCTGCTGCTCCAGCTTGCGGCGCGCGGCCCGCACGGCCGCCTCGCAGAGCGCCTCCGCCAGGAACGAGATCTGCTCGGTGACGATCTCCAGACGCTGCCGCAGCACGATGTCGCCGTAGGCAATTCGCAGCGTCTCACGATGTTTGTGTCGGCGGAGGATGGTCAGAATATCGCGATCGTCCTCCACCTGGGCCACTGCGGCGCAGATCTCCTCCAGCAGCACCTTGCGCGTCACAGGCTGGCCGGCGGTCACCCGCAGCAGGTCAAAGCTCTCCGGATCGCGGATCAGCAGATCGCTGAGGTATTGGCTGGCCGAAAAAATCTGCAGCAGCGTCGGCAGCGCCTCCGGGTCGCGTTCGAACAGCGAGCCCAACGCCAACGGGTTGCGCGAGGCGGCGAAGAACCGGTCCAGATGATTCAGGGCCATCTCCGGATCGCTCTGGCTACTCAGACTCTGGCCTAGTTGCCGACAGAGGACCATCAACAAGTCCGGCGTGATCCCCGAATTGGCGATCCCCAGGAAGTTGCGGCGTCCGCGGGCCGCATCCCTGACATTCAACGAGCGCAGCCACGCGGTCACCTCCGCGGGATCATCGACGAACCGAATTACCTGTTCAAGTTCCATGCGACTCAAAGGGAAGGCGAGCTAGTGTTCAGTAAATTGATAGATGTCATCGGCATGGTGGAGAAGGATGGCCCGCAACATCATAGCCGAAAGACGGCCGTTCGGCGAAGTGCCGTTCCCCATCCACGGCAACGATTTCGGACAAGCGGCCGACTTCTCATGGACTCGGACAGACCGACGCAGCTCAAACTGCTTAGGAGCGGCGAATCAATAAGTGTCGGGTTTTCAAAGTAGTCATCGCGCTCCGCGCGATGACATGTCGTCACGGCGGAGCGTGACGACTACTATACTTGCGACAGTTATTCATTCGCCGGTCCTTAGTCACGGCCGAGAAACAACTCCCTCGCCTCGGTACTCCGGGGAGAGGGTCGGGGTGGCCCGCGCAAAATTTTATCCCCGAGAATTCTTGCAATGGTGAGATCTGGTCCGGCTTTTGTTCCAGTGTGGCAGGTCGGGTCCCCATCCGGGCTTGCCCCGAATGGCACGAGGTTAAGCGTAACCTCCGATCCCCACTGGGCTTGCCCCGAATGGCACGAGGTTAAGCGTAACCTCCAATCCCCACTGGGCTTGCCCCGAGTGGCACGAGGTTAAGCGTAACCTCCGATCCCCACTGGGCTTGCCCCAGTGGATAAGAGGTTTGAAAACCAAGGCCGCGTACCGCAACCACACCCCGTCCCCTTCGCCGCCTTCACCGCCGCCTCCGGCGGCGGTGAAGGCGGCGAAGGGAAATAGGGGCGGGACCGTTGCTAGTGACCAAACCCTTTTTCCACTGGGGCAAGCCCAGTGGGGAAAGTGGCGGAATGACAGCGACTTACGCTTAACCTCGTGCCATTCGGGGCAAGTGAATCCCTGAAGTCTGGCGACTTCAGCTACGACGTACGTGCCGGTTTTTGCCCGCGTCAAAATTCTTAACGGCGTGGGGTGCGGGGCCGAAGCGGCGAATGCGGAAGTTATTTCTCGGCCGTTTCTTTGGGCCCGTTTGCAATTCGAATCGCAAGCGATTGCGAGCCAACGACTTATCTCCCAAGGGGGAAGGACTTGAAACCCACGGCTACGTTCACGAGGTCGCTACGCGACCAATTTTCCGTCGCGTCCGGTTGCATGCGATCACGACACCTTGTTGATCACGGGGGATTGTTTTTGCAGATTGAACAGCTATCGTAATGGCCGCGTTTTCACCGAGACTGTGGCGGTGGCTTCCTGAGTCGTGGATTGCCGGTACTCGTAACCAGTTGGTGAGAACTTGCTTTCGATGGTGGGCCGCGAGTACTTGGCCCACCCTACGATTTTTAGCCGGAGTGGGCCGTCAGAGAACGGCCCGCAGCTCCGCAGGAGCGTCGCCCTGCCAACCCCCGGCCTCTCGTTTTCCATGGGCAACCTGGGACTCCATAATCGCTGGCGTTGCGACTCTGGACGGACCTTTAACAACTTGTTGATTGGGATTAACCATGAATCGCCGAAGCTTCCTGGCAAGTCTGTTGAAGAAAGAACATGCTTCTCGCAGGAAAAGTAACCGGCAACGTCAGCGGTTCTTGGGTCGCAAGATCTTGCGGATGGAACCCCTGGAAGAACGCACGATGCTGGCGCTGATCGGGGTTGATTCCCTCGCGGACGGACCGCTTGATTGGTCCGATGGCAGCACCACGCTGCGTGAGGCCTTGGCCCTGGCTGCGGACGAGACGAACTACCCGGGTGCCGACCAGATCACTTTCCACCCGTCGCTCGGTCTCGAAGCCACGCCAGGCCGGATCACACTCACCGCCGGGCAGTTGACGCTCAGCAGCGATGTCACGCTCACCGGACCGGGCGCCAATTCCCTGACTGTCGACGCGGATGGACTGAGCGGGGTGTTCTACGTCAACGGTGGCGTCACGGCGACCATCGACGGCCTGACGATCACGGGCGGTAATGCCAGCTCAGGCGGTGGGGTGGCCAACTACGGCACCTTGACCGTAGACAACGTCCTCCTGGAGGGGAACACCGCCGGCTCCGGGGGCGGAATCTACAATTCTTCGGGCAGGCTTTCGATCACGAACTCGACGCTGATCGGCAACTCGGCCACCAGCTCCGGCGGCGGGATCTACGTCGGCGATGGCCTGCTGACGCTCACGAATTCAACCCTCGCTGGCAACACCGGAGGTTCCGCCGGCGCCATCTACAGCTCCGGCGCGTTGACTCTGGCAAACTCAATCCTGTGGGGGAACAGCGGGCTAGAGCTGGGAGGCTCAGGCAGCTTTGATGGCTGGCGGAACCTGATCGGCATCAATCCCGGCTTTGTCCGCAATCCGTCGGACGGCGGTGACGGCTGGTTGGACATTGCGTCGACCACCACGGTGGACGAAGCGGCGAACAATGACTACGGCGATCTGCGTCTGACCGAACGCAGTCCGGCGGTCGACTACGGCGACTTGAGCCTGCTACCGTTGGACGCACAGGACGTGGACCGGGACGGCAACGCGAGGATCTTCGGTGTGGCGGTCGACTGCGGTGCCTTGGAGTATCAGCAGGCGATTCCCGCCGGCCGCGAGCTGCCCTCGGTGGTCGTGACCACAACCAGCGATACGGTTGACTTGTTCGACGATCAGACCTCGCTGCGCGAGGCGCTGTACTACGCGGACAGAAGCGATTTGGGAATGACGGTGAGCTTCCTGGCAACCTTGGACGGCCAGACGCTGACACTGGGCGGTACCATGCTCTGGCTGGATGAACCGCTGACGATCGACGCTTCGGCACTGGATTCGCTGACCGTCGATGCGGACGGGAGGAGCCGGGTCTTTCGAGTGATCGCCCGTGACGTGGTGCTGGATTCGTTGACGATCACCGGGGGCTACGCTGACAGCGGGGCGGGCATTTACAACTCCGGCACCTTGACAGTTCGCAACTCGACGCTGACAGACAACGCGGCCACCAACTCCGGCGGTGGGATCTACAGTTACTACGGCACACTTTCGGTCACGAACTCGACGCTCTCGGACAACTCAGCTGGCTCCGGCGGCGGGATCTACAATGCCTCCGGCACCGTGGTGGTCACGGACGCGACGCTCTCCGACAACTCAGCCAGCTCCGGCGGCGGGATCTACGCCTCCTCCGGCACCGTGACGGTCGCGAACTCGACGCTTTCAGGCAACTCAGCCACGAGCTACGGCGGTGGGATCTACAGCTCCTCCTGCACGCTGGCGGTCACGAACGCCACGTTCTCGCACAACTCGGCTGGAGAATCCGGCGGCGGGATCTACGTCCCCCTGTGGTCGAGCAATTACGTGATCACGCTCTCGGTCACGAACTCGACGTTCTCGAACAACTGGGCTGGCTACATTGGCGGTGGGATCGGCGTCGACGAATCCTATGTATATGAGTACTCGTCCACGCTCTTGGACCTGCTCTCGATCACGAACTCGACGTTCTCGGGCAATGGGGCCGGCTACTCCGGCGGCGGAATCGGTTTCGAAAACTACTTGCTTGAAGGCTACCCGCCCAGGTACTCGGTCACACGTTCGGGCACGTTGTCCATCGCGAATTCGACGTTCTCTGGCAACTGGGCTGGCACCTCCGGCGGCGGGATTTTCAGTTCCTCCGGCAGCTTGACGATCACGAATTCGACCCTGGCAGCCAACAGCGCAGGCTCCGGCGGAGCCATTTACAGCAACGGCGCGCTGACGCTGGCGAACTCCATTCTGTGGGGGAACAGCGGCGAGGAACTCGGAGGCTTTGTAGGCTTGATTGGTACGAGGAATCTGATTGGCGTGGAGCCGGGCTTCGTGCGTAATCCGTCGGACGGTGGCGACGGCTGGCATGATGACCCTGCGACCACCGCGGTGGACGAAGCGGCCAACAACGACTACGGCGATCTGCACCTGGCCGGCCACAGCGCGGCGATCGACTACGGCGACAATTACCAGCTACCGTTGGACAAACAGGATTTGGACCGCGACGGCGTTACGGAGGAGCCGATCCCCGTGGATCGGGAGAGCCACCCGCGGATCGTCGGCGCGGCAGTCGACTGCGGTGCCTTCGAGTTTCAGAGCGCGGTTCCCGGCGGCCGCGAGTTGCCCTCCGTGGTCGTGACCACGGCCAGCGACACGGTGGATCTGTATGACGGCCAGCTTTCGCTGCGGGAGGCGATCTACTATGCGGGGATAGACGCTCTGGGAATGACCGTGACGTTCGACGCCACCTTGGACGGCGCGACGATAACCCTTGGCGGCACCTCGCTCTGGCTGGACAAACCACTGACGATCGACGCCTCGGCATTGACAGCCTTGACCGTGGCTGCGGATGGGAGCAGCCGGGTCTTTAGCGCGATCGCCAGCGATGTGGTCCTGGCTTCGCTGACGATCACCGGCGGCTACGCTGACAATGGAGCGGGCCTTTACAGTTCCGGCAGCCTGGCACTCTGGAACTCGACGTTGATCGGCAATTCGGCCACCGGTTCCGGCGGCGGGATCTACGCCTCCTCGGGCACGTTGACGGTTGTGAACTCCATCTTCTCGGGCAACTCGGCCGGCAGTTCCGGCGGCGGGATCTACGGTTCCTCCGGCAGCTTGACGGTCACGAATTCGACCTTCGTAGCCAATACAGCCGGCTCCGCCAGTGCGATCTACACGTCCGGCGCCCTAACTGTGAGCAACTCGATCTTGTGGGGCAACAGCGGTGGGGAATTCGGCGGCTCCGGAAGCTCTGTTGGCACGCGGGACCTGGTCGGCGTGGACCCCCGGTTTGTGCGGAATCCATCGGACGGCGGTGACGGCTGGCGCGACGACCCGTCAACCCCCGCGGTGGACGAAGCAGCCAACAACGACTACGGCGATTTGCACCTGACGGACCGCAGTCCGGCGATCGATTATGGGGATGCCAGCCGGCTGCCGCCGGACGCGCAGGATCGGGACCACGACGGTGTTACGGATGAGCCGCTCCCGCTGGATCGGGAGGGCCACCCGCGGGTTTTCGGCGCGGCAGTCGACTGCGGTGCGTTCGAGTTTCAGGGATCTCCCGCCCACTTGGAGACGCCCTCCTTGGTGGTGACGACCGCCAGCGATACGTTTGACCTGCTGGACGGCCAAACCTCGTTGCGCGAGGCGATTTACTACGCCGGCGTGGGCGATTTGGGGACGACCGTGACGTTCGCTGCGGCGTTGGACGGCGCGACGATTGCGTTGGGCGGCGCGATGCTCTGGCTGGACAAGCCGCTGACGATCGACGCCTCGGCACTGCCTTCGCTGACCGTGGACGCGGGCGGGAAGAGCCGGGTACTTCGCGTCACCGCCAATGATGTGGTGCTGGATTCGCTGACCATCACCGGCGGTGTTGCGGACGACGGGGGAGGCATCTACAGTTCCGGCAGATTGACCGTCCGAAACTCGACCCTGTCGGGCAACTCCGCCTCGAGTTACGGCGGCGGGATCTACAATTCCTCCGGCACCCTGACGGTGGCGAACGCCACGCTTTCGGATAATCGGGCCAGCTACGGGGGCGGGATCTACAGCTCCGGCACGCTGTCGGTCACGA
>JAPLNJ010000906.1 GCA_026692885.1 Planctomycetota bacterium | reverse complement strand
GGGCTAAGACACCGGGACACGGAGGTCCCGCCTCTTCCTCTTCCCACTCCATCCCCGTTGATCGACTGCGGGATATTGTTTGCCCCGGCCATCTCACACAATCTGGCACTTCCCGTCTCAAAAAATCCGGGGCGCATCATCAACGCTGCCCGCCCGCCCCACCTTCCGAACGTGCTTTCGAACGTGTGTCCACGCTAGGGAACACATGGTTCCACTCTGATTGGCGCGTGTGTCCCCCCAGAATGTCATGTGTGCACCTTGATTGGCGCGCACAGAACAATACAATTGTTACAATCGTTGCATGCGCACCAGGGATAAGCTACCGACTGCAGCGGCGAAGTGGTGGGCCGTTCGTGGGGCACATGCTTAGTTGCATCGAGTTTTGACACCTGGGATACGAAGGGGAATGGCGATGAAACTGTTGCATGATTTGTGGCGGGATGAATGGGGCTTCATATTGAGCACCGAACTGTTAATGATCGCGACGATCGTGGTTGTGGGGCTGATGGCGGGCTTCGTGGTCCTCCGCGACGCGGCCCTCGGGGAACTGGCCGGTGTGGCTGGCGCAGTTGGCAGCCTGAATCAAAGCTATTGCTATCCCGGTGTTTGGTATTCCGGTGTAGCCCATGCTTGTGGAGGCGCGTTTACCAGCGGAGGGTCATTCTGGGATCGAAGCGATGCCTGCGATTGGCAGCATGGGCATCACCAACCCGGCTGTGGGCATCACCAACCCGGCTGCGGCCACTGCGACTGCGACTGCGGTTGCCAGTGCTCCTGCGGTAGCATCTCGATCGTGCACACCGAGATCTGAGACCGCGGAGACCCGGGTTACTTGGACCGCGGCCACGACTGGGGGGCCTTGGCCGGGCGGGGGTTGTCGTCCACCAAGCCACGCCGCGGATCAGCATGTTCGTAGTCCGCGACGCGCCACTCGCCGCTGGTCTCCTGGTAAAACGTGATCTGCACGAACCGCACCACGGTCTGATCGTTCCACGAACCATCGGCGAAGCCCAGCTTCACGATCACGTTGAACTCGGCCGTGGCCTTCGGCGGAATGTGTTTGGGATCGACTTTGATCTCCAGGTTCCGGGCGATGGTCACCTTCTGGAATTTGTAGCGTGGCAACTCGGCCGCGGCCTTGGCCCGACCTACGGGGCGACCCGAGTGGGCGTACTGCAAGGCGCCGTTCACATCGTTCTGTTCGACCAGTCGTGCGATTTCGTGCAGCGTTATGTCGACCCGCTCGCGGTCCGTCACGACCAGACGTTCCACGGCCACGGCCGCAATCGTAAGCACGATGATCGCAAGCATCACGACCAGCAGGACCTGCCGACCGGTTTGTAGCCAACCGCTGGCCACAATCGCCGTGGCCAGTCCGCCGATGATGATCGCGGGCCACGGACCCTCCAAAAAAATAGTCATCCTCGTCACTCCCGAAACGGCGGTCGTTCCGCGACTTTGATTGGCAGCGACAACTCTTGACCGTCCCGGCGGACGAGAATTGTGGTGGTGGAACCGATCTCACTCAACGCCACCATGCGCATCAACTCCGGCGGTTTGCTGATCGGCTTGCCGTTCCAGCGAAGCACCACGTCACCCGCCCGCAAGCCGGCTTCCAAGGCCGGAGTCGGCAGCTGGGGATCGTCAACCACCAAGGTGATCAGAACGCCTTGTTTGTCCGGCAAGCCGAGACGCCGCACATCCTCATCGTTCAGTTCCTGCAGGTGCACGCCCAGCCAACCACGGGCGATCTGGCCCTTCGTCTTCAGCCGCTCAAAGACCACTTTGGCGATGCTACTGGGGATCGCGAAGCTGATGCCCTGGTAAGCATCGCCGACAATCGCCGTGTTGATGCCGACAACCCGTCCGCGGGCATCGACCAGCGGCCCGCCGCTGTTGCCCGGATTCACGGCCGCATCGGTTTGCAGGAAGTCCTGGTAGATCCAGCTGCCCACCCCGGACCGGTGCTTGGCGCTAAGGATATCGGCCTCGGAGCGATGCTTGCCGCTGAGGATGCCGCAGGTGATCGTGCTTTGCAGACCAAACGGGCTGCCGGCCGCCCAGACCAACGCGCCCACGTCCAACTCGTCGCTGTCGCCCCATTCGGCTGGCGTCAAGCGGTCGCTATCCACTTGCAGCACAGCCAAGTCGGTCGGGGCGTCCGCGCCCACGAGTCGGGCCGGCAGCAGGCGACCGTCGCTGAGCGAGACCTGCACGCGGGCCGCGCCATGCACGACGTGGAAGTTCGTCACGATATGGCCTGACTCGTCCATGATGACACCCGACCCTTCCTGCCCCACCAGATCGCGTTGCTGCGGGCCGAACAACTGATCGATCTCATTGGATTGCTGATGTTCTCGGACGCCCACCACGTTGATGTGAACCACGCTGGGTGCCACGCGTTGCGAGACCAATTGATACGCCTTGGACAGACCGACCAGAGACAGGTCCTGCATGCCGTCCCGGGCGGCTTCGTACTCGGCGCGCTGTCGTCCGCGCGTCAGCGCGTATTGATAGGTCTCGAGCATGAACGGTACGACGTACTGCAGAACCAACAGGAAGGCCAACAGGGACAGAATCCACGTCAGCGAGGACAGCAGGCCCCGCCGGCCCGTGCGGACCGGTTCCGCCCGGTGCGGCGAAGGGGCGGACGCAGGGAAAACTCGCTCCACGGTCGCAGGCAGCGAAATCGTCGGTAAGTCGGCTTCGGGGGACGAAGATGCATCTGGCACGGCCGGGAAGTTCCTTTTTGAGCCTGTCGTTACTGCGGGGACTCGAAATTCCGGATGCGAGTTTTCTGATCGCGGAACCAGGCACGTGTGCCGAAATAGGTTCCCGGTCTTGCCGGTCAGTCCGGGGTCAGGTGTTCAGAAATTCATTTTTCGCAGTCAGTCGCCTTTGATGATGCGTAGCGTCATCTCCGCAAAGAACGACTTTCTGAACGCCCGATCCCTAGCCACCACCGCGGCGAAAACACCACAGCTACCGCATTATAGGCGATCGCTCGGATTATTCATGTAGGGTGTGCCAAGCTCGGGCCGCATCTCAGGACCGGCGCATCAATAAGTGCCGCAAGTATCGTAGTCGTCACGCTAGCAACGCCCACGAAATAACTTCCCCGTTTGTTCTGGGGGTGTCGCGAATAGCCCTACGACTTTTCCAGCACTCCCCCTTTGGGTCGCGGTCAAACGACAATCGGTCAATCCTAGCCGCGCGCAGAATTGGTTCCTGGAAGGCGGCCTCCCCGGCTGCCCGTTCTCGACGGTAGAATACGGGCGTCATGTCTCACCACTTCGAACAGCCTTATTTTCCGCCGGTTTACACCGCCCGCCCCGACGGGCTGCTGATGATCGGGGGCCGGCTGACGCCGCCCTGGCTCGTGGCTGCGTACAGTCGAGGCATTTTTCCCTGGCCCGTGGTCGACGACGATCGGGAGATTCTGGCCTGGTTCAGCCCCGATCCCAGGGCGATCCTTCGACTCGACACCTTGCACGTCTCGCGACGACTGCAACGGCGGATGCAAAGCGGAGAGTTCCAAGTTTCCTTCAATCGCGACTTCGCCGGTGTCATCTCCGCCTGCGCCGCCCCGCGCGACGCCCACGGCGGCACCTGGATCACACCGACCTTGGCGGCCGCCTACCGAGAGCTTCACGAGTTGGGGCATGCGCACAGCGTCGAGGTCTGGCATGACGAGCACTTGGTGGGGGGCGTGTATGGCGTGGCCCTGGGCGGGTTCTTTGCCGGCGAGTCGATGTTTCATCTCCGCCGCGATGCGTCGAAGGTGGCCTTGGTGTCACTGGTCGAGCGACTGCAACAGCGCGGTTTTTCACTGTTCGACGTGCAGCAACCGACCTCGCACCTGGTCAGCCTGGGCGCAATCACGATCCCGCGGGCCGCGTTTCTGCGGCGTTTGAAACAGGCCCTGGCACACCCGGTCTCGTTCGCGGCCACGAAGGAGTAAAGAGTAAAGACGAAGGACGAAGCAGCCGATGATCCCGCTGCCGACGTTTCGTCCTGAAGCCATCGTTCCCAGGCTCTGCCTAGGAACTTCCCGCGTCAAAGTCCGTAAGGGCGTTGGGCGGCAGGGACGATACCGAAAGGATTTCCCGGCCGTACATTTCCGTCCGCTGGCCTTACGCTGACGGTACCGCGTCTGGCGAGCGCCGCAATGCTACCAGGGTCACATCGTCCTGCCCCTCGTGCTGGCGGTGTTCGTTGACGTCCTCGAAAATGGTCCGGCAGATCGCGTCGACCGGTTGCTCGTGAATTCTCTTCAGCAGGGCGATCAAGCCGGCTTCGCCGAAGAACTGGTCGTGCGGATTGTGGGCCTCGGTCACACCGTCGGTGTACAGCAGGAGTAGGTCCCCTGGCTGCAGGACGGCGCGGGCGTCCCCAAATTCCGCTTCCGGAAACACGCCCAACATCGGCCCCGTCGACGGCCTCAGAGACTCCACCCGGCCGTCCTGGCGTACGAGATAGGGCGGATTATGCCCGGCGTTGGCGAACACGAGTTCTCCGGTCGGGATGTGGTAGAGGCTGTAGAAGATGGTCACGAACATCATCTCCTCGTTTTCCGACGCGATCAGGCGATTCGCGATGTTGAGCACTTCACGGGGACTGCGACCGGGCGCGGAAAAATTACGGAGCGTGGTGCGCGCCACGGCCATGAACATGGCGGCCGGCACCCCCTTCCCTGAGACGTCGGCAATCACCACCGCTAGATGCTGCTCGTCGAGGAGCCAGAAGTCATAGAAGTCGCCGGCCATAAACAGGGCGGGTTCGTTATCGGCGTGGAGCGAGAATTCGTGACGGTCGGGGAACGGAGGACGCCGCATCGGCAGCAGCGAGGTTTGAATCTGACGGGCCACCTGGAGTTCCCGTTCGATGGCGTGCCGCGCGGCCGTTTCACGGATCGTGGCCTCGATATTCGCCTGGAGATCGAGCACCATCTGGTTGAACGTGGTGGCGAACTGGCCAATTTCATCACGGCGATGAATCCCCTCCACCTGCACATGGAGATTGCCCTGGGCCACACTCCGAGCGGCCGCCGCGAGACGTCCCAGGGGCTGGGTAATCCAGCTCGAGACCAGTACGACCACGGTCAGGATCACTCCCAACCCGGCCAGGAAGAAGACCATCTGGCGGCGTAGTCGGTCGTGCACGGGGGCCAGCACTTCCTCCTCCGGAATCATGGAGGCCAACGACCAGCCCACCGCCGGCACGTTGGCAAACGCGCACCACTTGGGCTGGCCGGTCTGGAAGTCCAGGATTCGCACCACGCCCTGTTGACCGGTGATCATCGCGCGCCCCAGGTCGGCCAGCGCGGGCAGACGACGCCACTCGGCGAGGCTGAAAATCGATTCGGCCAGGACGAGCGATTCGTCGGGGTGAGAGACGAACGTGCCGGCGTGACTGATGACAAACCGGTACTCCCCGAGGTAGCGCGTCCCGCCCACCTGGCGGCGGATCTGCTCCAACGAGACGTCGGCCACGACCACCCCTTCAAATTCCTCGCCGCGCAGTAGCGGTACGGCGTAGGAGCACATCAGGATGCCGCCGATCCCCTCGTCAAAATAGGGTTCGGTCCAGGCCGGACGGCGCAGGAGTTTGGGCAGCAGATACCAGTCGCTGCGGGTATAGTCGTAGCCCACGCTGGTGATGTCCATGCTCCGCAGTCCCTGGCCGTCGGCCGTGCGGCAGACGTAGGGCGACCGCGGTTGAGACACCTCCGCCGCGACGGGAGATTCCAGTACCACGGCCATCCCGAAGATCTGCGGTTCCGCGAGCAGATTGTCCCGCGCCAAACGTTCCAACTCGGCGCTCTCACGATGCGGGAAGGTTTGGAGAAACTGCCCGGTGGAGCGGGCCACCTGGGCGATGGGAGACAATTGCTGATCCAGGGTGATCGCTTCGTGCGCTGTCGCCTCGGTCAGGTAGTCCTCCATCTGCGTCAGCGCTTCACGCCTGCTGCTACGATATTCCAGCACCAGGACCGTCAGATACACGGCCAACAGAGGCAGGCAGATGGCCAGGATCAGTTTCACGCGCAGCGGGAACTTCACGGGTGTTTCCTTGGCGGCGGCGGATGAAATTCCTCGAAGGGCGGCACCGCGGTCAGCAGTCCCTGCTGGCACAGCTCCTGGGCTACCCCCTGGTACACGACCGCGGACAGTTCACCCCACGCGGCAGGGGTACCATCCGCACGGAAACGAATCAAGTCGGCCATCGAACGGAGCATCCATTGTTGGTGATTACGGCTGGTCCGCACATCGGCGCGGCGGCAATAAGCCAGCACCACATCCAAAGCCTCGGCCTCATGCTCCAGGGCGTAATCCCAGCCCTGCTGGACGGCGCGCACCACCGCAGCACATTGGGCGGCGCGGTCGCGCCAGGATCGTTCGTGGCAATACAGCCCGTCCTCAGGAAAATCCAAGCCGTAGTCAGCCAGGGAAAAGACCTGCAGATCCTCGGCCCGCAGACCGGCCTCCAGCAGCTTGTGATATTCGTTGTAGTGCATCGCGGAAGCGATGTGCACCGCACCACGCAGGAACGGAACCATGCTATTGCTTTGCGGCACGATCTCCGGCTGAACGTGGAATTTCCGGAAGAAGGCCCGGGGCAACACGTCGAAGTCGCCGCCCCAAAGCCCGACGCGTCGCCCCGTCATGTCAGCGGGGGTGGCTATTCCCTGCGCACGCCGCGTCACCAGTAGCATTGCCGACTTCTGCGTGATCTGCGACAAATGGATGATGGGTGTACCCTGCGCCCGCCGCACGATGGCATCGCAGAGCCACCCTGTACAGAAGGCGGACTCCTGTTCGGTCAGGACATCCAGGGAACGCTCGCCCGCAGTCGACCAGCGGATGTCCACGTCGCCCAGGCCCGCCCTGCGGAAGAACCCCTTGTCCTGCGCCAGCAGATAGCCGGCAAACTGCGCCTGGGGATACCAGTGCAGTTTCAGCACGACCGGGGCCGCCGTCTCCGCCGGCTGGGCCAAGACACGTTCCGGTTCCGCCGCGGACGCGAAACTGCTCACCCAGAGTCCCCAGCAGACAAGCGTCAGGCTTCCACCCACCGCGAAATCCTGAACACGTTGCTGGTGCGGGCCGCACATGGAAGGGAGCGTCTCCTGCTAGTACCAAACGGTTTCTTGGTCCTGACGCGTGAAGAATGAGATCTTACGGTTCCGCAGTGCCGGGCCCCAGACAGGGCTCAGACGTACAGTATTCAAAATTGGCGGACAAACCACGCTGACTTGGCAAAGTCGCCAAACCGCCAATTTTGAATTCTGTACGTCTGAGCCCTCGCGGCAAGCCTCGTCCAGGCGACAACGTTAAGCCTCATTCTTGACACTCCCACCCTTGACACTCCCACCGTCAAAAACCGTTTGGTGCCAGCCGGTTGCCGGGCGGGCGCAGGATAGCATCTGCCGCGTATCCGCAGCAAGGGGACCTCGGCGTACGGGACGTCGGCGTACGGCCGAGGTGGAAGACGGTGGACTTTCTGCTGCGAGTAGTGTTAGACTGTTCGGGACATGGCATCCTCCGCAGAGAACAGCTCCGCTACCAACCTCACTACCAACGGGAATCTCTGAGGAGCACTCAGATTATGCTTCGCACGGTTCATCCGAATTTGAAGTCCAGCCGCGAAAAGATCGAAGCTGGAGCGCGTCTCTCTGCGGCGGACGGGCAGTTGTTGTACGATCCGGCCACGCCGCTGCAGGAAGTCGGTCAACTGGCCAACCAGAGGCGCGAGCGTCAACACGGGAACGTGACCTATTACAACATCAACACCCACCTGAATCCCACGAACGTCTGCGTCTACCGTTGCACGTTCTGTGCGTTCCGCGCCGACCTACGCGACGCCAAAGGTTACGTGATGAGCGACGAGCAGATCCTGGCCCGCGGCCGGGAAGCCGCCGACTCGGGTTGTACCGAGCTGCATATCGTCGGTGGTTTGCATCACCAGAAGAAGTACGACTGGTACGTGCACCTGGTCCGCCTGCTGCACGAGGCGTACCCGACGCTGCATCTGAAGGCTTGGACGGCGGTGGAAATCAATTGGTTCGAGTTTCTAGGCAGGAAGCCGGCCCGGGCAATCCTGCAGGAGCTGCTCGGCGCGGGACTGGGCAGCTTGCCCGGCGGCGGAGCGGAGATTTTTCACCATCAGGTGCGCGATCAGATTTGCGAGCACAAAGCCGACTCGACCAGGTGGCTCGACATCCATCGCACGGCCCACGAGCTCGGCTTGCGTACCAACTGCACGATGCTCTACGGCCATCTGGAGAACGCCTACCACCGGATCGACCATCTGGTTCGACTGCGAGAACTCCAGGACCAGACAGGCGGCTTTCAGACCTTCATCCCCTTGGCCTTTCACCCCGATAACACGGGACTGGCGCACCTCAAGAAGCCGTCCTCGCTGCTGGACCTGCGAACCATCGCCGTCAGCCGCCTGATGCTGGACAACATTCCGCACATCAAAGCGTACTGGATTATGCTCGGCGTGGGCACCGCGCAAGCCGCCCAGGCTTACGGCGCGGATGACCTGGACGGCACAGTCCGGCATGAATTGATCTATCATGACGCCGGCGCCACCACGCCAGAAATTCTGTCGGTGGACGAGATCCGCCGCTTGATCACCGCCGCGGGCCGCGAACCGGTCGAACGCGATACGTTGTACCGGCCGGTCGTGCGCGATGCGGAAGATCCGAAGCTGTGGCGGGTGGCTTGAGACACCGGCTACTACAGATACCAGTTGAAGATGTTTTCGAGCATCTCTTGGCGGCCGCTTTGGTTTGCGGCGGCTTCGCCCTGCTTCAACAGGTAGGCTTCCAGCGACTTGAAATCGGCCTTGCCGGATTCGATCTCGGCGCCGATGCCGCTGTCCCAACTACGGTAACGGTCCTTCACGAACTTGGCCAACTCGCCGTCGGCGCGAATCGCGGCAGCGATCTTCAAGCCCTTGGCGAACGCGTCCATGCCGCCGACGTGGGCGTGGAACAAGTCGATCGGCTCGAAGCTCTCGCGCCGCACCTTGGCATCGAAATTGACACCGCCCGGATTCAAGCCACCGAACTTGAGCAGGATCAACATAATCTCGGCGGTCAAGTAGTAGTTGGTCGGGAACTGGTCGGTATCCCAGCCCAACATCACGTCGCCCGTGTTGGCATCGATCGAGCCCAACGCGCCTTGGTGGCCGGCGTAATCGAGCTCGTGCATCATCGTGTGCCCGGCCAGCGTCGCGTGATTGGTCTCGATGTTCAACTTGAAGTAGGGCAGCAGGTCGTAGGCCCGCAGGTAGTTGATGCAAGCCGCCGCATCCGAATCGTATTGGTGCTTAGTCGGTTCTTTCGGCTTCGGCTCGATCAGGAACTGGCCGGTGAAGCCGATCGACTTGGCGTAGTCGACCGCCAAGTGCATGAACCGGGCCATGTGATCCAACTCACGCTGCATGTCGGTATTGAGCAGATTCTGGTAGCCTTCCCGGCCACCCCAAAACACGTAGTTCACACCGCCCAATTCCTTGGTGACCTCCAGGCATTTCTTGACCTGGGCCGCGGCAAACGCGAATACATCCGCATTGCAGCTGGTCGAGGCGCCATGCATGTACCGCGGGTTGCTGAACAGATTGGCCGTGCCCCAGAGCAGCTTAATTCCCGTTCGCTGCTGTTCTTCCTTCAGTACCTTGGTGATTTCGTCCAGATTGTGATTGGTCTCGGCCAACGTGGTGCCTTCCGGGGCCACATCGCGATCGTGGAAGGCATAGTACGGGGCGCCGAGCTTTTCCATGAACTCAAAAGCCGCCCGCACACGCTGTTGGGCGTTCTCCACGGAGTTGCTGCCATCGTCCCACGGGCGCAGCATGGTGCCGGGGCCGAAGGGATCGGCGCCGGTGCCGCGGAAGGTGTGCCAGTAGACGACGCTGAACCGGAAATGGTCCTTCATCGTCTTCCCCTCGACCACTTCGTCCGCGTTGTACCAACGGAACGCCAGCGGATTCTTGGACTGAGGACCTTCGTACTTGATCTTCTGGACAGCAGGAAATGCGGACATGGGGCCTTTACTCCTCGGACGACTACTGAGTTTGATGCGAAAGACGAATACGAGTTCGTGGCAGCCACGTGCAATATAGTCGCAAATTCTTCGCTGCTCGGCAACACCCTGAGCCACATTCTTGATGGTTCCCAGGGGAGCCACGACGTCGCACAGGCGAGGATGGCGTACATACCGATCGCGGCGAGCAGGGAAATCGGGACGAAGCAGGACTCTCGATTGCGATTCAAGACTCACCAGCCCCAAAGAATTCCCGATACCACTGGATGGTCCGGCTGAGACCGGTGTCCAGGTCGAACAACGGCGACCACTGCAGCAACCGGCGCGCCTTGGCGGCGGTCAGGTACTGGTGCCGAATCTCGTTGCTGGCCTCGTTGCGGACCTCCGGCTCCAAGTCGGTTCCCAGCAGGGTCAGCATCCGCCGCACCAGTTCCAAGACGGTCACCTGCAACTCGTTGGAAAAATTGAAGGCCTCCCCGCGGAGCTCTGGACGAGCGGCCAATTGTTCGGCCAAATGCATGTAGGCCGCCGCGCCGTCCTCCACGTAGAAATAGTCCCGCACGTAGTTCCCGTCCGACCGGATTACCGGGCGCTGCCCGCGGAGCACCGAGCGAATCGTCCCCGGCACAATCCGGTTCCAGTTCAAGTCGCCACCGCCGTAGAAATTGCCGCAGCGGGTGGTTACCACCGGCAAGCCAAAACTGACCGCGTAGCTCCGGGCGATCAGATCCGCACAGGATTTACTGACATCATAGGGGTACACGCCTCGCAACGGCGCCGTTTCGTCGTAGGGCAGCACGTCGTGCACGCCATAAGCTTTGTCCGAAGACGCCACCACGATCTGCTTCACCGCCGGACTGTGCCGGCAGGCTTCCAGCAACGACCAGGTGCCACGGATGTTGGACTCGAAGGTCGAGACCGGATTGCGATTGGCGATGCTGACAATCGCTTGGGCCGCCAAATGCAGGACCGTCGTCACCTCGTACTCACCGAGCGTACGTTCCAGCAGCGACTGATCGGTGATGTCTCCCCGGACGACCTGCACCCGATCCAACAGACCCGTACGGATCAGCTCCTGCTGAGGCACCCAGTCTCGCATCAAGCAGACCACGTCGGCACCGGCGGCGAGCAGCCGCGGTACCAACCAGCCACCCACCAGTCCCGTGGCGCCGGTCACCAACGTCGGCCGGTCCTGCCAGAACGCATTGCTCATGACCAAATTCTCCAAGGTGCCTGCCCAGAACTCCACGTGCTGTTCAACGCTTCGTACTCGCGGTAGGTGCCCATGGCAAAGAAGAACCCTGCCTGGCAAAAGGCCATCCGTTGTCCGTCGGCCGCCAAACGTTCCAGGGCTGACGTTCCAGAATGCACTCGTCGCCCCCGGGCAGATAGTCCAGAACCCCCGGTTCAAACACGAAGCAGCCGGCGTTGATCCACTGGTCGACATTCATGGCCGATCTCCCGACCTCAGTCTGCTCAGCGTGGCTACCGTGTTGGTGATGTTACCATCTTCTGGAGCGGCGTAAATGGGGTTCTGGTGACACCGACCTATTCAGCGGTGGCGGGTAGCGCGCCGAGTAATGGCGTGGCGCCGGTGGCGGTCAACAGGTCGGCGTAGGCTTGGGTGGCCTGCCACACGATGTCCAGGCGGGCATTTTCCGCTTCGATCAGCCGTTGCCGAACCTGCAGCAGCTTCAGCAAATCGGCCTGCCCAGCCGTGTAGATCCGCTCCAGCTTTTGCGTCTGGACCTCGATCGCCGCAGTCGAGGCCTCGACCTCCGCCACCAAGTCCTTGACCTGCAGCCACTTCGCCAGACTGGCTTTGACGCGGACGATGGTCCTCACTCGGACCTGCTCTGCCGCCACGAGATCGCGGTTGTACTCTTGCTCGCGCTGCCACACCAGACGGCGGCCCGAGTTGAGGACGGGAACCGGGGTGTTTACAACGAGACCATAGAAGGTTGTGCCTACCTCGTCGCGTTCGTACACGGGGCCTACCGACGCTATGGGAATCCGGTCAGCTCGGGCGAGAGAGACGGCGGCCTGCGAGTTGTTCGCTTGGGCCAGGGCGACGTTGATATCGGGATGACTCTCCAAGGCCTGGCGGATCAGGTCGTCTTCGTCGCTGGACAAGGCACCTGCCGGGATCTGCAAGGCACCGACCGGCACGGCCGAACCTGCGTGTTCGGGCAAGCCCATCTGCTTGCGCAAGTCGGTCACCGCATCCAGGTAGTCCTGCTGAGCGGTGCGTAAGCGTTGCACCATCGACTGGTTTTCCACCTCGGCTAAGACCAGATCGGTAGGCGTCGCCAGACCGGCTGCCACCTGTCGACGGACCGTGAGCAACAGCTGGGCATTGAAATCGGCCAACTGCCGGGCGACACGAAACTTTTCGCGGCGATACGTCGCCGTCTGGTGGAACCGGTAGGTTTGCACCAAGGTCACAAGTTCCGCCTGCAAAATGTTCCACTGCGTTTGGTCGTAGGCCGCTTGGGCCTGGACCAAACGCGGACCGCGCCGGCCCAGTTCGAGCGGCTGGGTCCAGGCGACCGCGACCGACGTGCCAAGCCGCTGAGAACCTTGACCGATATCTCGTTCAAAGGCCCACGGGCGCAGGGCCACCGTGACCGAGGGATTCACGCTCATCGGGAACAGCCTCGCCACGGCCATCGCGACCGCCGAAACGTCCGCGTTTTGTCGTACGGCGACCAGGTCCGGGTTGCGGGAGAGCGTCCACTGTAAGGCCGTTTCCAGATCCACGGGCGTCTCGGGCCTCGCCGAAGACCAGGCCGTCCAGGCCGGTTGCCCCGTGGCGTGAACGGGGGGTTCGGCGGGAGTTGACACGCCGGCGACGCTAGCTGCCACCAGTGCTGCCACTAGTAGGTGATAGAATCGCATGGCGTGGTGTCCTGCAAGCACTGGCACAGACGAGACGATCGAAATATCGGAATAGTTCCCCGCATCGTTAGCATCGGCACGGTCGCTGGTCGTTCTTCGGAGAATCCCCGTAGGTCAGGCTTTCCAGCCTGACACAAGGCCAACGCGACCGACGTCAGGCTGGAAAGCCTGACCTACCTTTCGGCCGACGCTGGTTCGGTTGCGACTTGCACGGGGCAGTTCTCGGGCAAGCCGTACCCGCCTTCCGTAATCACCCAGTCGCCGACGGAAAGGCCTTCGGTCACTTGGACCCGCTCCCGCGTCTGCACGCCCAGTTTCACTTCGATCTCGTGGGCCCGATTGTCGCGCACGACGGCCACCACGGGGATACCGGCGTGGTCGGCGACGGCAGCTACCGGCACGGTCAAAACATCGGCCTGCTCAGGCAGCCAGACACGGCCGCGGCACGCCAGGCCGGGACGCAACAAGTTGTGGTCGTTGTTCACCAAGACAAAGGCGTCCACGTCGCCGGTGGCCGAATCGGCTTGGCCGCTGAGGCGCGCAACCTCGCCTCGAAATACACCGTCGGAATGCGAGGCGATGTGTACGTCGACCTCGGCACCGACGTGCAACTGGGCCATGTGGACGCTCGGAACGCGGACCTGCATGAACACCCGCGACAGGTCGACGATCGTCAACAGCGGTGTAGAGCGTTCGACAAACGTGCCTTGGCGCGCGAGCAGCTGGGTCACGGTACCCGCGGTCAAGCTGACAATCCGGCACAATTCCAGGTTGAGCTTGGCGGCTGCCAGTTCAGCCTTGGCAATGGCCACACGAGCTTCGGCTTCGGAGATTTCTTCGCGGGGGGTACCCGCCTCCAGTAAGCGGAGCTTAGCTTCCGCAGCGGCCTGCCCGGCTTCTGCGGCGTGGAACGCAGACGTGAACTTCTGATACTGGACGTCCGAAAGTTCCTGGTTCTGTCGCAACGGTTCCAGCGCCGCCAACTCGGCCCGTAGCGAATCCACCGTGGCCTGGCACCTGTGGACCTCGTGGCGGGCCATCTCCAGTTCCTGCGGCAGATAGCCGCGTTTCAACTTCGCCAGTACGGCCTCCTTTTCGGCGACCGAAGCCGTGACTTTGGCCACTTCGACTTCGGCCAACCGCGAGTCCAGGAGCACCAGTTCGTCACCGGCCTGGACCGTAGCCCCTTCGACCACCAGCACCTTCTGCACCCAGCCACCGACTTGCGGCGACACCGTCGTCGTGCACTCCGGCAGTGCCACGAGCGCCCCCACCAGGTCCACCGACGGCCGTAGCGTCGTCACCTCGGCCTTGACTGCCCGTACCGAGACCGGCTCCTTGGGGAGCTTGCCGGCCTCGTCACTGTCGACGGACACCGCCTGTTTGCAGCCGGTGATGGCCAGGGCCACGAGAACGGTCAGTACCAGCCTCGCCCGTTGTTTTGCAGTGGGTACGAACATGGCTTACTCCGTGCATTCTCGTTCCGTGGATGGGGCTGGAGGGGCTGGTCTCGAACCGCTTCTAAGGACGCGGCGAAAGAAGCTGCGAGTCCAGTGGATCTTGGGCGGCGCGACAGCGGGCTGGTTCTCCGCGTGCAACAGCCGCGTCAGCACGTAGTAGCACACAGGCGTAACCAGCAACGAGAGCAGGAGCGAGATGACCAGTGCTCCAATGATCGCGATGGCCAAGGGGCGGAGCATGTCGGCTCCCGCGCCCACGCCGTAGGCCAACGGCAGCAGCCCGATGAAGGTTGCCAACGAGGTCATCAGCACAGGCCGAAGGCGACGTCGCCCGGATTGCACCAGGGACTCGCTCAGACTATAGCCGCGGGCTCGCAGATGATCCACGAAATCCAACATCAGAATCCCGTTCTTGGCGACGATGCCCACGCCGATGATGGCCCCCAGGAACGAGACAATGTTCAGCGAGGTTCCCGTCACAGCCAAGGCGCCGACCACGCCAAACAGGGCCAGCACGGCTCCCAGGATGATCGCCAAAGGCTGGATGATCGAGCGGAATTCGATCAACAGCACGGCGTACACCAGGAAGATTGCCATCAACAGCACGAAAGTCAGGTTCTTGAACGATTCCTGCTGCTGTTGATAGAGCCCACCAAACTCCAGGGTGGCCCAGGATGGCAACTGGAGCGTCTTGCTCAATTGCGACTTGATGCTGCGGATGCCGGTGCCCAGGTCCAGTCCCGCAAACCGTGCCGAGACGGCCACCAGCTGTCGCAAGTCCTCGCGGTGCAGCTCCAGCATGCCCGGCTGGTATTGGACTTCGGCGACATCGTTGAGCGTCACCACACTGCCCGACTGCGAGCGAATCGGCGTTTCGCGGATGCGCAGTTCCCGGTCGTGCGTTTCCGCAGCCGAGAGGACCCGGATGCCCACCGTGCGGTCGCCCTGGAGCAGATACGACGAGACATTGCCCAGGAGGTTGAGTTGCACGGTGTGGCCGATGTCCGCGGGCGTGAGTCCCATGCGGGCCGCGGCCTCGGGATGAACCGCGAACCGCAGCGACGGCCCGGCCACCACCAGACCCGGCTCGACATCCACCACGCCGGGCAGCTGCTCGATGGTCTCCGCAATCTCCGCCGCCTTCGCCTTAAGCAGCTGCGTGTCGTTCGAGAAGAGCTTGATCTCGCACGGCTTGGGCGACCAAGTCAGGTCACCGATCAAATCGCTGAGTACGCCAGGAAACTCCGTGTGCAAGGCAGGCTCCGCGTCATGGATCGTCTCCCGCAAGTCGTCGATCACTTCTTCTGTCGACCGCTGGCGATGCGGTCGCAGCTTGACCAGGAAATCGCCGGTATTCGGCTCGGCGATCGCCAGGGCCAAACGCGCGCCCGTCCGCCGCGAGAAGCTCTCGACCTCGGGCGTGGCGAGCAGGATCTGCTCGACGTGCCGAAGCATCCGGTCCGTCTCCGAAAGGCTGGTGCCGGGACGGGAATAGTAGTCGAGCACGAAGGCCCCCTCTTCCAGCTTGGGGAGAAAGTCGGTTTCCAGCCGATCATAGAGTAGGACGCCCGCCACGCCGACCAGCGCCGTACCGACCAGCGTGAGCCACGGGTGACGCAAGGCCCGGCGCACCAGCCACTCGTACGCGGCGACGACCCGCCGCAGCACCGGCCCGCCCTGCGCCAATTCGTTCTGCACGGGCCCGCCCCGGTGACGCATCACGAGTTCGGCCAAAGCCGGCGTGAAGGTGACTGCCACCACCAGCGAGGTCAGCAGGGCCGAAACCATGGTCAGCGCCAGGGCTCGGAAGAAGACCCCGGTGACACCGTCCAGGAAGGCCAAGGGGACAAACACCACCACCGGAGTGAGCGTGCTACCCACCAGGGCGGGGCCCACTTCTCGCAGCACCAAGCGGATGGCAGCGGCCGGTGCCTGGCCCGCCTGCAGCTTGGCGTGGATCGCCTCGACAACCACGATCGCGTCGTCGATCACCATGCCGATCGCGGCGGCAATCCCGCCCAGCGTCATCAGGTTGAAGCTCGTATGGAAGCTGCGCATTACCACCAGCGTCACGAGGACCGTCACCGGAATCCCCACGCCGACGACCAAGGCACCCGCCAGGCTCCGTAAGAACAAGTAGTGCACCAGGACCGAGAGCACGAGCCCAATCAGGATACACTCCCAGACACTGCGCACACCCTCCTGCACAAACAGCGATTGATCGTAGAAGAAAGCCAGCTTGATATCCGGAGGTAGTTCCCGGCGGATGCGTTTCAGTTCCTCTTGCAGCGCTTCGGCAATTGAAACGGTATTACTGTTGGGCTGGCCGTAGACGTTCAGCAGCACCGCTTCGGTCCCATCGGCGGTCACGATGTTGAACTGCGGGGCGCAGCCGCGGCGCACGCTGGCGATGTCTCGGACTTGGATCGGGGACTGGCCGGACCAGGCGACGACCACGTTTTCGATTTCGCTCGGGTTCCGTAGGCGGGTATCCACCACGACCAGGTAGAGTTGTCGGTTCTCTTCGTGCATACCGGCCGAGGTGAACTGGTTCGTCTCCGCCAAAGCCTTCGAGACTTGATCCAGCGTGAGACGATAGGACTCCAGTCTTGCCGGGTCCACGACCACGTGATACTCGGGCACCCGGCCGCCCACGAGGTTCACGCGGGCCACGCCCTGGATTCGCAGGAAGCGCGGATTGAGATCGTAGCGCGCGGTCTCCCAGAGTTCGGTGATGTTCCGCGTCTTACTTGTGAGACTGATGCCGATGATGGGAAAGGCCGAGAAGGTGAGCCGCTGCACGGCGAATTCGGCGGTCGTCGGCAGTGTGCCCCGAATCTGGGCCAGACGGCCCAGTACGTACAATTCGGCTTGCACCATGTCGGTCGACCAATCGAAGAACACGTTCACCGCCGCCGAGCCGCGGCCGGTGGTCGAGCGGATGTTGGCGGTGCCCGGAATGTTCTTCATGGCCTCTTCGACCGGCCGGGTAATGGTGGCCATCATTTCGTCAGCCGGCATGACGCCGTTGTCGATCAGGATCACCACCCGAGGAAAATCGGTCTGCGGGAAGACCGAGGCCGGCATCACGTAGGCGGAGTAGGCGCCGGCCAGGCACAACGCCGCCGTGAGGAACAAAATGGCCTTGCGGTGCCGCAAGACAAACGCTTCGCGCGGGGCGGAATCAACGGTCTCGAGGGCGGCAGATGACGGGGTCATAGGCGACGGGATGTAAGCCCGGAGTCCAGAGGAAAAGTCGATCAACTGTCCCCGACGGGTATCGACCCCTTGCGAACCCGCCCGCTGACGCAGTACGGCGGAGCCTAGAAGATGCCGAGTTTCTTCTTGGGCTCCGTTTGCGGGGATTCCGCCGCAGCGTCGCCGCCGTCATCGGTGATCGTCACCGTCTCCATGATGTCGCCTTGACGAATGGCATTGACGACGTCTTGGCCTTCGATCACGCGGCCGAAAACGGAATGCTTGCCGTTCAGATGCGGCGTGGCAACGTGCGTGATGAAGAACTGGGAGCCGTTCGTGTTGGGGCCGGCGTTGGCCATCGACAGAACGCCCGGTCCGTCGTGCTTCAGGCTCGGATGGAATTCATCATTGAATCGGTAGCCGGGCCCGCCGCGGCCGGTACCCTCGGGGCAGCCAGTCTGAATCATGAAGTCGGCAATCACGCGGTGGAACTTCAAGCCGTTGTAGAAACCCTGGTTGACCAGTTTCTCGAAATTCGCCACCGTCTTGGGCGTCTTGTCGGCGTGCAGTTGGAGCCGGATCGTTCCCTTGTTCGTCTTGATCGAGGCTACTTTCATGGAGGCTTCCTTGAGTTTGGAATCTGCATCGGGTGAGCGTAATTGAAGAAGCATACCACAATCGCCGCACTTCGCTAACGGGCGGGCAACATCCGGCAGAGCAGTCACAGGCAGAAAAGACGCTACGGTCGCTAGTTTCTGGGTGTCGAACGGCAACGGCGGATGTTGCCGAAAAACCACATGTTCCCAAAACGCATGGTACGCTTGCCCAAGAGAAGCAGCTGCTCGATTCGCGTTGGACAATTGGATAAGTGGTCGACCATGACGCCAGGACACAAACTTGTCGGCACCCTGCAGGGATTGGTGGCGGTCTGTGCGCTGCTGGCCGACGGGTGCTCGACAATCAAGGTGCCGGCGATCGACCCGACGGGGAAGTGCCTGTTCCTGCCGCAGGGCAATTACACCACGTTCGTGCCGCCCACAGCGGCTCCCTGCTTGCCCGCCCCGGCGTTTACCGAGCCGCCGGTGCCCCCCCCCTGCCCACCCGCGGGGCCACCGCTGGTCACACTGCCGCCCGCAGTCGCTGGGCCGACATGTGCCGTTCCGACCGCTCCGCCGCTGGCCAGCGGCACGTTGCCTGGCCCAGCCGAGCGTCAGGGACGTCTCGTCCTGACTCCGGCCGTGGTGATGGCCCCTATCGGCAGCGAAGTGGTGCTGGTGACCGGTTACTGCGACGAACGCAACCAGTTGACTCCGAAGCAGGCGGTGGAATGGATGGTCGCGCCGGACAGCGTGGGTCAGATCATGGCGACGGACGAGGAACGTGACTGCCTGAAGTTCGTCCGCAGTCGGCCCGCCGAGAAACGCAGCGGTTCCTACGCGATCACCCGCACGCTGTCGAACCCGCAGGTGCTGACACGCGGCACTCCGCAGACGATCGATGACGTGCCGTTGCAGCGCGGACAGAGTTGGGTCAGTGTGACGTCGGCCACGGAAGGTACGACCCACGTCACGGTCCTGGCGCCGGACGCAGCCAACTGGGATCAACGGCGGCAGACAGCGACCATCTACTGGGTTGACGTGGAGTGGACGTTACCCGGGCAGACAATTGTGCAAGCCGGACAACCGCAAGTTCTGACGACCACCTTGCGGCGGCGATCTGGCAAGCCGCTGGCCGATTGGGTTGTGCGATATGAAATCACGGGCAGCGGCACCGCGTTCGCGCCGAACAATCAAACGGCCGTCGATATTACGACGGACGTCAACGGAGCGGCACGCGTCAATCTGGTGCCGGCCCAGAAGAGCATCACCGCGCAGGTCGTGGTGAAGATCATCCGCCCCTCGAAGGCCGATGACGAGGCTCCGGCCATGGTGGTCGGACAGGGCTGGACCTCAGTGACGTGGAGTGCGCCGGACCCCAAAGTGACCCTGACGGGACCAGCCTCGGCCGGTGTCGGCTCGACGATCACCTATCGCGCGGATGTCTCGAATGCCGGTGACATTGTGGCGCACCGGGTCGTGGCCAGCACCTCGGTCCCGCCCAACATGACGTTCCTGCAGAGCAATCCGCCCGCGAAGGTCGTGGGCAACCTGCTGACGTGGGAATTGAACGACTTGCCGCCGAATTCGGTGCGGACGATCCAGATCCTGTGTCGGCCGGAACGCAATGCCACGGTGCGGTTCGCGATGAAGATCGAAAGTGCTGATCAACTGCAGGGCCGGCCGATGGCGGCCGAGACCTATGTCGAGACCCGCGTGTTTTCGTCGGGCCTGACGCTCAAGATGACCGGTCCGAATTCAGCGCAAGTTGGGCAGCGGGTTACGTTCGAGTTGGAAATCGGGAACACGGGACTCGAACCGCTCAACAACATCGTCATCCGGGACCGGCTCCCGGCGGGTCTGGAGCATCCGACAGAACGCAGCAACGTGATCGAGAAGGCGTTGGGGGAACCGCTGGCGCCGGGCACGTCGCGCCGGATTGCGGTCGAATTGGTCGTGAGACAACCGGGACGGTTGTGTCACATCATGGAGGCGGTCGCGGACGGTGGCCACACGGGGACCACCACGGTTTGCGTGGAGGTGACCGCCGCCCCGGTGTTGTCGCCAGCGGACATGCAGACCGCACTGAATGTCGTCATCGGCGGACCGGATCGGGCACGGGTCAACGAATTCGCGATCTGCACGATCCAGATCACCAACACCAGCAACCTGCCGTTGACTCGGCTGCGAATCGTCAATACGTACGAGCCGAGCCTGTATCCCGCCGATGCCACACCCGGCTTCGATGTGCCGTCGCTGTCACGTGGCGAATTGGTCTGGAACGTGGACCAGCTGCCGCCGGGAGAACGGTTGTCACGCGAGGTTCGGTACAAGTGCCTGCAGCCATCGAATGCGGCGTGGTGCCGAGTCTCGGTTGGAACGGTCGAAGGCGCCCGTGCCCAGCAACAGAAGAATCTGCAGGTGCTGCCCGCCGATAGGCCGCCGGTCCGGGAGAACCTCGGTACGCAGCCCGGACCTGCCAACGCGCCGGAGGCGCCGCCGGAGCAAATTGTCGGTGACCTGAAGGTACAGGTCGCCGATCGCAAGAATCCGATTGCGGTCAACGAAACGACCACTTACATCATCGTGATCGAGAACGCTCGGAACGTGTCCGACAAGAACGTCCGGCTGACGATCACACTCCCGCCCGGCATGGAGTTCGTCAAGCTCAACGGCCCGGTCGGTGCACGGGGCCAGAGTCCCGATGGACGAACCATTGAGGTGGCGGAGATCGCGGAACTGCGAGCGGGCGAGACGCTGAAAGCGTTCTATGTCGAGGCGCGTGGCGTGCGGATCGGCAAGCATACCCTGAAGGTCCGCGTCGATAGCTTCCGGTCGCCCCAGGCGATCGAAGCTTCGAAAGACACGACCGTGAACATCTCGGGATAAGCATGGCGCGTTACGTCATCCTGCGTCACGATACGCCGCCCGGATACCCGCGCCCGCTGCATTGGGACTTCTTACTGGAAACCGGGCCGCAGCTGCGAGCATGGGCGTTGGCCGAGGAACCGCAGGCGGGACGGACGATCGCTGCGGAATCGCTGCCGAATCATCGGCTGGCGTATCTGGACTACGAAGGGCCCGTTTCCGACAATCGGGGCGATGTCAGCCAGTGGGATGCGGGTATGTTTCAGTGGCAGCAGGTCACCGAGCACGAGGTGGTCGTCGAGTTGATCGGACGCCGTCTTGGTGGAATCGCAACGCTGACCCGCGAGTCTGCGGAAAGCGAACGCTGGCAGTTCTCCGTCTCCGCAGAATGACTGCCCGCAGGAGGAAGACGACCTGTAGGACGGATTTGAAATCCGTCCGGGACGGAATGTAAATTCAGAATTCCAAAAGGATACGCAGTCGGTCCGCAACTTGGCTCATCGTATTGGCTGATAATCGTCATTCATCCTGCAAGCCGTCAGCTAGAGTCGCGTCCCATTCTCCCCGTTCGGCTTGTTCCTGCGCCCAGGCCACCGGATCATCGCGTAGTCTCGCGTACGCTACGTTCGCCGCCAGTAGAAAACGCTGGCGACGATAAGCTTCAATCGCCTCTTCCAGGGCCACACGCACGGGAAGACCGGCCTGCGTTGCCAGCTCCTGTAGCTTAGCGTGAGTCTCGGCCTCGATCTGGAGGGTCTGAACGGTCATGCTGGTTGCTCCTGGTGGCACAGTTCCCACTATATGGTCCACCCAGGGCCCGTGTCCACATCGGCTCATGGCACCACTCCGGCTCGCGACAACTGGAACGCACCCTAGGACCGGCGCATCAATAAGTGCCGCAAGTATAGTAGTCGTCACGCTCCGCCGTGACGACATGTCATCACGCGGAGCGTGATGACTACTTTGAAAACCCGACAGTTATTCATGCGCCGGTCCCTGGCTGTGTCGCCGGTTTCTAATCCTCAAAGGGGCTGACCGGCTGCTTCTCCGCGATCGCCAGTTCGGGACGCCGTTCCACTTCGTCCTGCCACACGCGTTCCGGCGTCTGCTGACGCACTTGCTCGACTTCTCGACGGGCCAGAAGCAGGTTGACCAGGAGCATCGCCAGCGCGGACAGGGTCACCATCAACGGCACCAGCGGCGTCCCCAGGAGTTTGCCGTCAGCGGCGAAGCCCAGAGTCCAGAACCAGTTGGTCACTTGGAGCGCGCTGTAGTCGTTGAAACTGTTGAGGCCAAACCACCACGCTTGTAGAAACGTCGGGATGGCCGCTCCGGCCAGCACCAGCAAGACGTGCACCAGCAGCGGTAACAACAGGCCGAAGACCAGGTAGCGGCGGAACAGCAGGATGCACAGCCGCCCCAGGCCCAGGTAGGCCGTGACATACCCCCACAGCACGACGCCAAACACGAGCCCCTCAATGCCGCGCGGTGCCCCAGCGTAGTTCAGCTCCTGAGCGACCGCCCCCACGACCGCAGCCAGCAGCACGACAGCCGCCAAATTGGTCACTGCGAACACGTAGCCCGTCCCCGAACCGGGGTTGAACCACGTCAAGAAC
>JAPLNJ010000905.1 GCA_026692885.1 Planctomycetota bacterium | reverse complement strand
GCGTGTTCCTGCTGGCCGGCACCAGCGGCGTCGGCAAGACCGAGACCGCGATCACGTTGGCAAACCTGCTCTACGGGGGCGAGCAGAACATGACGGTCATCAACATGTCGGAGTTCAAAGAGGAGCACAAGGTCTCGTTGCTGATGGGCTCGCCGCCGGGCTACGTCGGCTACGGCGAAGGCGGTATCCTGACCGAAGCGGTGCGCCGTAAACCGTACAGCGTGGTGCTGCTGGACGAAATGGAGAAGGCCCACCCCGGCGTCCAGGACATCTTTTACCAGGTCTTCGACAAGGGCACGATGAAAGATGGCGAGGGACGGGATATCGACTTCAAGAACACAGTCATCCTGATGACCTCGAATGCCGGTACCGAGGTGATCAAGAGCTTGTGCAGCGACCCCGACACGGCTCCCGAACCCGATGAGTTCACCAGCGCGCTGTTCCCGGAACTGCTGAAGACCTTCAAGCCGGCGTTCCTAGGCCGGTTGAATGTGGTGCCCTTCTATCCGCTGAGCGACGCCGTGATGCGCATGATCATCGAGTTGAAGTTGGGTAAGATCTCGCGGCGAGTGGAGGAGAACTACAAGGCCAAATTCAGCTACACACCGGAACTCGTCGAGCGGATCGCCGCCCGCTGTACGGAAGTCGACACCGGGGCCCGCAATGTCGACCACATCCTGACCAAGACGCTCCTGCCCGAAATGTCGAAGGAATTCCTGTCGCGGATGGCCGACGGCAGCAGCATTTCAGCCGTGGAAATCACGGTCTCCGAGGACGGAGCGTTTTGCTATCGCATCTCTTGATGCGGCCGACGGGCGAAGTTCTCGTTCCCACGCTCCGCGTGGGAACGCACGTGTTTCGACGCTCCGCGTCGTTTGCCCAAGGACGCAGAGCGGCCGGGGCCTGCATTCCGACGCAGAGCATCGGAACGAGAACAGAAGGCGGCAACAGTTCCCTCCGACGCATCACTCGATCGCCAGAAATCGTCCGTGCCTCGGGCCTCTCTTGCAATCAGCCCCCAGCCCCCACGGACTTTCCTTACGCGATGTGCATCGCCCGCTTGGGGCCTTGATCATAAGGTTGCGCATCGTAACCCGAAGCGTCAGCGAGGAAGAGCGGCGTTTTCCTCGCTGACGCGTCGGGTTACGATAATCCCCTGCTAGAGTTTTGCGCCACCTTATGATCAAGGGCCCCCCTTGGACATCCTCCTTGGCCAGCCTTATCATGATGGCCGGTTACGGTCGCGGCGGTTCTTCAGCTTCCAGGGAGTCAGTTATGCCACGCAAAGGTTCCGCGTTCGCGGGATTGACGGTTGCCATTGTCACGCCATTCAAGGACGGTGCGGTGGACTACGCCGCCTTACGTTGTCAGGTCGAGTTTCAGATTGCCGCGGGCACGACCTGCGTCTGTCCGGTCGGCACGACGGGTGAGTCTCCCACGCTGTCATTCGAGGAACACGAACGCGTCATTGCCGAAGTGGTGCAGGCGGCGGCCGGGCGGATCAAAGTGATGGCCGGGACTGGTTCGAACTGCACTGTCGAGGCGATCCGGCTCACCACCTGGGCGGCGAAAGCCGGTGCCGACGCCGCCTTGCTGGTCGGACCGTACTACAACAAACCCATGCAGGAGGGTTTCTACCAGCACTTCCAGGCGATCTCCGAGACGGTGGAAATCCCGCTGTGCCTGTACAATATTCCCGGACGGACCGGCAAGAACATCGAGCCGGAGACGATCTGCCGATTGGCAGAGTTGGGGAACATCACCATGCTCAAAGAGGCGACCGGTTCGCTGGATCAGGCCTCCCAGATCCTCGCGGGCAGTAACCTGACGCTGCTCAGTGGTGACGACAGTCTGACGCTACCCTTGCTGGCGTTGGGTGCCGAAGGTGTCGTGTCGGTAGTGGGGAACATCGTGCCCGCAGACATGATTGCGCTAGTCCAGGCCGGGTTGGCCGGCAATCTGCCTCAGGCCAGAAAACTGCACTACAAGCTGTTTACCCTCTGTCGTGACATGTTGGGCCTGGCAACCAATCCGATTCCGATCAAGGCGGCCATGAAGATCCTCGGCCGCGACTCCGGGTTACTCCGCTTGCCGATGACGCCGCTGGGCGAGGACGGAGAGGCCAAGTTGCGCCGGACTTTGAGCGATTATGGTTTGTTGTAGGCGGTGGGTTTGTTGTAGGCGGAGCGGCACAGGAGGAAAGTTTCGTGACAAGTCTTGAGGCTTTACCCCTGGACGCCGAGACGCTACGGGCGGACTTCCCCATTCTGGCCACCAAGCTCCACAACGCAGCGCCCCTGGTCTACTTGGACAACGCCGCGACGACCCAGAAGCCACGGCAAGTCATCGACGCGCTGACGCGGTTGTACGAGACGCAGTACGCGAACGTCCACCGCGGGCTGCACTACTTGAGTGAATTGAGCACGGATCTGTACGAAGATGCGCGCGAAACCGTGCAGCGGTTCATCCATGCCAGGCGCTCCTGCGAGGTGATCTTCACAGGCGGTACCACCGCCTCGATCAACTTGGTCGCGCGTAGCTGGGGAGATGCTCACGTGAAGGCGGGCGACGAGATCCTGCTGACGGAGATGGAGCACCATTCGAACATTGTCCCCTGGCAACAACTCGCCGCACGGACCGGATGTAAGGTCAAGTTCTTGCCGATCACCGATGAAGGCTTGTTGCGTCTGGACGTATTGGACGCGTTCCTGAGTGAACGAACTAGGCTCGTGGCGGTGACGGCGGCCTCGAATGTTCTGGGCACCATGAACCCCATCGCCGAGATCACGCGGCGGGCACATGAGGCGGGGGCACTGGTCCTGGTGGACGGGGCCCAAAGCGTCCCCCACGAGACGACCGACGTGCAGCAGTGGGACGCCGATTTCCTGGCCTTCAGCGGGCACAAACTGCTGGGGCCGTCCGGGGTGGGTGTCCTCTACGGCCGCGAATCGCTGTTGGAGGCCATGCCGCCGTTCTTGGGTGGCGGCAGTATGATTCATCGCGTCACTCTGGAAGGTTTCGAACCCGCCCGGTTGCCCGAAAAATTCGAAGCCGGGACGCCGCCGATCGCGCCCGTCGTGGGACTAGCCGTCGCCATCCGGTACCTGGAACAAGTGGGGCTGAGCCGAATTCGCGCCCACGAACGCCTGCTGACGTCGCGGACCCACGAACTCCTGCAGGACATCGAGGGTCTGCGTCTGCTCGGACCAGCGCCCGACAAGAAAGGCGGCATCGTCAGCTTCGTGGTGCGCGGTACGCAACCGTACGATGTGGCCATGGCCCTGGATGAACAAGGCGTCGCGGTTCGGATGGGGCATCATTGCGCAATGCCTCTGCATCAGCGTTTAGGTCTGGCGACCAGCGTTCGAGCCAGCTTCTACCTGTACAACACGCGGGACGAAGTCGACCAATTCGTCGAAGCTCTGCGTGTGGCATGGAGAGTCCTGCGACCGCGGTGAACGGTCCGATCCTCGCAAGAGGTCACTTAGTAACTGATCTCCCACTGCCGTTCGGCCAGGACGGCGAGTTGTTTTGCGTTGGCCGGTGTTCCACGGTTGGGAGACCATATTTGCCCGCGCCGAACGCCCGTGGCGACGGCGTCTGCGAACACCTGGTCGACGGCCGCCGGCGACAAGGCTGTCCCCCACAGGTGATACTCCCGGACTTTGGTCGCGGCCGTGCGACTCAGCTTGTCCAGGGCCTGTTCGTTGTAAGCGTAAAGCACCGCCAGGAGCGGAGCCTGCTCGCACCCGGAGATGGACCTCAGGTGGCCTTGGCCGCCGCCGTCGGCGGCTCCGAAGCGGGTCAGGGCCGAGCCGTTGGAGACGCTCAGGTAACTGGCGTGGTCGTCGGGTCCGAGGCCGGACTTGGTGATGTTTGCGCCCGCTGTCGCAGGCGAGGTCGTGCCGTCCGACCAGTGCCACGTGGCGGTGGCCGATCCGGCCAGGTCGCAACGCAAGGTGGTGGTATCGCCGCGGGTCACGAAGTCGATCAGGATCTGGCCGGTGTCGGGCGGCGGGGGCGGCTCGCGGGTCAGACTTTCGGCGACCACGGTCCAGCCCTTGGCGGCCAGACTTGCCGCGGCGGCGCGCCCCGCGGCGCCCGGCGCGGCATTGCCCCGCAGATCGATTTTCAAGGCCACATGAGGTTCGGTGTCCACCCGGCTGCGGCCGAGTCGGTCGAGGGTCGTCAGGAGGCCGTCTACCTGGGCTGCATCCAGCCGGTTCTTTTCGAGACTCAATTCGGTGATTTGGATACAGCCCGCGATATTGATCCGTGAAAGCTGGTTGCTGCGGAAACTGACGGCACCTGAGGCCGCTGCGTTCCGCAGGGAACCGGACAGGTCCAGCGACGTATAGTGATTGCCATCCGCCAGCAGCGCCACGGACCGCTTGGGATCGGAGGCGGGAAGCCGCAGGACTCCTGTTTGGTTGTCGTTCCAGATGAACAACTCAGACAGGTTCGGGAAGGAACTTAGGTCGGCGAACAGGGCCTGGTTCGTCATTTGCGGGTTGTCCCGGACGCAGATGTGCCAGACGCGGCGTCCGATGCGGCCGAACTCGATGGTCGGGTAGCGATTCACGGCCCCCCGCAAGTCCTCCAGGGCCGGGCTCTGGGCGAGGTCGAGCGTTTCCAGATCGCAGTCTTCGAAGCAGGCCCGCTTCAGTTTGGGCGTATTCGCAAGGTTCACGCGAACCAGGGTCTGGGAGAGAAAGCACTCGATGGTATCGAGGTTGACGAAGTTGCTGAAGTCCAGGAACCGCAGTCGATTGTAGGAGGAACACCACTGCTCCAGAGTGGGCGCGACGAGGGCCAGGCCCGTGACCGCGGACACCTGCTGATCCGGCACCTTCTCGATTTCTCCGCTCCCGCCGTCGCCACCGTCGTAGCCGAGGTTGATCCGCCGGAGGGCGTTCCACGGCTGCACCCGCAGGGAATGCGTCCGCGTGCCAGCCGCACCGAAGGTCTTGTGCGGGGTGGCGGACGTGCTGGTGGAGCCGTCGGACCAGGTCCACAGGATGTCCGGGCGGCCGTTCACGACGAGCACCGGGGCGAAGGCGGCCCCTTCGGTCGTGAAGGTCATGGTCCGTTCGGCACGTACCGTCTCCGCACTGCCCGCGCTGCCGACGCCGCACAGCGACAGCATTCCCGCGAGCAGGACGACGAGTACGCAGTCGGGCGTGTTGGTGAATTGGCGGGTGCTCATATTCATGGCGGATTTCCTGACTGGGATCGGGGACCGGCGGAAGGATCTGGCTGCACACTCACCGTGGTGCTGGTGCCAATCCGCACGGCCTCGGAGGGCCGTGCTACGGGCGGAAGCTCTGGCTGCATGCTCACCGTGGTGCTGACGGGTGCTGACCCGCGTAAGATCCGGCCGGTTGAAGCCGGGAGTTTATCCTACGTCTGTTCCCGACACCAGCACCCAACGACACCGAACGAGGATGTCTGCGTTCAGCCAGAGGACGCCGAGTTCATCTCGGCGGAGACTCAGCTTCAGCACACACCACGTCAGAACCGAAAGATCCTAAGAACGGAAAACAGTTTCTTGCGAGGATTGGTATACTGATGCGGTTCCGTGCTTGCCAACCTCCCCGCGTTTCCCTAGAACCGTGTAGGCAATAACTGTCGCAAGTATCGCAGTCGTCACGGGCCGTGACGACATGTCATCACGGCGGAGTGCGACGACCACTTTGAAAATTCGACAGTTGTTGATGCGCCGGTCCGTACCAGCCAGACGGACCACGACTTGTGCCGTCTTAAGATCCGGAGCTTGTTCCATGCAGCCTTGCGTACAATCGAAAGCCAACTTCGGCGTTTGCTGTTCCGCCCCTCACCCCGCCCCTCTCCCCGGAGTACCGGGGCGAGGGAGATATACCGCGCTCGGGCAGGTTTGTCGTAGAACGGATTTCAATCCGTTCCGTCAGGAGCGGAATGAATTCCGCTCTACGAAGGGACAAACCGAGCCGCGCGTGGTATACCTCTGGGCCACGACTTGGTGTCTTGCCGCTGTCTTGTGCATTCAGGCAACCCCCGCGTTTAGCGGCGACCGGTGGCTGCAGCTGCAGGGAGACTCGCTCCGGTCCGGCAACTCGCCACGAGCGGAAATCCCCGCGGACCTCGGTCTGGTCGGGGCCGTGCCGCTGACCGATGGCATCTACGCAGCGCCGGTGGTTGCGGATGGAAAGGTGTTCGTCGTCGACGGGGCGGGCGTGGTCTTCGCCATCAATGCGGCGACACTGCAAGTGCACTGGAAGTTCGCCACCCGCGGCGGGCTGGGAAACTGTAACAACGTTTCCTCGCCGGCCATCGTCGGGAAGTACCTGCATCTGGGCACCATGGCCGGGTACTACTACGTGCTCGATCGTGAGAGCGGCGCCGTCGTACGCGAGTTGGACTGCCACGACGCAATTTTTTGCAGCCCTGCCGTCGGCCCGGATCGTGTCTACTTCGCGACACTCGGCGCCCAGGTTTATGCCCTGGAGCCGGACGGGACAATCGTCTGGACGTGGGACTTCGTCAAGGAGGTCATCCGTTTTGACGGAGATCGCTGGAGCGGCGCGGACTGGCTCAAGGCTCGCCAGGGCCGAGTCACCTGGCGCGACCATTTCGTCTGCTCACGCGAGATTTGTCTGATCGGCAAGACGATCGTCGTTCCGGCAGGAGGTCGCACGGTGTTTCTCGATGACGCTGGGGCCGCTCCGCAGCTCCGTGTGGTCGGTGAGATTCCGGCCTACGATGGCAAGGAGTTCCCGGCCACTTTCGGTCAGAGCGCCGACGAGGCCGGCAACGTGTACGTTCAGTGGCACCGGCGCGATAACGCGGGCCGGGTGGAAATCCTGCGGTTGGCCGGCCAGGAAGTCCAGGCCGCCTTCGTGAAGGGCACGCAGACCGCGATCCACCTGCCTGGCCTGCTGAGCTTCTCGTCGGTGAGTATTCGGGGCCAAGACGTCTATCGCGTGCGTCCTGAGCACGGGTTCGGCCTGTGCCGTCACACGGCCGGCCAAGAGCAACCGCAGGTCCTGTGCCCAGCCGCTGCGATCTGTCCGCCGGTTGTGACCCGCGAGCATGTCCTCTACGGCGGGCTCGATGGCAAGCTGTACGTCGTGCCGCTGGCGGGCGGCGCGACCGCCTCGTTCGCCACAGGGTTCGAGGCTCCGATTTCCGCACCGCTGGCGGTCGCCGACGGCCGGATTTACGTCGCCAGCGAAGACGGCTATCTGTACGTCTTCGGCGGCGGTGGCCGGGCGCCACTGCCGACGCATGATCTTGCTGTGCCGAAGATACGCAGTCCGCTCGTGAGCCGCTTTGGCGATCCCAAGTTCGATTGGTACACCAACTACGGCGACTTCGGTTGCACCAACGCGAACGTGCAGGGACTCAAGCCGCCGCTGCGTATGCGGTGGGCCCGACGTCTGGAAGGGACCGTCAAGCACGTGCCGGTGTGCGGTGGTGGGCGACTCTACACGCACACGGCCGAGGGACAAATCATCGCGGTCGAGCAGGACACCGGGCGTTTGCTTTGGCGGCGACACTGGCCGGACGTGTATCTGTCGTTCACCTCGCCGTTGTATGTCGACGGCAAGTTGTTGGTGCCCCAGGCAGGTATCAAGCGATCTCGCATGCGCTGCCTCGACGCGGCCACGGGTAAGTTGCTCTGGGAGGCCCCCTTCACAGGATCACCGAGTTGGAGCCGCCAGTTTCCACCGGTGGTCCACGGGAACCTGGCGATCTATGCTTCCGGCTCCGGGCAATATGCACCGCAGGGGACCGAGAAGTTCTTCATCTTCAAAGGGACGCCGCAAGCAGCGGCTGACGGCCAGGAGGTGATGAGTTGGATCTATTCCAATGACAATCCGTACTATCCGCGCGACAACCGGCCCCGGCTGTGGGCCTGGGATCTGAAGACCGGCAAGCTGGTTTGGGAAAAGGATTTTTCCGAGTACGGTCGTGGCGGCAATGATTGCGGCATCTGCGTGCTGGACGGAAAGCTGTACTACTCGACGTTCTTCGGTTACTCGCCCAGTCAACGGGCGCGACGCGGCCTGCCCGCGGAGAACAACGGGCTGACGGCCTGCCTTGAACCTGCGACGGGCCAGGTCGTGTGGCACACCACGCAGTACTATGTGACCGCCAAGTGTACTCTCACAGGGCGTGATGGCCGGATCTACCTGGGCGGCTACAACCAGGCCCGCGAGTCATCCAAGGACCGGTTCGTCTGGTGCCTGGATGCCAAGGACGGTTCGTTGATCTGGCAATCCGACCCGGTCACCTCGGCGTTGAATGTGATCAGCGTGGGCGAACGCTTCCTCTTCTCCAACGCGTTGCAGGGACGCGGCAACGTCTTCGATCGCCAGACAGGCAAGGTCGTCGGCGGCGTCGGGCACAACTACGCCTGCTGCCGGTTCACCCTTTCCGAGCCCTACATTCTCGGCGCGAACATGGACCTGATCGACCTCTCCGCCGAGAGTCAACTGGTCTCGACAGGACCGGCCATCGACTCGCGCGAATGTCTCGGGGGCATCGTTTCCAACGGCCGCATCTTCTACACCTCGCAGGCCAGTGGATTTGTGGTCTCGCAGACCTACGGTGACGATTCGCAGAACCTGCCTGCGGTGTGGAGCCGTACGCCGTCGAAGTAGCCTAGCACCAAACGTTATTTTGGCCCTTGCGCGTAAAGAATGAGACTTAACTGTTCAGCAGGGACAGGGCGCGAGACAAGGGGTCAGACGTACAGATTTCAGTTTTCGCGGGCAGAAGGCTTTTCATGGGCTTGGGCACACGACCGCGAAAACTGAAATCTGTACGTCTGACCCCAGCCGGCGGTCCGTCTCTGCGAAACCGGAAGACTCCATTCTTGACACCGACAACCCCGAAAACCGTTTGGTGCTAGTTACGAGGCTCCGCCTCGTAACCCACTGGACGCGAGGCTCCGCCTTGCAAGAAAGCCGTCGGAGCCGGCAAGGCCGTGCGTTCCCAGGCGGAGCCTGGGAACGAGAACGCGGACGATGTTTACAGCAATGGCCCGTTAACCCCCCACCAGCGCAAACGCCTGCTTCATCGCCGCTGAAACGGTCGTTAGCGCCTGCTCCGGCTTCATCCCGCGCAGTTCCTGACTAAACGGCTCGCAAACCACCGGGCCGTCGTAGCCGATCTTGACCAACGCCCCCAGGAAGGTTTTGAGGTCGATCACGCCCGTCGCGCACGGCAGGCCCCGGCGGTTATCGATTTGCTGCTCGACCGGTATGCCCAGGGGGGCATCGTTCAGGTGGCACAGGACCACGTCGTTGGCCCGCAGCGACAGCAGATCGGCCTCGGTTTCCTGGGCCGTGTACCAATGCCAGCTATCCAGCAGAAAACCAAGGTTATCGCAGTTGATTTCGGCGATCAGGTCTTTCATCTCCGCCATGGTATGGATGAACGGAAACCGGCTGGTACTCCAGGATGTCTGAGGACCGACATATTCCAGACCAAGACGGATCCCGTGGTCGCCGAGCAGCTTGGCTGCCTCGCGCAGGCGCCGCGCGTGCTGCCGGAAGTTGGCGACGTAGGTCAGCGACTTATGGCCCGGCGAAAGCCAAGTCGCGATGCGGGTGACGCCAGCCCGCTGCAGTGTCCGGGCCTCGCCTGGTAAAGCTTTCATTCCTTGCTCGAAGGCGGAATCGTCGCCACGGAATTGTACCGACAAGCCGGCGGCGCCCCACGTCAGCTGGGCCGTCTGCAACTGGCCTTGATACTCCTGCAACTGAGCCTCGGACAGCTTGGCCAGGAATTGGGCCGACGGTTCGACAGATTCAAAACCGAACTGGCTGGCCCAGCCGATGACCTTCCCAGGGTCGCCCGGAACGCCAATGGCCCCACAGGACAGGCCGAGCTTGAACTTGCGCTTCCGCGCCGGCTCGTCAGCCGAAAAAATGCGGCCGCCCGTCGCGCCCCACCCGGCCAAACCTGCGGCCACTGCCGACTTCAAGAATTCCCTTCGGCCAATACTGGTCATGATCTGGTTCCTTGATTCCCCCGACAATAGGATGTGCCACAATGCACAAAACCGAACTTGTTCCGTGCGCGGCTAGGGTTGACCATTCGTCGTCTAACCGCAACCCAACGGAGCCTGCTGAAAAAGTCGTGGACGGGCTGTACCTAGGGCGATGCAAAGTTGGGGTTGACAGGGGAAATTAACACGATGGCAAGGGCGAGAGCCTGTTTCGCTTCTTGCCCCGCACGGGGCGCACATGACAGCGCGGGACAACGCCCTGATCCTGATCGCAGGTTTTCGCCCCGAGTTGGGGGCGCGATGCGCGAGCGGCAAGGCGCTAGCGGCCGGTTCCGAACGCCACCGGAGTCTAGCGCCTTGCCGCTCACAACCCGCGATCGTGAGACAGCCAACTACACGATTCGGCCGTGGCTTACAGCAGCCCGTCCTGCTTGGCCATCAACTTGATTAGGTCGACCACGCGGCAGGAGTAACCCCATTCGTTGTCGTACCAAGAAACGAGCTTGAAGAACTTGTCGCTGAGCCCGATGCAGGCTTTGGAGTCATAGATACTCGACAGCGGGCAGTGGATAAAGTCACTGCTGACGACTTCGTCCTCGGTATACCCCAGGATGCCCTTCATGGTCGTCTCGGAGGCTTTCTTCATGGCCGCGTTGATCTCGGCCAGCGACGTGGACTTCTCGGTTCGCACCGTCAGGTCCACGACCGACACGTCTGCCGTGGGGATGCGGAAGGCCATGCCCGTCAGCTTGCCGGCGACCTGGGGAATGCACAGACCCACGGCCTTGGCCGCGCCCGTCGAGGACGGAATAATGTTGAAGCTAGCGCCGCGCCCGCCGCGCCAGTCCTTCTTGCTGGGACCGTCCACCGTGGGCTGAGTGGAAGTCTACGAGTGAACCGTAGTCATCAAGCCTTCCACCTAGCCGTAGTTGTCCAGGACGACTTTCACCACCGGCGCCAAACAG
>JAPLNJ010000904.1 GCA_026692885.1 Planctomycetota bacterium | reverse complement strand
GGGGGGCTGCCGACGATTCGGGCTGGTCGGATCTGGGGCTCCGGGTTAGGCACAGGGCGGGAACACTCCCACCGACTTACGTCGGGAGCTTCTCGGGGGCGATCACGACACGGCTAGCATTTCGCAACGTTATGATCGAGGCCCCGTCAGCCAACTTTGACTTCGTTCACGACCTGCAGCTTTGCCGCCACATTGCGCACGACCTCTTGGGCAAGCTGCTTGTGGTAGAAGGTCTTGACCCTGCCATAAATGGCAAGTTTTCTGCCCACGAGCACGACCTTCAAATCACGCAAGGGGTAGATGGGACTCTTGCAGAGGGCCGCCTGAGCCCGCGACTCCATGTCGTCTGTCACACCGAGAGCCAGTTCTTCAAGAATTGCAGCAGCCATAGTCAGTCCTTTCGAGATCCCGCGACGAATCGCTAGAAAAGTCCGGTCGAATCCGATCTTCCGGTGGTCAAGCGGAAGGATCCGCCGACGCGCCGCTTTCCAGTACCATCCCACGATCAGCGACAGAGCTTGAGTGCCGTAGAGAGTATCTTCGTCAGGATATGTTCAACCTACCGTTTCCTGTCAGTAGGTCAATACCTGCTAGCACTTGAATCGATCTACGCCGTGGTCGTTTGGCTCAAGTAGCGGGTCAGGATCCCGATGAACGCCTTCATGGAAATAGGCTTGACGAGGTAGTCATCGCAGCCCGCAGCCAAGCATTTCTCGCGGTCACCGATCATAGCCTGGGCCGTCAAAGCCACGATCGGACCGTGCCAGCCGCGCTGACGGAGCCAGCGCGTGGCCTCGTAGCCGTTCCGACGAGGCATCTGGATGTCCATCAGAATCAGATCGTAGGGCCGGCCTTCCGCCTCCGATTTCTCGGCCAGTTCGCAAGCCGCGTACCCATCCGATGCAGTTTCGAGATCCAGATTCAGATTGCTCAGCACTTGACGAACGACCAGCTGCAGGTTGGGCATGTCTTCTGCGAACAGCACGCGGCCTTGCAGCGTGGGTAACAGTCCTTCGGACAGCATTATTTCCCCAACGGTGGGACTGCCCTGAGACACGGGCGGAGTGCCGGGGTCGGGCAGCGGTCCGGGATCGATCGTCAGGGTAAAGGTACTTCCCCGGCCCAATTCGCTGGTGACTTGAATGTCGCCGCCGAGCGCTTGTGCCAACCGTTTGGAAATCGCCAAACCAAGTCCCGTGCCGCTATAGCGGCGGGTCATCGAGGGATCCGCTTGCATGAACGGCTGGAACAATTCGCCGATTCGGGCCGCCGAAATCCCGATGCCGCTGTCCGAGACGGCAAACTGCATCCGTGGAGAACCATCGGCCTCGCGCACGCAGCGCACGGTCAGGCAGACCTGACCCTGTTCCGTGAATTTGACTGCGTTGACCAGCAGGTTGACAAGGATTTGGCGGAGGCGTGCCGGATCCGTGCGAATCTGCTCGGGCAGCGGAGGCTGGTAGAGAACCTCCAGCTGCAGCTTCTTTTCCGCCGCCCACACGCCCACGACCGACAGCACTGCTTGGATGAGCGGTTGCAGGGAGCAATCGCGCCGTTCGAGTTCCAGTCGGTCAGCTTCGATGCGCGAGAGGTCCAGAATATCGTTAATCAACGCCAGCAAGGCTTGCCCGTTGCTATGAATAAAGCCCAGGAATTCGCGTTGTCTGGGGGCGGGCACGTCCGAAAGGGTCAGCAGTTCGCTGAAGCCCAGGATGGCCGTCATCGGGCTGCGGATTTCGTGGCTCATGTTGGCCAGGAACTGGCTCTTGGCCTGGTTGGCGGTCTCCGCAGCACTCCTGGCTGCGGCCAAGTCAGTTTCCGCCCGCTTATGTTCGGTAATGTCGCGAGCGACGGCAAAGACCCGATCTCCATCCGTTATCTGAGTGGCGTTCCATTCCAGCCACCGATACTCACCGTGTTTCGTACGATACCGGTTGACGAAGCGGGTCGTCCTTTGTCCGAACCTCTCTCGCTGAAACTCGGCAAGCGTCGCTTCCCGGTCTTCCGGGTGGACAAAATCGAGAAAGGGCGCCGCCAGCAACTCGGCTTGCGTGTAGCCCAGCACCCGTTCCCACTCGGAATTAAGCCGCAGGAAGTGTCCCTCGGCCGACACGATGCAGGCCAGATCCGGCACGAGTTGGAAGAAATGCTCGAATTCCTGCTGCGTTTTCTTCCGCAGGGCGAGGTCCGTAACCATGGAGGCCACCACCTCCATCGCTTCCACATCCTCGGCCGTGTAATCCGTGCTCTTGTTGCCCGCACCCATCAGAGCGACCACCAAGCCGCCGCGGAGGACCGGCACGACCAATTCACGCACCACCGGCGCGTGACCCTCCGGCAGGCCTTTCTTGTGCGTCAGGCCGACGTAGTCATTGTGGATGATCGGCTGCTTGGTGCTCACACCCTCTGCCCACACGCCCGCTCGGCTGACCGGGTAGTGCCGGCCCTTGCCTTCCGCCGTGCACATCTCCTTCAGCGTGTTGGTGGACCACGTCTGCAGGGTGAGGCCTTCCTCGTCCTGATCGACGAAATGAAAGAACCCCATGCAACTGCCGGTGAGCAACTCCGCCTTGTCCAACGCCAGTTGCAGCAGTTCATCCACACTGACGCTCTGGGCCGCTTCGGCCAGTTGCAGCCGGGCCTGCAGCAGAAACTCCTCGCGCCTACGGCGGGTGATGTCACGGGCGATGCCAATGGTACCGGCGCAGTGGCCTCGCTCATCCAGGACCGGAACTTTGCGGGTGTGAAACCAGCGTACGACGCCACGGAACTGACCCGGTTCTTCCGTCTCGACGGCTTGGCCACTCGCCATCGCCCGTTGGTCGTCGGTTTGGTATTGGGCAGCCAGTTCCGGCGGAAAGAAGTCCTCGTCGCGATGACCGGCAATCGTGTCTGAGGTGAACCCCAGAGCTTCGGCGTAGTGATTGTTGCAGGAGATATAGACGCCGGCCTGGTTCTTCTGCCAGACCAAGTCCGGCAACTGCTCCGTGAGCGTGCGAAAACTGAGTTCGCTTTGGCGCAGCGACTCCTCGGTTCGCTTGCGCTCGGTAATGTCGGTCGCGCTGACGCGGTCCTGGATCTGGTTCAGCACCTGCGTTTGCAGGTGCAATTCCCGCTCTGCCCGCTTACGATCCATCCGCAATTTCCACTCGCGCAAGACACGCTGCACGCAGTGCGGCAGGTCGGCGAAGGTCTCGGCGGATTTGACCCAATAGTCCAGCGCGCCGGCCTGCATGGCCGCTAGGGCCAGCGTCTCATCGCCGGGGCTGGTCAGTACCACGCTGGGGAACGCGTTGGCCTCGGGCGGCGAGGACAGCACGGTTTCCGCCCGGCCATCGGGCGGGTTCAGGTCCAGCAGGGCCAAATCCGGCGGGTCGGTGGCCACAGCATCGTGGTATTCGCGCAGGGAGCCGACGACGCGGAGTTTCACCTGCAGATTGGCGGGTTGCAGCGCGCGGCGAACCGCCTCCGCGTGCGCCGGATCGTGTTCGACCAGCAGGATTCGAAGCGGTGCTGTGGTCACGCTTTGGCTCCCGTTAGTTGGGGTGGGCACAGCCCACCCTACGACTTCTTCAGCAGGCTCCGTTGGGTCACGGCCAAACGAGCCAAACTCAGCCGCGCACGGTAGAGCACCAATGAACGGGGGAATTATACCACGGTTGAACGGGGGGGGGATAGTGCTGTGCGATGAAATATTCAGGAGTCCGCAGGCCTACCTGACGCAGAGGTCGGAGTTCGGTTTTTCTGCCGCGATACAGCCGCTGCGCTGCAGAAATGCGAGGACTTCCTCGGCGAGCACATCCGGGGGTTGGCTGGCACCGGCTAGGGTCAGCTCGGGTTGCAGTGGCGGCTCGTAGGGGTCGTCGATTCCCGTGAACTGCCGGAGTTCTCCCGCGCGGGCCTTCTTGTACAACCCTTTGGGATCTCGCGCCTCGCAGACCTCCAGCGGTGTATCCACGAACACTTCCACGAAATCACCTGGACGACCGGCTCGCTCGACCCGTCGGCGCACGGCATCGCGGTCACGCCGATAGGGGCTGACAAACGCCGTCAGCGTGAGCAGGCCGGCCGACGCGAACAGTTCTGCCACGGCGCCGATGCGGCGGATGTTCTCCTCACGGTCGGCGGCCGAAAAACCCAGCCCGAAGCGTTGGGCGAAGGCTTCCCCGTGCTCGGCCAACAGCGCCGGACTGGCGTTCAGCCCGTGCCGAACGTTGTCGCCGTCCAGCAGAAATCCGTGGATCCCCAGGGCGTGCAGTTTGCAGTCTACGGCATTGGCGATCGTGCTCTTACCGCAGCCGCTGAACCCGGTGAACCAGACGACGCACCCGCGGTGGCCGTTCAGACGTTCCCGCTGCTCGCGGGCCACGGCGTGGTCGTGCCAGGTCACCCAAGTTGTCCCCCGATCAGGCTCGGTCATCGCTGCCTCTGCGTCGGCGGCGACTCCGCACCGCTGATCCGCACGTTGGTCGAAAAGAAGTAGGGGGCATCGTCCGACGCATATTCGGCTTCCCCCAAGACGGCCGCAAAACCCTGTTGGGGAAGGGGCAGGTCGAACACCTGCCGCTGGCCATCGGCGTGCATGGCCGACGACTCCCACTTGGCCTCGCGGAAGTCCTTGGTCGGCGAGGTGGCGACCCAGGCGATGACTTTGGCCGCCGGCGGGCTCGACGCGATCGCCAGCCGCAGCACGCGGTCCTGCTGGGCGAATTCCCAGGACAACTTCGGCAACGGCCGACCGTTGGCGACGTGCTGGTGGATCGCGTTCAGGCTGCCGAATACTCGGCCGTAGTCGCCCAGGCCGTGACCCTTGTTGGGCATGTACAGGATGTACTTCTCGCCAGCCAGGTCCGACCAATACAAATTCAGGGCATCCAGCGTCCAATAGGGGTCGTTCGTGCCGAGAATCATCAACTTCGGCTGCTGCAGCTGTTCCCGATACTCGAACGGATCCACGATGGCCCGCAACGTCCGGCCGCTGGCGCTGCGCAGTTGCTTGTGGAGTCCACGCTCGGTGTAGTCACGGATCTTATAGGACATGTCGCCCCAGGTCTGCTCTTGATGCTCCAACTGCGGACCCATGTTCAGCATGTCGATAACCATCGGCGCGATGGCTGTCACGCGACTATCCGTGGCGCCGGTCAGCCAGGTCGTCCAGCCGCGCTTCGAGGCCCCGGTGACCGTGAACGTCTTCAATTCCAGCGACCATGCCTGTTGAGCGAACTCCTGGACAGCGTCCATACCGCGGACAGCGCTCTTGACCATCGGCAGCAGTAGGGGCCATTCGGGATCGCCGGTTTTCAGAAACTCGTCGAAGGTATAGGCAATGGCCGCATCTTCCTTCTTGCCGCCGAAGATCGGCTGCTGGGGCACGTGAAACAACACGGCGACCGGGGTCTTGAGCAACTCGGCCAAGGACACGTACAAACGCGCTTCATCGTTCGAGGGGCCTGGGCTGGAAGGCTGCTCCAGTTCGTCGCGCCAGTTGCCGCCCGTGATGAACAGCAGGGCGTGGTGCGGGTCCTTTTGCATCGCGTACGGCTTGATCACGAACAATTGATGTTTCCACGCAATGTCGCGCCAAGTCTGCGAGGTGAGAATCAACTCGGTGTACGAGGCGGATAAGAAGTTGCCGGTCCGCTTTTTCACCCAGCGGTAACTGGCGTCAGGCTTAGCCACATAGTCGGCCAACGGGCCCTGCGCTGGCGGCGCCGCCAGCAGCAAACCCGTTGCCAAGAAAGGGCCACACAGCACGACAGAGATGAGACAGTTCTTCATGCGGGCTCCTCGGTCTCGTGGGTTACATCCATCATCAAGGTTTGAGCAGTTGTTCCAGCCGGTCGAGAAACGGCGCCTGGTCGGGATGGAGCAGACGGCGGGCCTGGTCCCAGGTGACGAACTCGGCCCGATCGACTTCCCACGACGCACAATGCGGGGCTGCGTCGAGCGGAGCTGGTCCGGCGAAAGCATACACGCGTTTGCGGCCCGTGCGATAGTCGATCCAGGCCAAGGACTGCAGTTCGCCAGCCGTGACTCCGGTTTCTTCCCACGTCTCGCGGCGGGCGGTGGCTTCCAAATCCTCGCCTGCGTCGGGCACCCCCTTGGGAATGCCCCACGGTGCGTGCCGATTGTAGTTGCCCGAGGCATGGATCAAAAGCACCTCCAATTGGCCCTCGCGGAAACGGTAGAGCAGCGTACCGGCCGAATGCTTCATGACCTCTTTTCTCCTTGTTGACCGTTTTGCTTCGCCTGCCTCACCGCAGTGTCACCTGCCCAAGTTCACGGCGACGGACGTTTACTTGGGCCAAGGCCCGTGGTTCCAGCTGCAATAGTTTAACCAATTGGGAAGCGTTGATCCCCAAGGTCTTGGCGGCCATTCTCACATCCATGTCGAAGCTTGCCAAGACGTCCAAGGCTTCCGCCAGCAGTCCTGGAAAATCTGCATGGCGCGCGCTGAGGGTCAAGCGGTGGCTGCGGCAACGAGCCAGCCAGCCAGCGCTGGGCAGGATCGGCAGCGGACGGTCGTGTCGTACGGCCAGGGCCAAATTGACCCGCAGTCGAAACACGGCCATCGCGCGGTTCTGCGATTGGCTTCACCGCTCACTGGCCTCGCCCTTCACGCCCGATGGCAGATGCGTGATCACGACGGCTGTTTCGACCTTGTTCCGATGCTGTCCGCCTGGCCCACTGCGGCGGGTGCGCACGATCTGGCACTCGCGGAGAAGTTGGTCGATCGCCAGGGCCGCCGGATGGATCATGCTGGATCAGGGGTTGAAAGCCCTCAGCAAGCGGCGGCCTTTGTAGATCCAGTAGGCTTCGTCCGGACCGGGCGGACGCCGACTTGCCGACCGAGGCAGCCAATAGACTAGATCGGGACCCACGACGGCCGCACCCGGCTGCCCTTGACGCAGCACCCTCGCCACCAGCACCTTCGCGCCGAAAAAGTGCCCCAGTTTCAACGGTTCGACGGCCTCATAGCCTTCGTCCCGCAGACATCGCTCCAGCCGGAAAACCTCGCTGCGTTGGGCCTCGTCCAAGCCGTCCAGCTCGATCTCGTAAATCTCCGCGTGTTCGGCTTGCCAGCCGGCAAACGCGGCGTAGATGTCGTCGGGAGCCAGGTCCAACAGGTCCGCTGCGAAGGCGTGTACCAACGGCCCCGTCAGGCCGATGTTGCTGAAGCTGCGGTCACCGAACTGGTACGTGAATCGAAACAACGAACACCGAATCGGCCTGTCATAGCCCGGCCAGTAGAGCAGACGCGTGTCAATCAACTCGCAACGCGTGGGCGGATATCCCAGCTGGGAGGGCTGGGCCAGCCACAGCGCCAACTCCGCCTCGGCGCGGGCCTGTTCCGTACGATACGATGCTTCGATTTTGTCCAGGATGCCCAATTCTTCGGCGTACGCCAGCACGCGCAGGCGGACCACCGGTTCGGCGGCCAACGCCACGAGTGTGTCCGCGCCCGCCTGTTCGCCCAGACGCGCCAGGGCATAAGCCGCTTCGGCCCGCACCCGGCGGTGGCTCAGTTCCAGTGTCTGGTACAGCTTGCCCACGATGGAATTGTCGCCGATCTGGGCGAGCGCGTCACACAGTGAGACCGCGAGCGTGATCCCCTCCTGGACTTGGCCGACCACGACCGCGGGCGACACACCGGCATCCGCGGGGGCAGATTCCAAGCAGCCCAGCCGGCCGACGACGCCGCTCAGCAGGGCTGCCAAGGTACCGACCCTGTCGGCGGCCGGATGCCGCGGCGTCAAGGCCTCCCGCGTGACAAAGTTGGCCAGATCCAGCACCGCCGCCGCAGCGCTGGGATGGACCAGACCATCCAGTAGACGCGGAAATAGCAGCTGCGGATCGTAGTTCCGCCGTTGAAAGAACGGACTCAACAACGTGGCCACAACCGTCGCGTCGGCGGGCGGATCCTCGGCCAGCAATTGGGCCAAGCCGGTCAATCCCGCGGGAATTTGGCTCGCCACCAGCCACGCCAGGAGTCGCTCGCGGGCCCGGCAGGCCGGCCCCAGATGACGAACCAGTTTCGTCACAAGCTCGCAGGTCTCGTCGTCCGCCGCTGGTACTTGTGGGTGCTGGGGTGTCTGGTGCTGACGTAGGAATAGCTGCAGGCAGGCGGCCGCGAACCAGGCGTCCTGGGGCAGGCCGTCTGGCGGCGAGCGCTGCAACAGCTGTTGCAGAAATTCCCGAATCTCTTGGTTCGATGCCGTCCGCAGCCAACGCGTGCGTTCGGCGCAGGCCTTCTGAGCCTTGGCGTCGAGCTGTGCGACCGCGTCCAGGTCCGCGAGAAGAGTGGCCAGTGATTCGCTCATCCTGTCATATTTTCCAGCGACGGTTCCGGGCGTATACTTAGCGACGAACCCATGATACCGCAACTCGGTTCCGGCTGTGAGGAGACGACAGGCAATGGCTGACAAATTTGACCGTTATCGGGAGGCGTTGATTGTGGAGACAAACACGATCTGGCCCCGAGAGTTGGCTCCACTCGACCCGGCGGAACAATCGCGTCTGGAACAAACGCTACACGCCGATCCGGAACCCTGTACGGAACTGGAGTACGTTCGCGTACACACCGGTTTCTGCCGCCAGATTACGGTCACTGCTCAAGATCTCCAGCGCCTCTGCGCGGCCCCGTAGCGTAGGGTGCATCAAGCGGAGCGCCGATGCACCAGCGGACTGTAGGGTGCATCAAGCGGAGCGCCGATGCACCTGTCGAGCATACGGTGCATCGGCGCTGCGCTTGATGCACCCTACATCAGGCTGGACAGCCTGACGTACTTTGGGATTTCGCTCAGAGCGGTTGCTGATCGCGTCTCGACCGCTTCCCCAGCTTCGGTTGTCCCATCGATAAGGGCCGCAAGATCCAGGTCGCGCCTTCGACGATCATCATCACCACGATCAAGACGGCCACGACCGGAAACGCTCTGGGGCGGAACACCAGGATCACCGCCCCGGCCAGGATGGCCCAGGTCAGACGTGGAGGGCCGGCGGAGGTCAAGGCCGTGATTTGCGGAAAGGCGAGCCAAGCCGCCCCGAACACTAAGCCCGCCTTCAAAGACAGGAGGCCCTGGTGGGCGTCGACGCACCACAGCACGGTCCCCAGCGTCAGCAGGACCAACGTACCGATCCCCAAAATCCGACGACGGACCGCTTCGCTCATGAGGTTAGCACCTGTCCCTGCACAACACACGCCCGACGCACCAGCGAGGGTGGCAACGCCAGTGCCCTGCCGGGAATCTGGGGTCGAGCCACTACATCGCCAACCCCACCTGCGCTGGCGCGTGGGGCTACACTGGCAGCAGGACCGGATCCAGATACATGATCCATCGCAACAGGACGGTCACCGCGAAGTACAAACCGTAGTGCAGCACGCACTTTCCGAAGTCCAATTCCAGAGTGGCGAAAGCCCCGAAGGCCCCGATCCCGACCATGACCGCGATCATTCCTAACGCAATCGCGATGGTTTCTGCCGTTATCTTACGCGGTTTCGGGCCAGATCTCTGGCCCCCAGATCCCTGGCCCCCAGATCCCTGGCCCCCAGCCTGATGCGCAGGCAGCGGAGTCACCTTCGCCTCCCTCGCTTGCTTGTTGGGCTGGTTTCCGCCGGTAGGCAATCCCGGTGGAGAATGGCTCGGCACCGCCCACGCCGCCACACCCCAGACGGTCGCATAGACCAACCCGCAGATACACGCACGGAGCAGCAGCTCGCGACCTCGGTACGCCTCCAGTTCGTCGTCTCGCAAGAACGCATACCCGCCCCAGACCAGCGGTGGCGCCAGCCCCAGCGCCCCGACCGTCAACACCAGCCAAGACACGTCGCCCTTGGGCGAGCGGAGCAGCCAGGCGGTGATCAGCACGGCGAGGCTGGCCACGATCACGATCGCGGTCAGGACCGGCGAGACCTTGGTGTCCGCGCGGGCCACCGGCTTGAGGACCGCTCGTCCCGTGGTGCCTTTCGGCCCAAACGCGTCCGGTACGTGGACGACGACCTCTTCGGTCTTCTCCGGGACTTGGATGATCGCCTTGCACTTGGGGCACGGCCCTTTCTTGCCCGCGAATTTGTCGTGGACCGAGAATCGCTTCTTGCAGCTGGGACAGACGACCGAAATGGCCATGCGGTGAACTACTCCTCACTCTGGAGATCCTCTTCAGTCAGCATCCGGAAACCCTTGGACGTCAACATCTCCTGGGCACCCTCAAGATTATCGACCAGCATCGCCAACACCGGCCGGCCGTGGGGCTGATGGATCAGAGGATAGGTCTGCACGATGTTGATTTCCGCCTGGAGCAGGGCGGCACAAATCTGCAGCAACGGCTGGGGCACGTCCGGCAGTTCCACGCAGATCAAGTCGCTTTCAATAATTGCAAAGCCGGCTCGCTCCAGGATCTCCCGCCCGCGTTCCGGATGGCTGACCACAAACCGCACAAAGGCACACTCGATCGCGTTGTTGATCGACAAGGCCACGATCTTGATATTGCTGCCCTCGAAACGCCGGACCAGTTCCAGCAGTTGTCCGACGCGATTCTCCAAGAAAACGGTAAACTGGCGAATGACCGGATAGTCCCGGCCGCGCATGGTCGAATAACCTATTCCTGCACCTTCTCCGGCACTCATAAGTTCTGCTCGCCTGTATCGGAGAGGCTGTGAAAGAATCGTAGGGTGGGCTGTGCCCACCACAAGTGCTTGTGCCGGGTGGGCACAGCCCACCCTAGACCTGGTGCAAGCATTGTCGGCCGATTTGATCCTGTCACAGCCTCGGAGTGTGGAAGCACGCTATCCAGGAAGCTGGCCTGGGTAACTAAAACGCCGAATCCGAAACACCAGCTACAGCAGCTGGTGCACCACGTCGACTCAGGTCTTCGCTGTCGACCATTCTGCCTCCCGCCCGAAAGTCTTGGCCGGCAGTTCGTCTCCCACCTCAGCCACGCGGCCAGCAGGAGTCAGTCGCACCGTGATCGGTAGCGGCAGATTCTCGCTGACGTCATCAGATCCTGCAGGGGCGTCAGCGTCGAGTCGCCTGAGTAGCCTGGCGGTAGCCCGCACCAATCCGTCGGCGCTCACATCCTCGATGGCGATCAGTTGCATGGCGTGGCGCGCAGCCAGGAACACCCCAAGGGCCAGGAACAGGTTGTCCCTGTTGTCTGGATCGACGCGGAACGCGACCAGCAACGGGGCTTCCGACCAATCGCGGAAACACGTTTCGTCCGCAGGGATCCCCGAAAACTGGAGCGTGCTCATCCCCAGCTTCCGGCACGCGGCCAATTGTTCCCAATCATCGCTGATGATCAGGCATTCGTTCCAGGCGGCGAGCACTCCCAGACGAGTCAAGGCCAAGCTGAATACGCGGGGGTCGGGCTTCAACACGCCAGCGTGCGCCGAGAGCGTAACATGTCGGGAGACGGGTTCAAAGAACGCTCTCAAACCGGCCGCATCGAGTAGCGACAGATACTCTTGAAACACCTCGTCAATCCGAGCGGGCGTGGCGCCGGTGGACGGCATCTGGCAATCCGCAACCAGCACCAGTTGCAGGGGAACTCCGCTTGCTGCTCGGAACTGCTTCAGACTCTGAAGCGCTGCCGGAACATTGGGGAACGGCGTCTCCCAGTGAACCAGCGTTTCGCCAAAATCGAGCATCAGTACGCGAATCATGCATCGCTTTCCGGTCTTGCAGCAGGACGAACCGGGCACCCGTCGGCCTCGCCGGGCACTTTTCGGCGAAGTCTATCATAACGCAACAGCAAATGCTAGCAGGGGTTGCGATCTTTATGAAAAATCCTGGTCAGTGCTCCCAGCGGTCGGCGAGTTGCAGCAACCGAGCCAGCGCCAATTCGAAGCCTGGCAACAGCGGGGTGATAGTCACGTAACAGCCACTCCAACTCACCATTCGGATCACGTTCTTCGCGTGAAGGTGCCGGGGACACAATCAGGACTCCTCGAATCAGTTCGTACCGCCAGCCTTCCTCGAACTCGGCGGCATCGAATTCCGCGGGCGTCAACAAGCTGCCGTTGGCGTCAGGGCCGAGTTGCAGGAGTTCGGGATCGATCGCAACCGTCAGGGGACAGTTTCCCCAAGAAATCATCACCGCCTTCGTCCGCAATCAATTTACGTTTAGACGGCGGGTGGGTCAATGCGGCCGTGGATCATCGAAAGGCAAGCAGGATGCTTACCCCACTTTTTTTGCCCTGAAGACACACTATCCTGTGCCGGGGGTAACGGCGTGTTGAAAATGTCTTCTTGACTCACCGTTCAGATCTTCCAGGTTTGTTTTCGCCCACGGATAGCAGAGCCGACCCACGGATGAAGACCGGACAAGAATAAATCCGTGGGCCGGCCTTGCCATCCGTGGGGTCAACGCAAGAAAACAGGAGGGTGGCAAGGGCCGCTGTCTGCCTGTCAAGGTCCACTTTTCAACCGGTTACCCCGCGGATCCGGCGAGGCCTGAGCGGCTTGTCGAGGACGTGGTGTTTGTGTCTATTAGGGCCTGCAGGGCACCCGGACAAAACAGACGGCACGGAGGGCATGGAGATGCTCGAACTGTACGGACAAGTTCAGGCGGCGGTCGCGACCATTCAGGCCACATGGCGGCGGCAGCCGCAGGCGGGAGTGATCCTGGGTACGGGCTTGGGCGGTCTGGCGGAAAACATCCGGGTCGAGGCGACGATCGACTACGAGGATATCCCGCACTTCCCGCGGTCCACGGCCCACAGCCACCGCGGCCGGCTGGTGTGCGGTGAACTGCAAGGGCTGCCCGTGCTGGTCATGGACGGCCGGTTCCACATGTACGAGGGCTATTCGCTCAAACAGATCACCCTGCCGGTACGCGTGATGAAGGCCCTGGGGGCCCAACTGCTGGTGGTGTCCAACGCCGCGGGTGGGATGAACCCGCACTTCCGTTGCGGCGACATCATGGTGATCGAGGATCATCTCAACCTGATGGGCGACAATCCGCTGATCGGCATCAACGACGACCGGCTCGGACCGCGGTTCCCGGACATGGGCGCGCCGTACGATCGGAAGCTGGTACAGCGCGTCCTGGAAATCGCCCGCCGGGAAAACATCGTGGCCCACCAGGGCGTGTTTGTCGCTGTGCCTGGCCCGAATTTGGAAACGCGTGCCGAATACCGCTACCTCCGTGGCCTTGGCGCCGACGCGGTCGGCATGTCCACGGTGCCGGAAGTGATCGTGGCCGTGCATAGCGGCCTGCGTGTGGTGGGCCTGTCAATCATCACCGATATGTGCCTGCCGGACGCCCTGGAATCTGTGAACGTGGCCAAGATCATCGCCACGGCCAACGCGGCTGAGCCGAACGTGCGAAAGTTGATCCTCGGGTTGTGTGCGGCAGAGGCAGGCGAAGCCGCGTAGCGGCCTTGATTTACGTCGTCGTTAAACGATAACAGGCCGACACGGCATTGATCGGAACGTTGCGCATCATAACCCGACGCGTCAGCGAGGGAGAGCGGCGTTTCCTCGCTGACGCGTCGGGTTACGATGATTCGCTGCTAGCGTTTCACGCCGCCTCATGATCAAGGCCGGCCGCCACCGGCAGAGATCCCCTGATTCGCCTGGCGACAAAATTCGGCGAAGTTGACCTATTCGAAGCCGAATCGGGGGATCTACCCGTTCAGGAGGGGCTTGTCACGGAGGCTGGTTAGGGTTGAAAATAGGGAGTCGAGTCTCAATTCCTTGCGCCCATCACGTGGAGCACCTTTTCAACTTAACCCCGACGGAGTCAGAGCGATGGAAGTCGACATTTCCAAGACTTATGAGGAATTGAGCAGCAAGGCTGCCAACGTGATCGCGGATGTGCTGAACGCCAAACCCAATGCGGTGCTGGGCATGGCCACCGGTTCGAGTCCCCTGGGCCTGTACCAAGAATTGGTGCGCATGCATCAGGCACAGGGCCTGGATTTCTCCCAGGTGACCACGTTCAACCTGGACGAATACGTCGGCCTGCCCGTCACGCACGAGCAGTCGTACCACTACTTCATGCACGAGAATTTCTTTAAGCACGTGAATATTCCCCGGGAGAACATCCACATCCCCTCGGGCACAACCCGCAACTACCAGGCTTTCTGCGAGTGGTACGAGAAACGGATCAAAGACTGCGGCGGAATCGATGTCCAGATCCTGGGGATCGGCTCGGACGGTCACATCGCCTTCAACGAACCGACGTCCTCGTTCAACAGCCGCACACGTCTCAAGACGCTGGCTCGGCAGACCATCGAGGACAACGCACGGTTCTTCGAGGAGGTTAAAGACGTGCCGATCTACGCCATCACCATGGGCGTGGGCACGATTCTCGAAGCACGGAAACTGGTGCTCGTGGCCAACGGCAAGAACAAGGCCGACGCCGCGGCCAAGATGATCGAAGGGCCGGTGACCAGCATGATTACTGCCAGCGCGCTCCAGCTGCACGCCGACGCGAAGGTGTTCATCGACGAGGCGGCCGCCGAGAAGTTGCAGATGCGCGAGTATTACGAGTGGGTCCAGGCCAAGAAGCCTGGAGCGCCCCGGAGCTGAGGTGCGAACCAGTTCGACCTGGCTGCGGGTGAAGGATTTTTGCTTTCTGAAGGACGCGAACATGAACGACACTAAGATTCTGTGCTATAGCCAAACGCCCGCGTTGGTCCAAGGGGATCGCGGTGGTTCACGTCTCGAATGCGGACGAAGAGCACCAAGTCGGTTGTTTGCTGAAGGAGATCTCGCAGGGCCAGTTCCGCGTGCCCTTGATCGTGTTGACGGAGCGCGATGATCTGGAGCTCCGACTGCACTTGCTGAAACAGGGCGCCGTGGACTGCCTGGCGCGGCCGCTGGACCTTTCGCGACTGGCATTTCTGCTGGACATGCTCACGGTCCGCCACCGCTACGCGCCGGCGCCGGCTCCAACGCGTGCGGCACGGCAGCCGAAATCGCCGGCGCCGGTGCCGGCGAGTCCGGAGTCCGGTTTCCTGGTGGTGTCGCGGGCGGCGAAAAAACTGCTGGAGCAAGTCGGCGCGGTCGCCTCCCTGGATTCCACGGTGCTGCTGACGGGCGAGACCGGCACGGGCAAGACCCACCTGGCCCGAGTGATCCACGACTTGTCTCCCCGCCATGGTAAACCGTTTGTCGTAATCGAGTGTGGTGGCCTCTCGCCGACCTTGCTGGAAAGTGAGCTGTTCGGCCATGTGCGGGGAGCGTTTACCGGCGCCGATCGGGACTATGCAGGCAAGTTTGCCGCGGCAGAGGATGGGACGATCCTGTTGGACGAGATCGATTGCGTGCCGCGTGCGGCCCAGGTGAAGTTGCTGCGGGTGTTGGAGCGGCGCGTCTACGAATCGGTGGGGTCGAACCAGCTCATGCCGTTTCGAGGTCGCGTGATTGCTGCGACCAATCGGCCCTTGAGCGGCGAGGTGACGGCCGGACGGTTCCGCTCGGATCTCTACTATCGTCTGTGCGTGGTGGATTTTGAACTGCCACCGCTGCGGCGAACCCGCGAAGCGATCCGGCCCTTGGCGGCGAAGTTCCTGGCCGATTACGGCGCTCGCGCGCGGCGTCTGATCCAGGGCTTTACCGCGGCCGCGATGCGTGCCCTGGAGACCTACCAGTGGCCGGGCAACATCCGGGAGCTGCGCAACACCGTCGAACGGGCGGTCGCTCTGTGTACCGGCGACCGGATCGACGTGGACGACCTGCCGGAAGTCGTCCGGAAGGCTCCGGCGCGCGCCAGCCATCCGCGGGAACGTGCTGCCGGGGATTGCGGACTGCCGCTGGCGGCCGCGCGGAGGCATGGCGAATTACTGCTACTGATCGAGACGTTGGAGCGGTGCCACAACGATTGTACGCAAGTCGCGACCGCGTTGGGAATCAGTCGGTCTGCCCTCTACAAGAAGCTCCATCAGCACGATCTACTCGACGGTTGTGCCTCGCGGTAGAGCCTTCACGTGGGCCCCGCGATAGCTATAATGCGCGGACCATGCGTGAACCTGAAACGACGGAATCTGAATTGGGCGTGCCGATCCCCGGCGTAATCCTGCCGCCGGAACAGTGGGCGAAGACTGCACTGAAGAGACTGCCGCCGCCAGGGCCGTTGGATTGGGTCGCGTTGTTCGGCCGCTCAGCGCCGCTGGTCCTGGATCTGGGCTGCGGCAACGGACGATTCGTAATCTCCAGCGCGCTGCGGCGCCCCGATCTGGATCATCTGGGGTTGGACATCTTGCCGGTGGTCATTCGATACGCGACGCGGCGGGGAAATCAACGTGGCCTTGGGAATGTGCGATTTGCCGTAGCTGGGGGTTACGGTTTTCTCGAACAGTACGTGGCGCCGAACTCAATCACAGAAATCCACGTGTACCACCCGCAACCGTACGCGGATGTCCAACGCATGGCCCGGCGTCTGATCACACCCGCTTTTCTGGTCCTGGTCTATCGCTGCCTGACGCCCGGCGGGCTGTTTGTCATCCAGACGGACAATCCGGCGTACTGGCGTTATATCGCCGCGATCGGCCTCCACTTCTTCGACTTCCACGAACAGGATGGCCCGTGGCCGGATGCTCCCGACGGCCGCACTCGCCGGGAGATCATGGCCCGGCAAAAGGGCCTCCCTGTCTTCTCAGGTTGGGGCACGCCCCGTCCGGGAATGGATGCGCAGCAACTGACTGAACTTGTTTCACAGCTGCCCCTTCCGGCGTTTGACGCGGCCCGGCCGAGCCGGCCGCCAAGGTTCCGGCGGGGCCGTTTCAAACGTTCGTAGTCCGACAGCGACGGCTGAACTGCCGAGGGCGCAAGGGCCACTGCTGTGAACAGGTTTGCATCGTCCAACTTCCCTAAATCGCTCTGGTTACGGGGCTCTGCCTCGTATACCCACTGGAAGCGAGGCTCCGCCTCGCACGCAGACCGGCAGAGCCGGCAAGGCAGTGCGTTCCCAGGCAGAGCCTGGGAACGAGGGGTTTCAAGATGTTCACAACAGCAGACGCAACGCCGTACCCTCAGCCGTGCTGCTTCGGATTGGCTTCCTCTCGTCTAGGTTCTTGTCGCGTCGTCCGGGCCGCGAGACCAGGTTGCGGCGGATCATGCTCATCCTCAATCTCGCCCACAATCTCTTCCAGGATGTCCTCCAGCGTGATCAGTCCCAGAATCTTCCCATCGTCCCCCCGGACCAGGGCCATGTGACGGTGTGCCTTGCGGAACACCTCCAGCGCCGTGGCCACATCCTCATCCGGCTTCAAGAACCGGGCCGGGTAGAGCGCGTCATCCAGAATGACCGCCCCTTGCCGACTGAACAGATAGAACAGGTCTTTCGTGTTGACGATCCCCACGACTTCATCCAGGTCGCCGTGGTAGACCGGCATCCGCGTGTGGGCCCCCAGCCTGACCGACTCCAGCACCTTGTCGGGTGGCGTGCTCACTTCCAGCACCGCCATCTTGTCTCTAGGGATCATGCAGTCGCGGACCCGTTTCCCAGACAGGCGGAAGACCTTCTGGACGACCTCGGCCTGAGTCTCACCGAGGATGCCGGCTTCTTCCGTGTCCTCGACCAGTAGCGACAGTTCCTCGATCGAGTGGACCATTTCGCGCCCGGTGGCCGCGGGAAAGCCGCAGGCCCGGAGCAGGCCGTTCCCGGTGCCGTTCATCGCGTAAATCAACGGCCGCGCCACACTGGCAAAAACGTTCAGCGGAGTCGCCACCCGGAGGGCCGTGCCATCGGGCTTTTGCAGTGCGATGGTCTTGGGAATCAGCTCACCAAAGACGACGTGCAAGAAAGTGATCAGCAGGAAGGCAATCCCCGCTGCCACCGAGTGCGCCGCTGTCGATTGCCAGGCGGTGGGCAGGAAGTCGAACGCCGGCTCGAACAGCTGCGCCAGCGCCGGTTCCCCCACCGCGCCCAAGGCAATGCTGGCCAGCGTGATCCCCAGTTGCGTGGCGGCGATAGTGCGATCGAGGTTCGTGACCGCCGCTTGGATGGCCTTGGCCCCCATCAGACCGTGATGCACCATCTCCTCGACGCGGGTTCTGCGCACCGCGACCAGGGCGAACTCGGCCGCCACGAACAGCCCGTTGGTGGCCACCAGCACAGGAATACTCAGCAGTCCGAGGATCAGCCAGATCCACTCGATGGTCTCCATACGTTCTAGGTTCTCCATGCTACTTCTCGTCGAAATGCGCGACTTCAAAGACGTGCGTCCCCCGCGCCTTGTGACGGTCAAGATTACCAAATCAGGCAAGCGGATAGAAGTAGCCGCCGTCGCCAAGTCGCAATTGACCTCCGTGACGATCGGCGTCACGCGGGTTTCTCGGTTGGGCGGTGAGGCGCGGCGGATGGCAACGGAAAGTGGCGCACGTTCCAAGGGCCGCCTTGGTCGTCCGGTTGTCGGCTCGACCAACTAGCTAAAGCTGGTGGCAGACGGGGAGCCGGCTAACAAGCCTGCAAACCGGTCGTGCATCGTTCGACGAAATCCGGAAGCTGTTCTGGCCCGTGTTGCTAGTGCAGAAGCATTGCTCCACCGAGCAACCTCGCCCGGGACGTCTCCGCGCAACATGCGCAACTTCAAGATTTGCAGGTTGGGCCGCATCGCATGCGTATTGCTCGACGAGCCGTCGCAGAAGCTTCAATTCGCCCCCTGGGGAACCGGGGGGGGGGGGAAAGGGTTCCGACCTGGGGCGCCAAGTTCAGCTAGGAATGAATTGAGTTCCGGGGTAGATTGACAGGCAGATTTTATGGTGCGTCTTCAAGCCTAAGTGTTGGGGTCGCGATGGGTGCGGCAGAACGGCACTAGCCGCCGGTGAAGACAGGGCGCGTTTTCTCGCCCAAGAACCCGCGGCTAGCGCCTTGCGGCTCACCATGTCTAAGTGCAAAACGCGCACGGTGCGCGTATCCCGAAAGTTCAGTCTCCAATCTCGCGTGATTATTCTTGTGGCAATGCCAGGGCGTAAGAGGCTCTTCCCACTGCCACGAGGCCTCTCTCAGGAGTCTCCCCGATGAACGTTACGAACCTGCCATCCGTGGCTGTCACACGGCCCCCCGTCACCGCTCGTTGCCAGAGACTGAAACTGGCCTTGGCGTCCGCACTGTTGTTCGTCTCCTCCGTCACGACAGTGCTGGCTGCTGCGCCGAAAGCGTATCAAACGCGGTGGCACGACGGGGCGGTCGCCGAGCGGATTGACCGCAACATCGAAAAATACCGCCAGGGCGACGCCACGATCGAAGTGCTGGACGCCGCCGGCAAACCGGTCCCCAACGCGCGGGTCGAAGTGCAGCAGATGGGGCACGAGTTCTTGTTTGGCTGCAACGCATTCGTGCTGGGGCAGCTCAAGACGGCCGAGGAGAATCAACGCTACGAGGCGGCCTTCCTGCGGCTGTTCAACTTCGCTACAGTCCCATTCTACTGGGAAGGCACGGAGCCGACGCGCGGCGAACTGCGTTATCAGGAAGGCGCCCGAGATATCTGGCGCCGCCCCCCGCCAGACCGCTATCCACCGTGGGCGGCGAAACATGGGGTCACACTGAAGGGCCACCCGCTGCTGTGGCACGCCTACAATCCGCCCTGGCTACCCCAGGACGCGGACGAATTGCGGGAACTCTATCGCAAACGCTTCCGAGAGATTGCCGGCCGCTATGGCGAGAAGATTTCCATTTTCGACGTGGTCAACGAATCCCTGGTGTGCAGCCAGACCTATCCGCTCTACAGCCCCGACCACGCTTACGTGGCCTGGGCGTTCGCGGAGGCGGCTCCGCTGTTTCCAGACAAGTGCACACTGATGATCAACGAGGTGACGAACTACAACTTCCTCGCCGCCAATAGAAATCCGTATGTCGACCAGATCAAGACGCTTTTGGCGCAGGGTGCTAAGATCAAGGGCATCGGCTTGCAGTTCCACTACTTCCGACGCGCAGCACTCGATGGCTATCTGACCAGCGCGAACTGCGATCCCAGCCGGATGCTGGACCTGTACGAATCGCTCGCGGAGTTCGGCCTGCCGTTGTACATTACCGAGATCACGATTCCATCGGCGGGAGCGGAGGGGGAGCGTCTCCAGGCCGAGGTGGTGCGAGATCATTATCGGCTGTGGTTCAGTGCGCCGACGATGGCGGGCGTCACCTGGTGGAACCTGGGCGACGGCACGGCGGTGAAGGGCGAGAACGAGGCCCAGGGCGGGCTAGTCGACGGGGAACTAAAACCGAAAGCCGCCTACCAAGCCCTCGATCAATTGATCAACCAGCAATGGAAGACGCACGTGGCAACACAGACGGATGCGAACGGGCAGGCCCGCTTCCGCGGTTTCTTCGGCAAGTACCAAGTGCAAGCGGCAAGCGGCAACACAACCCAGCAGTTGGAGATCAACCATTCTCGGACCGGCGTGAAAACGCACCGGTTGACACTCTAGCAATTTGGAAGGCGGCGCCCCCAGAAATTGCGGTCAACAACCTGGCCACCGATACCGGGGCGAGGGGAGATGTTCGTGCTAGTTGGGGAATGATAGATTGACCACCGGCATAACTTTTTCGTGGTCACCACAGGAGGTCCTGTCATGGGCAAAATCGGTCTGGGGGTCAACCTGGAATTCGTGCGGCACGATGATAAGTCTTTCGAATGGGGCGTCGCGAAGGCGGCGGAACTCGGTTACCAGTACGTCGAACCCATGGTGCATTGGGGACGGGAAGTGTTGAGCGAGGCCGGGTACTTCCATAGTGTCTCGATGTTGGACGATCCCCTGCGGGTTCGTCGCGTCTGCGAGCGAGCCGGGGTCAAACTGTCGGCGTTGTCCGCTCACTGCCCCTTGTGCAAACCAGAAATCAGTACGGAGTATCTGAAGCAGGCGATTCGTTTTGCCGCCGATTGTGGCGCGCCGGTCGTCAACACGGACGAAGGCCCCAAGCCTGCCTGGACCACGGAGGACGAAGATTACTTGCTCATGAAGTACGTGTTGACGGAAGCCGCTGCCGTCGCGGAACCTCGCGGAATTCGGCTGGGGATCGAGATGCACCAACAGTACAGCCGAACAGTCGCGGGCCTGGACCGCATCTGTCAACTAGTCAAGTCGCCTGCGGTCGGGGTCAATTTTGACACTGGCAATAGCTACTTGGCCGGCCTGGAGCCCCTGGTCTGGCTGCAGCATACGCTCGACCGATTGGTGCACTTACACGCCAAAGATATCTCCGTCCAGCAGTCGGACGCCGAACGTGGCAAGGTGGCGGGTACGCCCGTCGGTTGTGCCTGCGGCGACGGCGTGATCGACTGGGCCAAAGTGATCGGGCTCTGCCAGCAGTGCCCGCGCGACATCGTCTTCAGCGTGGAATGCGGTACCGTGGAACAGGCTGCACGCAGCATCGAATATCTGCGCAAGTTGCTGTAGACATGCGGGATAGGCCGCGGGTTCCTGGTGGGCCGCAGTCGCTGTGCCAAACGTTGTTGCGTCGTCGCACGGTGACGTTCTGCGGGGACGGATTGCGAAGGACCCAAGATGTTACGCTCCCTTGGTCCACCCTACATGGGTCATCCGGGCTAGGCCACGCTGGCGAGTGGACGCAGGAACGTGCCTCGCTTACAGTCAACTTGTTCGAGTATGACAGAGTCCACGCATTGACTGAGTGCGAGGTAGTTGGGTTTGTCGGCCGCGGTTTCAGCCCGAAAAGCGGTGACGACTTTGCCAGATGAGATCAGGAAGGCGCCGGCAAGTCGAAAGGTGTCTCCGGCTATCCGCCCCAGCCCGTGACCCTCGACCAACGCGGCGCGCAGCCCGCCCCTCCAGACGGCCAATCCAAACAGCTGCCGGAAACCGCCGCGGCGCAACCCGAACACGCTGTACAAGCGGCAGTCTGGATCACTGAACCGATGCAAGTCTTCCAGTTCGAAACGGGCACTCATCTTCGAGGCTTCCAAGGGAGTCCCCATGTGAACAATCGCCAACTGGACCCCGCAGGCCTCGATCGCCGGCCGCTGGGCGGCCAACTCAGCCAAGGCTTCGCGACAGAACATGCAACCCAAGTGACGCAAGAACACCACCAGAACTCCGCCACCGGCTGACAGCTCGTTGAGCGTCGCCCCACGATGGCTATGCGCGGAGTGCAGCGCTTCGTCCAGCGAGGCATAGGCTGGCGCGTCGTACGCCGGGGAACTGTTCTGTCGGAAGGCATGATAGAGCACCGCGGCAAAGGGAACCCACCAGACGACGTCGTTCGCCAGGATGATCCCGAGCCAACGCCACGACAGGGTGCCATGCATGACGTTCCAGACGAAGCCCAGCGGGCCGATCAGCTTGCCCAGCAGGCCCACGAGCACAATCGGCCAGTGACGAGCCGGGTCGGACGCGGCCAACAAATAGCCGACGCCGTACACCCCCACCATGATTCCCAGGCATTGCCAGATTTGCGGGTAGTTAGGCGGGTCCAGTTCCGACCATCGAAAAAAGGCCAAAGGGAACACTACCACAACGGCCCCCCAGACCAAGTTGTAGATGCCTGCGGTCTGCAAAATCCGTTGAGGCCAAGTAAATCGATGTGCAAAACGATTTCCGGACATACGAATCGACTCCAGGAACCTGCTGAGAAGGACTGTTCTATCAACAAAACCGCATGAAGCCCGCGGACTTAACCCGCATTTCTTGTGTAGGCTGGGCCAAGGCCCGCAGGCGGAAAGCATCGCGCCAGCTCCGGGCGGCGTCGCGTTTCTCCGAGACGCGAAACCCTGTCTCGGAGAGACTGGTCCACGTGGAGCCGGTGGATTTGGGCGAGTCGGGCAAGTTTGTCCGACGGTCGGTAATCCCAAGGAGCTGCGGCGGCTCAATCGCCGATAACCGTGAGGCTCGTGCGCTGTCGACCTAATCGGCGACGGCATAAGATGTAGGGTGGGCTACGCCCACCAGCTAGCGCAGCTTGCGGTGGCACCGCCCACCCTGCAGGCAATCGACAGCCGGCTTGGTATAGACCTCAGCGGATATGCATCTGGAACGCAAGACCCGCCAAAATTGGAGCACGCATGGGATTCTTGTCAGGCCCCATCACATTCGATTCCTTTCGCATCAGCAGCCCACAGCTTCGCGTATTCGGCGCGGAGCACGTCGAGATTCTGGAACGACTCGCGATCGGCCAGACGGAAACGTCCTCGCCGGAGCAGGCACGCGTCGGATTTTTGGCCGGCGGGCATCTGTTCGACAGCGACTTCGGTCTGGAAAAGAATGTGATTGGGGACGCGTTGCACTTTGCGGTGCGGATCGACACGGACCAGATTCCCGCCGCCGTACGCAGAGCGTGGCTGCAAATGGAATTGGCGGTCTGCACCGCGGATGCTCCCAGCGGCCGGCCGACCAAGACCCAACGCATGGAGGCGAAAGAGGCCGTCGAGGCGCGCTGTGAAGAAGAAGCCCGGAGCGGTAGATTCCGCCGCATGCAGCAGTTTTCGGTGCTGTGGGATGCGAGGAACAGCGTGTTGTTCATCGGCGGATCCAGTGCCACCATCAGCGAATTGGGCTGCGACTTATGCACACGTGCGTTCGATCTGGAGCTGACGCGGCTGACGGCGAGTCAACGCGCTCACGAGTGGGCGGCGGAAACGAAGCAGCGCAAGGCGTTGGAAGAGGTGGTTCCGGCCGTGTTTCAAGCGAATGCTGCTGCGTCCGAGATCGCTTGGTGGGACCAGCAGTCGGGGAACGTGGATTTCCTGGGCAATGAATTTCTGCTGTGGCTTTGGTGGCGTTGGGAGACCCAATCCGACACGATCTCGCTGCCAGACGGCTCCGAGGTGACCGGCATGCTCGCTCGAACACTTAGTCTGGAGTGCCCAAGAAGTGAGTCCGGCAAGGAAACGATCACCGCGGAAGCCCCCTCGCGTCTGCCCGAAGCGGCGCAGGCGATTCGCTCGGGCAAGCTCCCCCGCAGGTCTGGCCTGATCCTGGCCCGCCAAGGCGAGCAGTACGAGTTAGTGCTGCAGGCGGAGAAGTTCGCGGTTAGCGGGGCGAAGATCCAGACGGACGAGACTGCGGAAGGGCGCGGTATCCTGGAGGACCGGATCGAGAGTCTGCGGGGACTCCAGGAAACCGTGGATCTACTGTTCCGCGCCTTTTGCGAGCAGCGGGCCGGTAAGAGTTGGAAGGGCGAATTGGAGCAGATGCGGCGTTGGCTGAAGTCTGCGACTGCAACCAAATAGGAGAGCGAAGAGCGTTAAGTCCACTGCCGCCTACTTTGAGTGGAACGGCGCTAGCCGCCGGCGAAGACTGGCCGCGTTTTCTCGTCAAGAACCCGCGGCTAGCGCCTTGCGGCTTACCATGTCCGAGTGCAAGGTTCACGGCGGTGGGGCTGAGGTGTTCTGCTGGCCATCCGCGTCGGGACTGACGTAGTCCTGCGCCATCAAGTAGGCTTTCAAGCTGCCCAACAACTGCCGAACGCGTTCATCCGAGTCGTCGCGGCGGCGATCCCGTTCGCGCTTGGGTCGAATGGCGACTTGAAAGAGCGTGCGCGTGTCGCTGGCTTCTTCGCGCCGTTCGGAGGGGACTTGGATCTCTTGGAATTGCAGTTCGATCAGGTATGGCGTCGGGCGATCCGTGCTGCGCCGGCTCAACTCAGGAGGCAGGCCCTCGACTTGGAGCGTCAGCCGGGTATCTTCCATTTCCAGGATCTCGGCCGCGTGGTCGGCGACAAAGCCGCGTAACTTCTCGACGGTCACCTTGAGCGGCGAGGCGGTGATCAGGCTTCGCTGAAGGAGTTTGTCGGTGGGCTTACGTTGCAACCACCGGAGCCAGCCTTTGCGGCGTTTTTGCGGCACAGCTGCTCCGCTCCTGCCGCAGCCCAGTTGGACGACCGTGTTGCGGCCGCTGTCCTTGGCCTGCAACAGGGCGCGATCGGCCCGACGCAGCATGGTCTCGGCCGTATCGCCCGCCTGCAACTCGGTGACGCCAAAGCTACAGGTCAGACACTTGCCGTTGAGCATGGGCTGCGGCTTGGCAGCCCAGGCCTCGCGGACGGCTTCCGCCCGAACCGTGGCGGTGGCGTTGTCGCAGTTGGCACACAACAGGACGAATTCCTCGCCGCCGTAGCGGGCCACCAAATCACCGGCGCGACAGAATCTCTTTAATAACGCCGCGAACGTAACCAGTGCCTCGTCGCCCGTCTGGTGCCCGTAGGTGTCGTTGACATGCTTGAAGTGATCCAAGTCACAAATGATCATGCTGTAGGATGTTTCGCGTTCGTGATGGGTACGTACCAAAGCCTCGTGCTGACGGTCGAGCTCTGCTCGGTTGGCGATTTTGGTCAGGCCGTCTTGGGAAGCCTTTTCGTACAGACATTCGACCTGCCGCTCCAGATCCACCTGGGACGAAGCATCGAACATCAACAGGGTCGCTCCGGTGATGCAGCCGTCCGCCCCACACACCGGCGCGACCTGCGCATCAACCGACACCTTTTCACCCTGGGCATTGGTCACGACTAAACGCAGGTGTTGACCGCTGCCCCGCTGGATGGTGTTGATGACGGGACAGTTTTCGGTCGGAATCAGGCTGTAGTTCTCGTCACGTAACTGGATCAAACCGGGATCCCAGCGGATCCCTTCCACGCTGGATGCGACCAATCCCGTCAAGGCTTCGCACTCGCGACTCCATTTCAGGATCGTCAAGCCGCGGTCGACGAAGATCACGCTGGCGCGCATGCTGTCCAGCAGTTGCTCGTGGAAAACTCGGCTGATATCGGGCGCAGATGTGCTGGGTGGACAGACGCGGAGTT
>JAPLNJ010000903.1 GCA_026692885.1 Planctomycetota bacterium | reverse complement strand
TCACAAGTCCGGTTCTGTGAGGGGCGTTGAAGTCGCCTTCAACGGTTGAATATTGTGACACTCTTCAGATCGAAAGAGAAGAGCAACAGGGAATACAAACCAGACCTACCGAAGGAGACCATATTATGCCTACTCGACAACATATCCTGCTCGCCTTCGCCGCCCTCTTGCTGGCACCACCAATCGCAACCTACACAGCCGCTGCGGCCCAGCCTGCCGCCAAGCCCAACTTCGTCGTGATCTTCATCGATGACTTGGGGTATGGCGACATCGGGCCGTTCGGCTCGAAGCTCAATCGCACGCCGCAGCTCGACCGCATGGCGGCGGAGGGGATGAAGCTGACCAGCTTCTACGCGGCTCCGGTGTGTTCGGTGTCTCGCGCGCAATTGCTCACCGGCTGCTACGGGGCCCGGGTCTCGGTGCCAGGCGTCTATTTCCCCGGCGAGGCCCACGGCTTGAACCCGCAAGAATTCACGATTGCCGAACTGGTCAAGACGCAGGGCTACGCCACGATGTGCATCGGCAAGTGGCACCTGGGAGATCAGCCAGAGTTCCTGCCGACCAAACAAGGCTTTGATCATTACCTGGGCATCCCCTACTCCAACGACATGCAACGCAAGTCGCTCGCGACCGGCGAGCGCGTGGTGCCGCTGCTGCGCGATGACCAGGTGGCGGAACTCCTGACGGACGAAGGGCAGTCGAAAGTGACGGAACGTTACACCGACGAAGCCGTGAAATTCATCCGCACGCATCGCGAGCAACCGTTCTTTCTGTACTTCCCGCACACGGCCGTGCATACGCCGCTTGCGCCGGGAGCCGCATTTCAGGGCAAATCGGCGAACGGCCGTTTCGGCGATTGGGTGGAAGAAGTGGACGCGAGCGTCGGCCGCGTGCTGGATACGCTGCGGGAACTAAAGCTCGCCGAAAACACGCTCGTCATCTTCACCGGCGACAATGGGCCGTGGCTGGTCAAGGGCCGTGACGGCGGCGAGGCCGGACCGTTGCGAGGCGGGAAAGGTAGCACCTGGGAAGGTGGCGTGCGCGAGCCGACGATCGCCTGGTGGCCCGGCCGGATCGCCCCCGGAAAGACCTGCGATGCCGTGGCCGGCACGATTGATCTGCTCCCGACGCTGGTGACATTGGCGGGCGGCACGGTGCCCGCGGACCGCGTGATTGACGGACGCGACATCGCCCCGCTGCTGCTCGGCCTGAGCACCACCCCGACGCGCGAAGCCCACTACTACTTTGCCGGCTATACCCTGCAGGCCGTGCGTCAAGGACCGTGGAAGCTGGCCCTCAGTCCGCAACCGGAAACGATGGGCAAGGGAGCCGCCGCGGATGCCGCGGGCCAGGGGCCGCGGCTGTACAACCTGGACGACGAGATCAGCGAGCAGACGAACGTGGCCTCGCAACACCCGGACGTCGTCAAGCGTCTGCAGGATTTGGCGGCGAACATGAACGCCGACATCGGCGGGCCGGCTCCGCCGGGGCGGCGGCCTGCCGGGGCGGTCAAGGACCCGGTCCTGCTCTATCCGGCCGAAGACCCTCGGCGTACCGCGGCGCGGCAGGTCCCCGCCGACGCCAAGCCCGTCGCTCTCGACACACTGAAGAGCGGCGACTCGCTCACGTCCGACCGCGCACCACAGGTCGCGGGAAGAGCCTTCACGATCGCTTGCGAAGTGGAGCCGCAACCGGCGGACGTGGTGATCGTGGCCCATGGCGGTTCGGCGATCGGGTACACGCTGTATCTGAAAGACCACCGCGCCGTATTCGCGGTGCGTCACCGGCAGCAGATCACCCGCATCACTTCCGCGGAACTCCCTGTCGGCCGGCTGACGCTGCGAGCCCAGCTCACCCCCGAAGCGCTGCTCACCCTGTCGGTGAACGGTCAGTCCGCCGAGTCCGTAAGAGCCCCCGGCCTACTCGCCGGACAACCCGTCGAGGACTTCAACGTCGGCTTCGATGCGAAGATGACCGTGGACGACTACGACGGAGCGAAACGCCTCCAGGGCACCCTCCACAAACTGTCGGTCACCATGCCCTGAGAAAAATGCGATGAGAAGATGGGACCGGAGCAGGGTGTTCAGTTTGTGTCCGTCAAGGGCAGAGCGTAGCGGCGACAGCCGCGAAGCGCCGCCCTGGGTACTGGATCGATTCAACACGGTAGCCCTGTAAGGACGAAACAAATCGGTTCTTCCCACACTGTTCGTTCGTCTTCAAACAAGATGGACGTAGTTCTTGACAAAGGATTGTGGCGCGGTTGTGCTACGCTCGCTTGTTTCGCCCTTTCAGGGCTGGCGTTCCTGACACTCTTCTAACCCAGGGCGGCGCTACGCGGCTAACGCCGCTCCGCTCTGCCCTGGGCTTTCATGTGGCTGCCCCTATCGGGGCGAAGAACTTGTATAACGACGTGGGGGTAAACCCCACTGCTGTGAACATCTTCGTAGCCAGCCAAGGCCTAGAAATACAAGCACGACGCGCAAGCGAGTGGGTCCGCGGCGGCCTGGCAAGCGAAGATCAGACCCACTCGCTTGCGCGTCGTGCTTGTATAATGCCGGCCCTCCGGCCCATGCGAAGATGTTCACAGCAGTGGGGTAAACCCAGGAGCCTCTTGGTCATCCGTGATTTCGTGCTCGCTCCGCGAAGGCAACCAGAATGGAACAACAACAGCAGGTATTCGGGAAAACACCAATTCACGGTAAGATCAAACAAACTGAACACCCCAGGACGAGAGTTGTCTTCAGCAATGCCAATTGTCCCGCTTGTGTGCCGCGCGAAGACCGGGGTCGGGTGTACGAATTTCAGTTCTTACGGCTTCAAGTCCATGCCTATGGAAACGTTTACTTGACCTCTTTCTTGGGCTCGCTGGCACGTGTTCCCACCAACCCATAAGCCGGCGCGGCGGGCCGGATCAAGCAGCGGCAGCGGTCGCGCAAGAGACCCACGCGGCTCGTATCGATCGGTTCGAAACCGAGCTTCCAGGCGGGCGAATCCGGGCGCAGGGTGTAGTTGTCGCGCGCCGGGTCCACAAACAACGGATCGCCAATCACCGAGTTCTGATCAAAGCCACGCTTTTGCCAGTCGGCGAAAGAGGCACAGCCGCCAAGTACCGGATCCTTGCCGCCCGCGTGGAAGTAGAGGTTGCGATCGATGCGGATCACGTTTTCGTCCAGGCGGCCGCCGGTCAGGAGCACGGCGGCCGGATTGGTGTAGGAGACGATGTTTCGCTGGAACACCTGACCGGTGGAATTGTTGGCGAAGTTGCTGATGTACAGCTGGCTGTAGGCGCTGTCCACGAAGATATTGTTCTCGATCCGATTATCCTTGCCGCCCTGAAGCATCATACCGCCGTGGCTCGATCGGTAGGTGACGTTGTGGGTGACCGTGTAGCCGCCGGCGAAGGAATCCAGGTAGATGCCCCAGGACATGAACACGGACTTCGGGCCGTCAGCGGAATAGCCGATCGAGTCGCCTACGATGTTGTTGCGAATAACGCTGCCGCTCCGCAGCTCGCGATCCTGCTGAGTGACCTCGATGCCACCGGTGTCGCAGGTTTCCAGGCTCGTGTTCAGGACGCGGTTGTACTCGATGCGATTGCGCACGCCGACATTCTTCAGGGAAATGCCGTACCGGGAGATGTCGTGAATCAGGTTGTGGGCGACCAGATTGTCGTCCGTCCCCGCGTCTTCCAGGATGACACCGCCGATGTGCTTGTAGACGAATCCGCAATCGTGGACGTGGTTGTCCGAGACCGTATTGCCCGCGGTTTTCAGCAGGAGCACGCCACCCTCGGCGCCGTGCGAGATGTCGTTGCCGTTGATCGCGTTGGCACGACCGCCGGACAGGCACACCGCGTATTTGCCGATGTTGCGGAACGTGCAGTTCTCGATCGTGCATTGGGTGGCGTCTTTCAGGTAGATCACGCCGTCGTTGCCCATGCCATATCCCTCGCAGCCGTCGGCCGGGGAGTAGTCCGTCTCTTGCAGGGTAAGGCCGGAGAAGCGGAGATGGCTGACCGGGTGCTTGGCTGCCGCATCGCCCAGGATCTGCACGATGCGGCCCAAGACCGGAACCACAACTTCTGTCTTCGCAGAGAACTCGGCCAGGGGCCAGTAGAAGAGTTGGCCCGTCTGCCGGTTAAGGTACCATTCGCCGGGGCTGTCGAGTTCCTCCAGTACGTTTTCCACGAAGTACCGGTCGCCCGGCAGGATCGGCGTGACGCACTCCTTGCCGCCGATGGTGATACGGCGGGTCTTGTCATCCACCTTCACGAGGGAGACGATCTCCTTGAACGCCCGGCACGAGGACGACTGGAAGACGTGGATTTCCGCCTCGCCGGTCGCAGCCCAGGAGGGATTGAACGTTCCCGCCGTGTAGTGGAACTCGGTTGGCGAGCCGGCCGAGGTGCCGGAGACCGATAACTGTTTGCCTTGCGAGCGGACGTAGTTCGCAGCCTGGATGACCACCGCATGTTTGTCGGCCGCCGGCTTGGCCAGTGCGGTGCCAACCGGTTTCCAGGCGGAATCGTCGGTCAAGGCAAAGGCTGCGAAGGTGAGCCCGCCGCCCTTGACGTTTTGCCACTTCAGCAGGTGTTCGCCTTGGGTCAGCCGCACCGCGGCGGCACGTGACCAACGGAGCGTGCCCCAGGACTCGGTGTCGGGTAGGTTCACCAACGGCACAGGGACGCCGCCGTCGACGATCAGCACGGTCCGTTCATTCATATCGGCCCTGCCAAACGGCCCGTTCAAGGCACCGTAGTACATCCAGAATGCATACTCACCGTCGGCGGGAACCTCGACCTTGTATTCCATCCAGTCGCCCGGATTGTGGATGTTGCCGACCGCCAGGCCAAAGCCCTGGATGTCCCGATCGGCGTACAGGAACCCTTGGCGATAGGGGTCGGCCGGATCGACGTTGGGACAGCGGGCGCGAATCTGCCGCCGACCGTTGGCGAACAGCGACCGGAAGTACCACTTGCCGGCCTGTACTTCGGGCAGCGTGGCGACCAGGATTTTGCCTTGGTAGGGCTGCCAGCCGGTGATCATTTTGCCTCCGCACAGCACCGGCTGCTCGCCCGAAAATGCCTCGTAGGAGATGGGGCCTTGCGGTGTGCCGGAGTCTTCCGGAGTGAAGCTGATCGGTTCTGGCAGGACATACCTGCCGCCACGGATCCGGACCGTGACCGGTTCCTGGAGTCCGCCCTGGGCGACCTTCCCCTGGCGGATGGCGTCCCGTGCTCGCACAATCGAGGCGAACGGTCCGTCGTTGTCTTTCGGTTCAGCCAGTTTCCCCGACCAGGCATCGTTGCCGTGCGGGGACACGTAGAGGGTCAAACCTTGAGCGTGCAAGGCGGTGTCCGAGATGCACAGCAGTAAAGTCGCAAGCGTCACGGCTGGCAGACAGAGGCAGGCAAGCTTCGTCATCGTTCTTTCTCCCAAGGCACAGCTGGAAACAAACTCCCGCGTCCCAGATACTCCGGGGAGAGGGCCGAGGTCAGGGGCGGAAGACACAAACACTAAAGTTAGTGTCAGTGAAGCACTTCTCGGACCCACGCTTCCTGAGCGGGGGTGAACGGCGGGATCGGAACGTCTTTGCTGTAGTTGATCTCCCGCTGATACGGCCCGGCGTCGTAGGTGCGGTGGAAGACGGCCTGCAAGTCCACGCATACGGCCGGATCGCCGGGCAGCAGCGGAAGCGAGATCTCCGGCAGGGGCTCCGAGATTCCGATCGGATAGACGAAATAGTCCTCTAGGTTATCGAAATGGTGGATAGAGATGTGATAGTCGCACGCGCCGACTGCCTTGAGCAGGCGCCGGCGCGGGACGGCGGTGGTGTGCTCTCCCGCCCTGAGCAAATCGAGCTCAACCAGGTGCACCTTGCTCTCGAGAATCTCCCGCTGTTTCCGCAGGTACAGATCGCGTCCGTGTTCTCCGGGCGTCTTATTGGTCAGGCTGAGCACTTCGATCGAGGTCACCAACCGCCGGTCGGCACCGCGGCCGACGTAGATTTCCACCAGCGGCTCGCAACACTCGTCGTGCGGGACGCGAATCACGATCGGCCGCGTGCGAGGCGGCGCTGCGACGGCCACGCCCCCGCCATTTCCCGGATCGACCGCGATTCCAGGCCGTTGGATCACCTGCACGTCGGGACCGATGAATCGTTCAGAGACTTCGATCCAGGCGCGACGGCCGATCGCGGCGATGTAGGGGGCCGGGAGACGTGACTGCAGCGATTCTCGGAGGTAGGCGACGAAGCTGTCGTGGAAATCCGGGAAGATATCCGGATGTTCCAAGAACGGGTCCATTCCCGGAAATGGCGAAGGCATGGTCAGGCTCCCTGGGGTCAGGATACAAGCGTGGCCACAAGGGCCACGATTGGCGGCACGAAGTCATCGGCGCCCTCGGCTTAGGACCGGCGAATCAATAAGTGTCGGATTTGTTCAAAGTAGACCGCACACTCCGTGTGCGGAAATCGGCACACGGAGAGCCTGTGAAAAAATCAAATCGGTCAACGATGCTTGCACAAGGTGTAGGGTGGGCTGTGCCCACCAGGTACAAGCAGTTGTGGTGGGCACAGCCCACCCTACGATTTTTTCACAGGCTCTCCGCGTGGGAACGCCAGTGTTTTGACGCTCCGCGTCGTCTGCCCAAGGACGCAGAGCGTCCGTGGC
>JAPLNJ010000902.1 GCA_026692885.1 Planctomycetota bacterium | reverse complement strand
ACGTTTCAGGATCTGAAACATGTTGCTGAAATGGTCTGTCCACAACGGGACCTCAAGTTCCGGCTCCGCGTGCTCTGGCAGTTGCGACGGCGTTTGTTCGAGAAAGGCCGTGTCCTTGGTCAGCACCAGATAGTCCGCGTGAAACAGCAAGCGGTCCGCATCGGACGGGGTGACGATTCGCGTGGTGCGAAACTGAAACCGATCCGCCAAACGTTGCACGACGGGAGCCAAGTAGAGGTAGCTGTTGGTGATATGCATCACCAGGAAACCGTTTGGCTTGAGGCGGCGCTGGTAGATCTCGAACGCCTCTCGCGTCAGCAGATGGACCGGAATGGCATCGCCGGAAAAAGCATCCAACACCAGCACATCAAACGGCTCGTCCTGCTCTCGTTCCAGCATCAACCGGGCGTCCCCGCCCACGACTTCGCATTGACCGCGACAGTCGGGCAGGTAGTGAAACCACTTCCGAGCGATCCGGGTGACTTCGGGATTGAGCTCATAAAACCGATAGAAATCGCCAGGTCGGGCATAAGTCGCCAGCGTGCCCACACCGAGACCGACCAGTCCGACGCGGAGTGGACCGCGGCGGCCGGCGTAGAGCAGCGTTTGTCCGGCACCCGCATGCTCGGCGTAGTAGGCGGTGGGCAGTCGCCGTTTTTCCAGTTGGACGAATTGCCGGCCGTGATTCACGGCGCCGCTAAAGAAAGCCAGGTGGTGGCTGGCCGGGTCATCCTCGTCCACGTCCCACACGGCTACCCGTCCGTAGAAATTCCGAGCGCGGTCGAGCGAGCCGGATTCCGGCTGCTGCCAGTCGGCGATGTAGTATGTAGCCACCCCACCGATGACCAGCAACGCACCACAGGCCAGCGCCGAACGGGCCGTGGTGAACCAGACGCGAGGTGAGGCTGCCGGCCGCCGCAGACAGGTCTCCGCCACCGCCTGACAAACGGCCCACATGGCCAAGACAAAACAGGCGAGCAATCCCAGGCTCCACTCGTAGAACGTCGTGAACAGCCGGGGGGCGACCAGGCTGACCAGCACACCGCCCAACGCGCCGCCCGCCGACATCAGCAGGTAGAACTCGGTCAGGTATTTCGGCGTCGGCCGCAAGCGTACCAGTTCCCCATGACAAATCATGCAGGCGCCGAACATGGCCGCAAAATACAAGGCCAGTTCCTGGATCGGTCCCAAGCCTGAGATCAAGTCGATGTCGGAAATCCCGGCCGTTAGAAACACGAGCACCGCGGTCACCGCCGCCCAGACCCCGCGGCGATACCAACGCTCGTGATCGAAGCAAATTACGAAACTCAGTAGGTACAAACCCAGGGGAATCACCCACAGAAATGGCACGACCGCCACGTCTTGGCAGACATGATTGGTCGTGGCCAGCAACATCAGCGACCCGAGGGCGGGCAGTGCCACCCACAGCACGCGGTACAGCAGGGAAGGCGACGGCTCCACCGTTTCCTCGGCGCCGCCCGTGGCCACTGCCGCAAGCGTTTCACGCTGCCGCTCGTTCGCCGCGCGCAGTCCCGCGACCGCGCACCAAGCCACGGTCAGGACATACACCACGAAACCGCCCGACCACACCCACGCTTGCCGTGGCAACTCCCACCAGGGCTCAACCACGCAGGGATAAGTAATCAAGGCCAGGAGCGAACCCACGTTGGACAAGGCGTACAGTCGATAGGGGGAACGTCCCAGATAGGCCCGCGTGTACCAGGCCTGCAGCAGGGGCCCCGTCGAGGACAGTACAAAGTAAGGCAGTCCCACAGTGACGGCGAGCAGCCCTAAGATGCGCCACGTGGGTTCGGCGTCGTTGGCCGGCTTCCACGTCTCGCTGGGGATGATCGGCAGCAACAGCACGGCAGCGATCAACAGCCCGGCGTGGACCAAGGTCTGTCCGCGCAGGCTCAGCAACTGCGAGGTAATGTGGCTGTAGGTGTAGCCTAGGAACAGGAGCACTTGAAAGAACAGCATCGCAGTGGTCCAGACCCCGGGCGAACCGCCGAACCACGGCAGGATGAACTTACTGATCAACGGCTGGACTTGAAACAGCAGGAAAGCGCTGACAAAGATGGCCAGCGCAAATACCAGCCCAAGCCACTCGGGCGGACAGGAACGCTGGGGCGAGTTGCAGGTGGCGGGTGACGACGTGGGCATAGATGACTCCAGCGGCTATTGGCAAGACATGTAGAATAAGTTCCCCAAGATGGGCCAGAAGAGCAGCAGTCCGAGTATACCGCGATTTGGCTCAGCGCGAAGCCGCTGGCCCTGGTTTCTTGGGCAAAGACCAACACGGACCACTCGGCCTTGATCATAAGGTGCCGCAAGACTCTAGCCGCGGTTCATCGTAACCCGACGCGTTAGCGAGGAAAACGCCGCTCGTCCTCGCTGACGCTTCGCGATTACGATGCGCAATCTTACGATCAAGGCCGACCACTCCGGTGTGGCGGGGCACGCGTTCAAAATGACTGTAGCACAAAATGACTGTAGCAGCCTTTCTACTAGGCGCAGACGACGTTATGCTGGGTGGCGTTCTGCTGGCCCTGCCAGCTCCTCGACCGACCTGGGCGAACCGTGCCTGAGCAAGGATCCCGTTGATGGCCTGTGACACTCACTGCTCGCGACTTCGACACTGGCTCGCGTTCGCCGTACTGACCGGGGCTGCTGTCGGGTGGCTGGTCCCGGGTGTGACGCTGCGTGCTGCTGACGACAACGGGCCGCAGAAGACCGCTCAGGCAGCGAACGGCCAGGGCGATGTGCAGTTGGTTTACGCCGGTGACATCGTGTTGTCCGATCTCGTCGGTCAGGCCATCGCCAGGGGTGTCGACCCGTTCGGCGAATGTGCGGGAATCCTGCAGGAGGCGGATGCCGCCATCGGTAATCTGGAATGTGTGGTAGCCACCGGCGGCCAGGCAATTAAGAAGCCCTGGGTGTTCCGGGCGGACCCGCAGGTGCTGCCCGTGTTGGGCCGCCACTTCGGGATCGTTTCGCTGGCCAATAACCACACGGGCGACTATAGCCATGAGGCGTTCCTCGAAATGCTGGGGTTCCTGGAAAAACACCACCTCCGGTATTTCGGCGGCGGTCGCAACTGTGCCCAGGCTCGCACACCGCTCATCCTGGAACTCAAAGGCCTGCGGATCGCCCTGCTGGGGTACAACGAGTTCAAGCCGCGGACGTTCGAAGCGGGACCGACGTGGCCAGGTGTGGCGTGGAGTGTCGACGAACAGGTGGTCGCGGACATCCGTGCCGCCCGCACGCTGCACCGGGCCGAGTTGGTCATTCCCTATCTGCACTGGGGTTGGGAGCATGAACCGGCCAATGACCGGCAAGAGCAGCTGGCCCGGCGGATGATTGACGCGGGGGCCGACCTGGTGGTCGGCGGGCATCCGCATGTGACCCAGGCAGTCGAGTACTACGCTGGCAAACTGATCGTCTACAGCCTGGGCAATTTCGTGTTCGATGGGTTCGACGAAGGTCCCGAGCGGGTAGGCTGGCTGCTGCGGCTCCGGCTGAACAAACGGGGACTGGTCGCTTGGGACACCGTCGTAACCGAAATGGATGCCGAGGGAACGCCGCACTTGCGACGTGACACAGCGAGCCCCTCAGGCGTAGCCGGTTCCGAACGGATCGAAGACCGCCGCGCCTTGGTGGACTCGCCCTTGAGCAAGCGGTAAGGCCGGCACACGTGACAAGCATTGCAACCACCTTGATATTGGCCAGTCGCAATCGCAAGAAACTGGGCGAGATGGCGGCGTTGTTGGCGCCGCATGGCCTGGAATTAATCGCCGCGGCAGATTTGCCGGGGGCTCCCGACGTGGCCGAAGGGGGAACCAGTTTCGCCGAGAACGCCGCACTCAAGGCGTCGCTCGTGGCCCAGGCGGTCGGACGCTGGACCGTGGGCGACGACAGCGGCCTGGAAGTGGACGCCTTGAATGGCGCACCGGGCGTTCTCTCGGCGCGATACGCGGGCGAGGCGGCCAAGGATGGCGACAACAACGACCGCCTGTTGCGGGAACTAGAGCACGTTCCCGACGAACGGCGGACGGCACGGTTCGTCTGCCATTTGGCAGTCGCCGATCCTGCGGGCCAGATTCGCCTGCAAGTCTGCGGCAGTTGCCGGGGGCGAATCCTGGGCGATCACCGCGGCCGCGGCGGGTTCGGCTACGACCCGCTGTTTCTGATCCCCGAATACCACCGCACTTTCGGCGAGTTGTCGCCAGCTGTGAAAAGCGTCCTAAGCCACCGCGCCCGCGCGTTCCAGCAACTAATTCCGCGGTTGGTCACGTTGCTCCGCAGCCACGGATAGACCTGGCATCACAGCAGCCAGGGTTCCCGTTTGGGCCGATCCAGCCAACGGCTGGCTTCCGGATCGCCGAGCAGTTCTTCTTTATCCGGGTCCCACTTCAACGGCCGTTTCAGCCAGTAGGCGATGTTGCCCAAGTGACAGACGGTCGTGGCGCGATGCGCGATCTCGATGTCCCGGAAGGGCCGTTCCCGAGTGCGGACGCAGTGCAGGAAATCGCCGAAGATGCCGCCCCGTCCGCGATAGGCTTCCATCTCGACGCGTTCCAGCAGGGGTTTGTGCTTGCCCGGCAGCTGTCCCGCGGTGCCCTGGTAGATGATGTTGTCCGTGCCGCCGTGATACATCCGCAGACCGTTGGCGTAGCGATAGGTCAGCAACTTCACGTCCTGGCCGTCGGGCGGGATGATCTCGACCGGTCCGGTCTTGTGCACGCCGATGGCGAACGTCGCGGCGCCGAAGCGATGCGCGCCCCAGTCGGTCATGCCGCCGCCGGAGTAGTCGCGGTAATTGCGGAAGCCGCCGTGGATCAGGGTTTCGTGGAACGGCCGCCAGGGGGCCGGGCCGAGCCACATATCCCAATCTAGTCCTGGCGGAATCGGTTGCGGTGGCAAGTAGCATTCGCCCGACGGTCCGCCGCAGCTGACCCAACACTCCTTGATCTCGCCGAGCGCACCGCCGCGGACCAGTCGCGGCCAGTCGCCGTAGTCGCCCAACACGCGTTGACTGCCGCCGGAGAACACGCGTTCGTAACGCCGCACGGCGTCGACCATCGCCCGGCCTTCGCGCACGGTCAAACACTCCGGCTTTTCGCAGTACACGTCCTTGCCGTGCTGGCAGGCGGCGATGGTGATAATGGCGTGCCAGTGGTCCGGCGTACCGATCAGCACCGCGTCGATATCGTCGCGCGCCAGCACTTCGCGAAAGTCGTTGTAGGCTTTGCAGTCCTGATTGCTGTAATGCTGGTCCACGCGTTTCTTAGCGTTCTCGCGGTGGTCAGGCACGGGATCGCACACCGCGACCATCTGTACCTCGGGGAAGCCCAGGAAGCCACCCATGTCGCCCGTGCCTTGGCCGCCCGTGCCGATCGTGCCCATCACGATGCGCTCGCTGGCCGGTGGTCGCCCCTCGGCCCCCAACGCGGCCGACGTGATTACGTAGGGCGCGGCGATCGCCAAGCCCGTGGCCTTGAGGAACCTCCGTCGGCTGGTCAGTTTGTCGTTCATACGCCTTCTTCTCCGTGCGAAAACCTAGGGTTGGTGCGCGGGCCAAGCCAGCAAGACCATATTCTGGTGGTCGCCCACCGCAGATA
>JAPLNJ010000901.1 GCA_026692885.1 Planctomycetota bacterium | reverse complement strand
TTCGCTTAGGCTCAGCCACCAGCCACCCTGCTAGCATTTCGCAAGGTTACGATCAAGGCTTCCATCGCGCCATCTTCCTGTCCACTACTGAAAATGGACCGCACATCAACGGGCCGCTAGATTGCAAACATTGGGCGTCTCACGACTTCCGCTACGGGCCGTGATCGTAAGGTTGCGCACTGCTGTCAGTGACAACTTCCTGATTTCTGGTATTTGCCGCGTAGCGGCTGCCGATCGTAGCCGTGGGTTTCAACCCACGGAGGTCAAACGCAAGAATCCGAACAAGTCGCGTAGCGACGGCTGAAGATAGGCCCTCGCGTCCTCGGCAGTTCAGCCGTCGCTACGCGACTAAAGCATCTCGGATGAACTCCTGCCGTGGGTTGAAACCCACGGCTACGTTCAGGAGGTCGCTCCGCGACTAATTCTCCGTCGCTTCTCGCTCACGATGATCCCCTGCTAGCGTTTTGCGCAACGTTCCGATCACGACTTCCGCTACGAACCCGTTCCTGCACCCACTTCCAGCTCCGGTGTCGAGGCCGCATTTCGCCGCCGACGTCCCGTGAGAAACTGGGGGAGCAGCGCCAACAGCAAAGGTAGGACGACGGCCCGATGCGGACCCGCGGCTTGCGGGTCGTCGACGGCGGCGGACGCGGACGACGGCGGGGACGAGTGAACCCGGTCGGCCTCTGGAGGGGCGGCCGAATCGTTTGCTACTCGGCGGGTGGCGGCGGGCGGAGCACTCACTGCGTTTGCACCAGACACCTCAAATGCCTGGCTTCGTCCGCAGACCACGTCCATTTCCACGCCGTTGCCAGCCGCGTTTGAGGATTCTGCCTGGCTGTTGCCGACAGCCATTGGTCCGTCGGTTGGATTCGCCGCGAGGAACGAGGACATCCCTGGGGCCGCAATCACCACCATGCCGCCGTCCTCGGTATCATCCGGGAGTTCTAACCGCAGGACCCGCATCACTTCGACGGAAAGGGCTAGGTCCGAACTGGCCAACCCATCCGACGGCGACTCGGCGTCGAAATGGTCCCCATCCTGATCGGCATCAGAGTCCTGCCGATAGAGCGTCAGAAGTCGCCATGACAGGTCCGCGTCCAAGGCCGACAGCGCGTGTTGCTCGTCCGCTTGGCGTTCCCACGCCGTTGACCGGGACGGGACGTCGCCCGTCACCAGAACCGCTGCGGTTTCCCGCGATTTGATCGTCTGCAGGTCAATGTAGCCATCCTCGGTACGAGGACTGATGCGATTGCCGTACGGCTCGGTCCGCACTGTGTCAGCGTTCGGCAGCAGCGGTCTTTCGACGTTCGGCACCTGCCAGCCAAGGCCATTCGTCCTCGTCACGTCCTGGGCATCGAATTGGGCCGCGATTTGGCTCAGCGAGGACAGCCCAGCCGTGCCGAGGGAGTCAACGACGATGCTCCCCACCTCACGACCGCCCGTGCTACTCGCGGGGAGAGACGTGAGGATTGTGTTGGGAGACACGCCGCTTCGATCGCTCGTAGGATTCTGTAGCTTGGGCATTCCGGTAGCCGCCGGAGCATCGTCAGCGTCGCTTCCCATCCGCGCGGAAAAAGGCGAGGCGTCCAACATGGCCGCTCTTGGCGGGGGCGGGAGAATGGGCTTCAGCCCGCCCGTGAGGTGTGAAACCTCGATCACCGGGGATCTGCCGGGGAACAACAGCATCGCAAAATCGAGGGAAGCATCAGACGCCGGAGGTAGACGTTCCTGGGCTTCCCCTTCGGGCCCCGGCACGCGCGCGAGCAGCAAATCGCGTCCGGCCCATGATTCCACCTCCCAGGCAGGAGCGTCTGGGCCGCGGGGCAGGACCGAAACGATCACCATTGGCTGGATCGGGAAGAACTCGGAGTGCGGCTTCTCGCCAACCTCGTCCACCGGAAACGGACGAGCTATGCTGGCCACTAAATCGTCGCTGACAAACGCGAGATTCAGCAGATCGTGGAGCGACTCATCCGCGGCCAACGCGATTCGTTCCGCGTGCTCGAACAGCGCCCCTGGCAGCGCAGGCGACAGCGACAAGAGCTGTCGGGTTTCCAGCAATTCCACCGCCAGCCGCCGCGGCTGGTCGGCGTGTCGTATGCGTGCTCTAAGGGCATTGAATTTGGATTGCATGATGGGCGAACTCCTCACAGGCCGGACAGTCGCGCGGGACCTCTTCGAGCCGAATCGACGGGGGCTTCGTCGCCACCGCCCAGATCGCGTTGGGCACGTTCTAGATTCACACGGTGCTTACTGAGAAACTCCCGATAGCGTGTCACCGAGGGCGATCGGCGGCAAGCTTCCTCCTGGTGTTGGACGGCCAGACGAAACGCTTCGATCGCCTGGGCATCCTCACCCTGTTTCCTCAGCACCATCCCGATGTTATTGTACACGCCCGCCAAGCTGCTGATGAAATCGGGGTCCTGGGGGAAGCGGCCCGCGAGTTCCTGTTGCAGAGAGAGGGCCTGTCGAAAGGCATCGAGAGACTCTGGATACCGTGCCTGCTGACTCTGCAGCAAGCCGAGATTATTGTAGCTGACAGCCAGATCTCCACGGTAGGCCACGGCGGCCGGTGCCAGCTCCACGAGTCGACTTTGCAGGCGGATTGCCTCCGCATAAGATTCGGCGGCCCGCTGGTTCTGATCTTGCCGCGAGTGCAGCGCCCCCATGTTGTTCAACGCCAGCGCCAACTCGTTCAAGACTTCCACGTTGTCCGGGTTCGACTCTGCCAGCTGCTGCCGGATACCGAGGGCCTCTTCGGCGTACTCGACCGCGGCGGAAATCTTGTTCCGGCTGGTCAGCATGCTGAGGTTGTTCAGGCTGCCCGCCAAATTTCGCCGCAGTCTGGCGTCGGCGGTGCGGTCCCGCAGCAGACGTCGTTGCAGCTTGACCGCGGCGAGGTACGACTGCTCGGCTTGAGTTTCTTCACCGACTTGGCTCTTCAGCAAACCTAGGTTGTTTTGGGTTAGTGCGAAGGCGGCCGCATAGCTCGCATCGGCGGGGAATTCCGCTACGAGTTGTTCCTGGACGGCCAGGGCCTGTCCGATCTGCCGCAGCCCTTCGTCCACTTTGCCGGTACGTGCCAGCAGCAGGCCCAGATTACTGCGGCACAGCGCCAACACCGCACAGGCCGCGCAGTCTTCAGGATCTCGCTTGCTCAGCCGCTCCAAAATAGCCGTCGCCTGCTGGTAGGCCAGGAGCGATTCGTCGTTCTTACCAATGCGCTCGGTGATACCGCCGATCTTGCTGTATGTGATGGCGATGTCCTGTTGCAAGCCCGGATCATCGGCGGCCTGCTCGATGAACCCCTGGTAATAACGCAGCGTTTCATCGAGCAACTCGCGCCGAATCGGTTCGGCGGCAGGGACGCCGGCTAGCCGCTCCGCCAGCCGCGCCCCAAACTGGTCGACCACCTGCTTGGCCTGGCGGAAGTTGGTTTCCGCACGCTGCCAATTGCGCTGCGATTCCGCCAACGCCGCCTGCCGCTCGGCATTCTTTTGCAGCACCAGTAGCGCGCACACGGCCAGCACGCACAACGCGCTGAGGCCGCAGCCTGCCGCCGAAGCCACCATCTTGCGGTGCCGTCGCATCCACTTGTTCACGCGTTCGAACACCCCAGGCGGCTTCGCCGCCGTCGGGACCCCCTGCAGGAAACGCTGCAGATCGTCGGCCAGTTCATCCGCCGTGGCGTAGCGGTCGTCGCGAGATTTGGAGATCGCCTTCAGCACCACGTTCTCGATGTCGGCCGGGATCTCAGGATTCAGTCGGCTGGGACGCGGCGGGTCGTCATGCTCGATGCGGCGTAGCAGGGCGGGACCCTGCTCGTCGCTAAAGGCGGGGCACAGCGTGAGCAGTTCGTACAGCGTCATGCCCAGGGCGTAGACATCCGTCCGGTGATCCACCAGCACGGACTGCCCGGCAGCCTGCTCCGGACTCATATAACGCATTGTTCCGACCACGTCGCCGGTCCGCGTCAAGGTGGCATCCGTTTGGATCCGCGCCAGCCCGAAGTCGGTGATCCACAGTTTACCTTGGAAGTCCAGCAACAGGTTGGACGGTTTCACGTCGCGATGCACGACGCCATGTTCGTGGGCGCAGTGCAGGGCGCGGGCCGCCTGGACACCTAACTCGGCGACGGTCCGGAAGTACTCCATCGTGTCCGTCGAGCGCGGCGTCAACAGCGATTTTTGCGTGCTCTCCGACGGCAGGGGCGTGGAGTCGCCAGTCGTCGGGGCGGCAGTCGAGGTTTTCCGTTGACGCGCCGGTCGCAACTGTTCCCGCAGTTGCCGGATCGCCAGATCCAGTGGCTGGCCATCGATATACTGCATCGCATAGTAATGCACACCCCGCTCGACCCCGATGGCGAATACCGAGACGATGTTTGGATGATGCAGTTGGGCCGCCGCTTGCGCTTCGATCTTGAAACGCGCCGTCTGCTTGGAATCGAGCACCGCGGCAAACGGCAGGACTTTCAGCGCGACGCGCCGATCCAGGGAGACCTGCCGCGCTTCGTAGACGACGCCCATGCCACCGTGGCCGATCTCGCGCAGCAGCACATAATCGCCCAAGCGTTTTCCCTCGTCTTGGTGCGGCGCCGTTCCCGCTGGCACCAGGGACGCAGGCCCGACAAACCCGGCCGCCACGTCGTGCAAAGCGTCCAGCCGATCCAAGTACAACCGCAGCGGGCCGGCCAAGTCCGGATGCTGGGCCAGAATCTCTTCGGGCGGCGGCGGAACACCGTTCTCCAAGGCAGAAAGATACCGATCGAGAATCTCCGTGAGATGCTCTTTCTGTTCCGGCGTTAGTCCGCGGATAGCGGACGGTTCGGCGCTGAGGTTGGAGAAGTCGGTGGAGTGCATGGTCAATCGATTGGGTCGCACGTGTGTTTGAATTTATCGATGGCCCGCAACCACAACATGCGTACCGCACTGGGCTTGCGATTCATACGATCCGCGATCTCCTCGAACGGCAAGCCCTGCAGATTGCGTAGCACAATCACGTCGCGATACTCCGGGCGCAATTTGGCGAGCTGATCAGCCAGGGCCACCGCGCGTTCGCGTTGCCGCATGGGTGTACTCGGCGAGGGGCCGGGATCCGCCAGCACATGGGCGAAATTGATCGCAGATCGGTCCATCGCGGTGCAGACCTGTTCCATCGAAACCTCGCAACGGATGTCGCGTCTCTTGGCGTGCAGATGGGTCTCGATCGCGTGGTGCAGGCAATTGATCAAAATCTGACGCAGCCACGCCAGGAACTCCCGCTCGCTGCAGCCGCGAAACTTCTCGAAATCCCGGTTTGCGGCCAGCATCGCCTCCTGCACCAGATCCGACGGATTCATGCGGCGCCGCAGCCGACCGTCCAATTGCGCAGCGGCCAACACGGTCAGGTAGTTGCGGTACAGCTGCAACAACTGCCCCAACGAGTCCTTCTGACCGAACCGGGCCGCCGACAATAATTCTTCGACGTCCGGATCTGCGTGGGACTCACGCATTATCTCCAAGTGGCTGCCATCGGTCATCGGTTCCTCACGCCCCCTGGAAAAATCCTAGCGAAGTCGGACAAGAAACACAGCCCCGAACGGAGTTTCCCCTGCGCTTATCATGCATGTCGTCACCAGGGTCCGCCTGGCTTGAATACTCGTATGTGACTCGGCTCAAAGTGTTTAGATAGCGTGGTTCGCCTCCGGCTTCCCGCTTTCCGCGCGTATTCCTACCTTGGATTCATTAGGACGAATTCCGGACGATTGCGCAACAACCTATACCGCGCGCGGCCTTGATCATAACGTTGCGAAATGCCAGCAGTGCCGTGATTGCCCCCGAGAAGCTCCCGACGTAAGTCGGTGGGAGTGTTCCCGCCCTCTGCCTAACCCGCATCCCCCTATCCGACCAGCCCGACTCGGCGGGAGAA
>JAPLNJ010000900.1 GCA_026692885.1 Planctomycetota bacterium | reverse complement strand
ATTCACAAGTCCGGTTCTGTGAGGGGCGTTGAAGTCGCCTTCAACGGTTGAATATTGTGACACTCTTCAGATCGAAAGAGAAGAGCAACAGGGAATACAAACCAGACCTACCGAAGGAGACCATATTATGCCTACTCGACTTCATAATTGAGTACTCCAAGGTTGTGATGAACCATCTGGAGTACACCCCTCGGAGACCTCGATCGAGAGATCAGACTCTTCGAGGGGAATTTTCTTGTGAGCATCAGGAAGGTTGCTCAGATTCTGCGGATTCTGCCGCGATTGTCTTGGCCACGCTCACCGGCCAGCCGTGACGTTCCTCGACGGGTACGAGCTTCCGCGACGGTCGCAGCACGCTCGCCGGGATGGCGGCGGAGCCACGCTGCCCGCACCTCCGGCTGTCGCCGCATCCCCGCGTCAGCCGCTGAGCCCCCCAAGCCGGTCCCCTGCCGCACCCTGCGATCCCCAAGGCCGTCGCCCGTCCTGCTAGCAGCCAGCCATCGGCAACCCTACGGCCAAAGTTACGTCCCACCCGTCGTGGGCCTTGATCGTAACCTTACGCAAGGCGAGCTGCAGGGTGGCTGGGGCAGAACGCAGCAATGCCCAGAAATCGGGGACTGGGGCTTCGCTTAGGCTCAGCCGCCAGCCACCCGGACCGTTGCCAGCACTGACAGCAGTTCGCAACCCTGCAATCAAGGCCCCGGCCGTGATTTCCCGCCTCGCCCATGCCACCCAAAGCCCCCGCCGAAACTAACAGAAGCTGACATGCATTCGGGCGGAAGCGGTTGCGTAACGCGATACGCCTCCGCATATTCGGCCATGCTGCGGTTCATGCCTTCGGCCGTCCGCACGCTGACGCCCTGCCCCAGGATGGCCTTCAAGTCTTCCACGCTCTGGCCGAAAGCGTCCTTGACGCACAACCGTTGCCGCACTCTTCCAAGACGTAGGAGTTCTCTCCGGCCGGCAAACCCAGGCGGGCATCCAACGGCACGTACTCCGCCTTCTGCCCTTCTCGCACAGCATAGACGAACCGTGGCACCGCCATTTCGCCGAAGATGGACAGATACCGTCGCGAGTGCAACTTCTCCGAGCGGTGCAGCGTGCGGTTGTCATGCGTTACCTCCGGACCTGCGTCTCCGCTTCCCTGACGCTCCACATGGCCCGTGAGAAACTCCAGGCCCAACCTCATCAGCTCCGGCATCGCTCGCCGTTCGATTTCGTCCAACCGCCAGCCCTCGCGGCCAGCCTGTCGCATGAGCTCGCACAAACGCTGAAATTGCTGCTGCGCCTTCAGGAACTGTCCCCCAGATACAGCACCGAATCGATCTCCACCGCATCGTTCTCGTTGATGTCCGCCCCGTCCTGGCGAACTGCCTTCACCAGCGGCGGAGTCGGGTAAGCCCGCATCGGCAAGTGTTCTTTCAACGCCTCGGTCAATTCATAAACGACCTTTCCATCGTCGATCATGCTTCGTACTCCGTTACGCAGGGTTGGTGGATAAGCACGAATTGTATGGCAACGCCCGAATTTTTGAAAGCGCGATTGGGAGTGCAAGGAAATGCGATGGGGCACAAGGGACACGCACGTCAGTCAAACCGTCAACGCATTGATCTCGCGGCTTCGCCGAGCAGCCCGTTGATTTTCCCCTTGAACGCGAGCCCGTCCGACACTCCGACGGGCGCCGGGCAAGGCGGAAATGCCCGCTGACTATCGAATGTGCCAATAAGTCATCACGAGTGGCACACGCCGAAAAACCACCGTTTATGACACTGCCGAACCCACTCGTCGTTCACTTGGCTTATGTACTGTCATGCTCGCGTCAGACACCTGTCGAGGTGAACGCTTCAGAGATGTCGTTGAGCACAACCGGTAACGGGTTCAATGCTGCCCTTGGACATTTTGTTCAACATCTGGTCCCAGGTCAGTTTGCATCACCGCGTTCCTGGCTCGGACAGAATGTCTCGGTTTCTGCCCGGCCTGTCGATCAAATGGGTCGTATCAGCGCCGAGACAAAACGTCCCAGATCGGGATTGGCCTTGGTTTCCACGGACGTCCGTGGACGGATTGTCGGAGGGCGGATCGGGGGAGCGTCGAGCGTGGGCGCGGTGGATACGCGGTGAAGTGGGGGTGATCGGCTGGTCCGGATGTCACTTCCGAGTCAGCCAGTGGCCGATGCGCCCGCCCAGCCGATTTTGTCCTCCCTGGTAGCTTCCGCTTTCGGTTCCAATAGAATGGATCGGGCGGGTGGGTTGGAAGTGCGGCGCGCAGCACCTGCCAATTGCCGAAGATTCAGCAACCGAACAACGTCCACTTCTCGCCGGAAGGATCGAAGATTCTGGCTCGGCAGGTGGCTTTGAAGTTGCGCATTTCGGTTCCGACGACTGCCCCACCGACCCCGCGTCGGTGGAAACAGGTTTGAAAACTATGCGGAACCCCACAAAACGGCCCCCGTTCCGCCCTTGCCGCCGGACCGCCGCCGCTGGCGGTGGTCCGGCGGCAAGGGCGGAACGTGCATGCCACGGCGCGGGCGTCGCCTAGTCGCCAAACCTACCTCCACCGGCACGGGGCCGGGTGGGGACCATGAAAATGCGCAACTTCAAAGGCAGGTGGCGGAGTCGATTGTGCAAATGTTGAAGTGAACGACGCTGATGGCGCAGGGTTCTTGGTTCGCCGTTCCTCCCCGCACCAGCAGGCCCGAAGGGCTGATTTCTTTGGTCGTCCAGCCACCATCAGCGCTGGCGCCGGGCCGCAACGCCGCGGAAGTCTCGCGCAGATCGGCCAATGACCCGTTGCACGAACCAAGTTGATTCTTCTCAAGGAAACCGACATGCGAACGCGACAAGTGCTGCTGGTGGTCTGCTGGTTGATGCTGGGACGCGCGATGGCGGCGGAGTACGAGGTGTCTCCCAGCGGCAATGACGCCAGCGCCGGCACCAAGGCCGCGCCGTGGCAGACCCTCGCCAAAGCCTCGGCCGTGGCTGCCCCCGGCGATACGGTCTACCTCGGCGCCGGGACCTACCGCGAGACCATCCGTCCGGTGAAGTCCGGTGAGGCAGGCAAACCCATCCGCTTCGTTGCCGTGCCGGGAGAGAGGCCCGTCCTCAGCGGCGCCGAGGCTCTCGCCGGCCCCTGGCAGCTGCAGCAGGGAAGCATTTACAAACTGCAGACAAACCTCAAGTTCATTCAGCTCTTTGTGGACGGCAAGATGATGCCCGAGGCGCGGTGGCCGAACACCCCGCCCGGCGATCTGATGGCCTACAATCGGGGAACGGCCGGCGACGGCACCGGCTATGAGATCCTCGCCGATGCGCACCTCCCGCCGGGAGATTGGAACGGTGGCATCGTCCTGCTCTGGCCGGGCTCGCGGTGGGTGAGCAACACCCGCAAGATCACCGATTACCAGCCTGGCAAGTCCTTGCGCTTCGACACGACCCTGGAGACGAAGACCAAGGACGCGTACCACAAGGAGGACCCGTACAAACCTCGGGCGGGCAATCCATATCTTCTGATGGGCACGCTCGCTGGCCTCGACAGTCCCGGCGAGTGGTTCCTCGACCACGCCACTGGTACCGTCTACCTTTGGACGTTCGATAACAAGTCTCCCACGACTCACGCGGTCGAGGTCAAGCAGCGTGACTACGCGGCTGACCTGAGCCAGCGGTCGTGCATTGAACTCAAGGGCGTCGACATCTTTGGTGCCGCGGTCAAGATGACCGACTCGCAGGGTTGCCTGCTTGAGGACTGCCGCCTGCGCTATGTCGAGCACGTGCGGGAGTATGAGGGCGGCAAGTTGCCGCCCGTGCGCAACGTGATCACCGGCAAGAACAACGAGTGGCGGCGCTGCCTGATCTACGGAGCCGCGACCACGGGGCTGCAGATGGCCGGTGAGGACAACCGGCTGACCAACTCGATCATCCACGATGTCAACTACACCGGCTCCGGGCGTGGCGGAGTGGACCTGACTAAGTCGGTCGGAGCGGTCGTCTCGCACTGCACGATTTCCCGCACCGGGCGCGACAACATTCAGCACCACAGCAGCAAGCGAATTCGCATTGAGTATTGCGACATCTACCACACCAATATGCTCAACGCAGATTCGGGGGCGATCTACGCCTGGGGGACCGACGGTGAGGGCGGCAGCATCGCCTACAACTGGGTCCACGACAACCTCGGCGACAGCACCGTGGGCATCTACCTCGACAACTTCGACAAGAACTTCATCGTGCATCACAATCTGGTGTGGAACTGCACCGGCAGCGGAATCCGCCTGAACAGCGATGCCCTTAGCCACCTGATCTGCCACAACACGATCCAGCAGGTGCGCGAGCCGTTCGGCACGTACTGCTACGCCGCCTATGTCCCGACCATGAAGGGCACACGCATCATCAATAACCTCGTCAACGAGGCGATGAAGCCCACCGACTCCACGCAGTTCGTGCAGGGGGAACTCGGCCCTGAGTTGCATCACAACGGCCCCGGCGCCGTGGACCAGGACGCTTGCCCCGTCGCGGGCTCAGCGGCCGTTGACGCCGGTGTAGAAATCGCAGGCTTCACCGATGGCTTCCAGGGTCAGGCCCCGGATCTCGGCGCCTACGAACTCGGTGGGATCAAGTGGACCGCCGGCGCGGACTGGAAGGATACCGACGCCCCTGCAGCTCCGGCCCGTAGCCTCGCCTATGCACCCCATCCGCCGATCACCGAACAGAACATGATCACCGAAGGGCTGGCGCTGTGGCTGGACGCGGCAGACAAGGCCACGCTGGATGTCACAGCGGACGCCACGGTTTCCGCCTGGCGGGACAAGTCGCCGCACAAGCGTATTGCCCTGCCTGCGCTGCCCAACGGGTCGGTCAAGTGGGTGGAAAACGCGATGAACGGCAAGCCCGTGCTGCGTGGCAATGGCACAGGTAGCCTGCGCGTGGCAGATCTGAAAGGCGAGCTGAAGCCGGTGACGGTTTTCGTGGTTTCGCAGGCTCTCCACGCCGTTGGCCCGAACTGGCAGCGCATCATCGCCAGCTTTACCGGGGTGGGACAGGAATGGGTGCTGCCGAACTGGATGATCAATGCGCCGGGACATGCCCAGCCCGCCACTTGGCCCGCGCAGGTATTCATGGTCCAGCAGCGCGCTGGCGCCGCCCTCGGCACCATCACCGTCCTCGGCGCTTCAGCCGCGCAGGGACAGTCGCTGGGCGGAGACGTCGCTGAGGCACTTGTGTTCGACCGGCCGTTGCGGTTCGACGAGTCCGAAGCCATTAGCAACTACCTGAAGACCAAGTGGGGACTGAAGTAGGGGGTCATAACCTAGTGCGACATATTGGCTAAGACGTGGGGTAAGCATCCTGCTTGCCTTTCGATGCATCGCGTCAAACGCAAGCGGGAAGCTTACGCCACCGGGCGTTGATCGTAACACTGCGAAATGCCGTGACTGTTAGCAGGTTCCGTCCGAGAAGCTCCCGACGTAAGTCGGTGAGAGCGGTCCCGCCAACTCCTAACACCGCGGCGCCTCACCAAGTTCCCCCGACTCGTTGGCTGCCCGCCGCCGGAGGCGGCGGGCAGCCGGCGAGTCGGGCCGGTCGGATAGGGGGCTCCGGGTTAGGCACCGGGCGGGAACACTCCCACCGACTTGCGTCGGGAGCTTCTTGGGGGGCGATCACGACACTGCGAGCATTTCGCACCGTTATGATCAAGGCCTATCGTGCAGCACCCTGGCTTGGCTCTCCAGAGCCGTGTAGTTCGACAGCGATTGGCCGAATCGCTGACGATTCTTGCCCGGTACGAAGCGTCAGGAATTGGCAGCGCGGATCCTGCACGGCTTCGGAGAGCCATGCTACGACGGACAGCTTCAAGGCCCCAGGTCCAAGACGCGAACGTCTGCGCTGTCCAGGGTCAGGGCGATTTGCCGATCCTTCCAGGTCAGCGTTTGACCGCTGAGAAGTTCACGGCTGGGGGACGTTGGTTGCGTCTCGATTCGGATCGCGACCGTCCGACGCTCACCACTGTCATTGAAGACCGTCAGGTAGCGGCTGCCGAAACGTTCGACATAGACGTGCTGGTCATCACAGCGAGCCCGCGTGATCGGTTCCCAGCCGGCTTCCGCCACCAGCTTGCAGAGCGGTACATAACGTTGGAACAACGGCCGATCGCGGTTGTACAACTCCGGACGGTTGAAGTAGTGGCCCTCGGAAGCGTTGTGGCTGAAGAAGCCGGGAAACATGCCGTAGGCTAATGCTCGCTGCATGTAGCGTTCGACCAGCTCGTAGGAAAAATCCTCGAACTTCGTGTTCATCAGGAAACAGTACGGCTTGCCTTTGCACAGCGCTCGGCGGTACAGCAGGTCGGCATCGGACATCGGCGACCACTTGCCGGGATGCCAGTCGGTCTCGGTGCCCATGACTTCCAGCAGCGGCGCCAACCAGCAGAGGCTGGTCGGCGCGCCATTGGCCATCATCCGCTTGCCCATGCCGTGCACGTCCCGCGCGAGTCCCCGCACGTACTCGAAGGCCACCAACCCGCGGAAAATGGCGGGCTGACGGGTGTCCAGGGAGAACGTCGGCGGCGTATCGGCAGCGGCCAAGTGCTCCCGGCGGAAGTCCAGTTCGTCGGTGACATAGCCTTCGCTCGAATCGACGTACTCGCCGTCCAGGTCGCCCTTGGCTTGCGGTCCGTACAATTGCTCGCGGAGTTGGGCGTTCCACTTGTTCTTGAAATCCGTGACCTCGCCGACGATGCCAGGCATCGAGTTCATGCTCCAGACCGCGCCGTTGCACCAGGGCGTGTCCAGCAGGCGCGCGGGGAACCGCCCCGACTCGTCGTGGTAACCGCTAGTGAGCAGGGCCTGCGCATGAGGATCCTGTTTGTCTTCGGCCAGTCGTTTCGCCTCCGCCACGGCCGCCTCCGGCGTGCGCGGCAGATCCTTACGCATCGTCATCCACCACGTCATCGGCTCGGTGTAACGGAAGGTCAGAATGCCGTGCTGGTCATCCCAGAGCGTCTCGTCGTTGCCTTCCTTGAACTTGAACCCGAAATCCTGCCAGCCCTGGACCTTGCTGATCTTCGCAAACGGCATCCACAATCCCTGTTGTGGCGTGCGGCAGGCAAAGGCTTCCGGGAAGACGGCGTAGTAGCGCTCCAACGCCGCGCGAAAGCCCCAGTCGGGCGCGAACACATATCGGCAGAACTGCAAGTGGACGCTTGGTTTCTCCGGTGTCAGCCCCAGGTCGTAGGCCAGGAACAACTCCTGGGTCGCCGCGTTGTAGCCCAGTCGGTAGAACGCCGGTCGCGCCATGTCGATGCCCAAGGCGACCCCGGTGGTGGCATTGGCAACCGCTGCCAGCGGATAGCGGGAGAGACGACCATTCGCCCCGGCGCGGAAGTGCGTGGCGTTGACGTATTCACGCCGCGGGCTGACCGCGACGGTCTGACGCGGATCCGGCAGCCAGTGCAAGCCGTCGGCGGGGACCGGGACGGAGTAGATCAGCGTGACGGCCCGGTCCTTGCCTGTCGTGTCGGACAAGGTGACGTCCACCAGCTTGGCCTCCGCCCGCTCGGTGCTGGTCCAAGCTAACTTCAGGCCCGCCGTCTCGCGCTGCAGCCGCACGAAATCCGAGCCCGCGGCCACGTCGCGGATCTGGAAGCCCTCGCCAATCGGACCTCGCGGCACGACGGGCACGCCGTCAAACAGGCCCGCGCCGCTGGGCGTCCGCACGACCCGCAGGTCCGGGGCGCGGAACCAAGCCCGGCCGCCGTGGCGGCGTAACAACAGATAGAAACTCAACGAGCGGACCGGCTTCTCCGGCAGCACGATTAGCTCGCGACGCTGCCAATCGTGGGTGCCCGTGGCAAACGCCGCCGTCTGACCCCACAGCGGCGTGCCGTCGTCGAAGACCAAGTCCAGATACAGCGCGTAGTCGCTGTCGGCGGAGCCGGTCACGCCTTCGGCCTTGCTCCAGACGCTGGCCACGATCGGCTCGGGTTGCTGCTGATTCAGCGCGATGGATTGGCTGACACCGCGTTGGGCCGTCGCCTGCCCGCCGTTGTCGCACACGAATTCGCCGTCCCGGCGTTCGCAGCCCAGCGACCACGGCCGCCAACCTTCGGACTTCAGCAGGTTCTCGCCCGCGCCCTCCGCCTTGAGGACGGCTTTGACCACCGTGCCGTCGGGCATTCCCGCAGTCTCGGCTGCCCACAGGCCAGCGGGCAGAGTCAGGTGTGCGAATACCAATCCCAGAGTTGCCGCTAAGGCGAGCGGCAGGAAACAACTTACCCATGGGTCGGCCTTGTCAGGCTGATCGGGACGGTCTTGGAAGACCATCCTACCTTGAGGACGGTCTTGGAAGACCATCCTACCTTGAGTTGGGTAAGTTATTTCCTGCCGCTCGCCTAAGGCTTGGCCGAAAGATAACTCCCGCGTCCTGGTACTCCGGGGCGAGGGCTGGGGTGAAGAGCTGACAAGCCAATGCCGAAGTTGTTCTCCGGCCGTTCCTAAGCAGTTTTTCTGCATGGTTTGAGACCTCCTTAGGCGAGAGGCAGGAAATAGCTTACCCGTAGGTCGGCCTTTCCAGGCCGATCGGGACGGTCTTGGAAGACCATCCTACATTAAGTCGGGTAAGTTATTTCCTGCCGCTCGCCTTAATAGACTCTACAGCGACAGCTTGCCACCGGGCAGCAGGACGATCGGTTCGGCCGCGGTTTCCTGACGCACGCGATTCGCCCAGGCCTCGGCATCCTGCTGGATCGGCGGCCACGTGTTGTAGTGCGAGGGGACCACACGGCGGGGCTGAATCAACTTGATCGCCTCGATCGAATCAGCGGGCCCCATCGTGAACAAATCGCCGATGGGCAGAACGGCCAAGTCGATCCCTGCCGCGCCAATCAACTGCATGTCGAGAAACAGTCCCGTGTCGCAGGCAAAGTAGATCTTGTGCTCCGGCAGGGTCAGCAAGAAACCGCCGGGATTGCCACCGTTGCAGCCGTCGGGCAACTGCGAACTGTGCAGGGCCATGGTCAGCTTGACGCGGCCGAACGGCAGATTCACGCCGCCGCCAATGTTCATCCCGATCGTGTTCTTCACGCCATGCTTGTTGCTGAACCATTCGGCGATTTCGTAGATGGCCACGACGGTCGCGCCGGTGCGATGGGCGATGGCCGCAACATCGGCCACATGGTCAAAATGACCGTGCGAAACGAGGATGTAGTCGGCTTCCACTTCGTCGGATTTGACCGGAGCTGCCGGGTTCTCGTCCAAGAACGGATCCAACAAGATCGTTTTCCCACCAGTCCTGAGCGACCACGTGCAGTGGCCAAGCCAAGTCAGTTCGGTTGCCATGCTGAGACTCCTATTGGCGTTGATCGTAAGGCGAGCGGCAGGAAATAACTTACCCGTAGGACGGCCCTCCGAGGCCGTCTGGTAAACCAACCTGCGGGACGCAGTGGACGGCCTCGGAGGGCCGTCTTACGGGAAGACCATCCTACATCGGGTTGGGTAAGTTATT
>JAPLNJ010000899.1 GCA_026692885.1 Planctomycetota bacterium | reverse complement strand
CACCTGGACGACGCCGCGTCAATTGGTGTCGGGCGGGTGGCTCCGGCCTGCTTACGCGGGCGGCTTCCATCGGGCGGGCGCGGCTCGGGGCTTGGTGCGGGGCGGGACGACTCTCCCGGCTCACGCCGGGAGCTTCTACGGCAAAGCATGGGAAATGCGCAACGTCAAAGACTGGCGTCGATCTCCAACACGTCGACGCGATCCAGGTCCAGCGTTAACGTCGGCGTGTACACGTGGTCGACGCGAACCACGTTCGGCCAGGTGATTTCAAAACGGCGTTTGTCCGGCACCGGCTCAATCCGTTGCGGCGGTTCTGAGGGTTTCGGCGCGTCGCCCTCCCACTCCGACTGCCAGCCACCCAGGCGTGTCACCGTGTCACCCTCACCCAACGCCGTTAAGGATTTTGGTGCGGGCAAAAACCGGCACGTACGTCGTAGCCGAAGTTGCCAGACTTCGCGGATTCGCGCCAAACACCCGAATTCTGGCGAATTCGGCTACCAAAATGCTTAACGGCGTCACCCCTCACCGCCGGGCCATCGAGATGCGATTGACCGCGTTCAGGATCGCCTTGATGGCGGCTTCGACCGTGTCGGTGGAAATGCCTCGGCCGCGATAGGGCTGGCCGCTGTCTTCGATTTCCAGCGTGGCCTCGCAGTGTGCATCGTGGCCGACCGAAGCGGCGCGGGCTTCGAAGTCCTTACAGACCAGTTTCAGCCCGGTGATTTTTTCGATCGCCGCGAAAGCCGCATCAATCGGCCCATCGCCCGCGGACAAGTCCTCGCTGAACTCTTGCACGCCGCGGCGCAGAGTCAGCTTGACCCGCGGTGTCGAGCCTGTCCCGGAGTGCGCCTCGAACGAGATCAGCGTCCAGTCCTCGTTCGGTACGCCATGCAGTTGTTCTTCGATCAAGGCCACGATGTCGCCTTCGTAGATCTCTTTCTTGCGGTCGGCGAGTTTCTTGAAGCCCTCGAAGACCGTCTGCAGTTGTTCCCCGGTCAGATGAAAGCCCAAGGCTTTGACGCGGTCACTCAGGGCCGCACGGCCGCTGTGTTTGCCCAGCACCAGATCGGTCTTGGCGAAGCCGACGTCTTCCGGGCGCATGATTTCGTACGTCGTCGGTTCCTTCAGCATGCCGTCCTGGTGGATGCCAGCCTCATGTGCAAAGGCGTTGCGGCCGACGATGGCTTTATTGCGTTGGACCTGGATCCCCGTGATCACAGCCACCAGCCGACTGGTGGGCACCAGTCGCTGCGTGTGGATCCCGGTGGTGCAACGGTAGTAGTCGCTGCGAGTCTTGAGCGCCATCACGATTTCCTCCAGCGAACAGTTGCCGGCCCGCTCGCCGATCCCGTTGATGGTGCATTCGACCTGACCGGCGCCGTGCTCCACGGCGGCCAGGCTATTGGCCACGGCCAGTCCGAGATCGTCGTGGCAATGCACGCTGATCACCGCCTTGTCGATGTTAGGCACCCGATTGCGGAGCATGGCGATCGTCTGGCCCATGTGGGTCGGCGTCGCGTAGCCGACCGTGTCCGGGATGTTGACCGTCGTGGCTCCCGCGGTGATCGCGGCCTCCACGACACGGCACAGGAAGTCGTGCTCCGTGCGCGCCGCGTCTTCCGGCGAGAACTCAACGTCGTCGCAGTAGCTGACGGCCCGTCGCACGCCCTCGATCGCCCGCTGGACGATCTCATCCGTAGTCATGCGCAACTTGAATTCCCGGTGAATGGCACTGGTCGCCAGGAATACGTGGATCCGGGGATGCTCGGCGTGCTTCAGGGCCTCCCACGCCCGGTCGATGTCCTTGTCGCTGCAGCGAGCCAGGCCGCACACGGTGGTGCCGCGGACCGTCCTGGCGATCTCCCGGACCGCTTCGAAATCGCCTGGGGAAGCGATCGGAAAGCCCGCCTCGATGATGTCGACGCCCAATTCCACCAACGCTTGGGCGATCTCCATCTTCTCGTGCAGGTTCATGCTGGCCCCCGGCGACTGTTCGCCGTCTCGCAGGGTGGTGTCGAAAATCCGGATCGGTTTGAGTTCACTCATGGCGCGAATCGTCTTTCTTTGCAGAACAGGAATGAGAACGGATCAAGAAACAAAAAAACCCGAGGCAGGGGCCCCGGGGGTGGTTCGCTGATGCGTTGCGACGCAATCCTCCCCTACGGCCCTGGTCCGGCCAGCAACAACAACGGCAGTAGGCTTAGCATCGCGTTCATCATCGCTCTATTGTCGGTCGGAGGGCACCGCTTTCTGTAAAACGTATCCAAAGAACAATAGCCGAGGCTGGGTTTGCGGTCAAGCTCCCAAACTTTCACAATTCTGCTCGATTTACCCAATCGCCCCGTCCGAAATCCTGTCTAGTGACGTGCTTCACGGGCCATACGGGACGCGGTGTGTGAAGCACCCTCTGTACAGACACCTCCGCCGCAAAGGAATGCGACGATGAGTCAGTGGAGTCATCTGAAGTACGCTTGCCTTGCCTACCTTTCCCAACCCTCCGCCGATCGCATCATCTATCGAGCCATTCGTCGTCACCAAGTTCACAGCATCGTCGAATTGGGCGTAGGTGATGCTCAACGAGCTCAGCGGATGATCCGCGTGGCAAAACAGTTCTCCCCCGCCGAGACGATCCGCTACACCGGCGTCGATCTGTTTGAGGCGCGACCGGTCGGTCAACCGCAGATCAAGCTCAAGGTCGCTTACATGGAGTTCAAACGTCTGACTCCCTGCGTCCAACTGGCGCCGGGAGATCCCTACATGGCCCTGGCCCGGACCGCGAATTCGTTGGCCGGGACGGACCTGTTGGTCGTGGGATCCGATCAGGATCCGGAAGCGATGGCCCGGGCCTGGTCGTTGGTGCCGCGAATGATTCACGACCGCTCGTTGATCTTCCGCGAGGAGGCAACCCAGGGCGGCCGCCAGACGCGGTTCGTGCGGTTGGAAGGCCGCGATGTGCAGCAGCTGGCCGACGCCGCGATGCGATCGGTGCGGAAGGCTGCGTAGATGCTCCCCCTGTCGCAGGAAGCCTGCTTCGAGATCTGGGGCCTTGATCGTAACGTTGCGGACAGCCGTCAGTGCCAGCAGCAGCCCGGGTGGCTGGTGGCTGAGCCTAAGCGAAGCCCCAGTACCCGGTTTCTGGGGCATCGCTGCACTCTGCCCCAGCCACCCGGACCTCCTGCTGCTAGCGTTTTGCGCAACGTTATGATCAAGGCCGAGATCTGGCGGCGCAAGTTCGCCCGGCTTCGTACGACGGCCGAGGTCATCACGGAGATTCGCCAAATCTCTTAGTACTGGCCGTACTGTTCGGCTAGCTCGCTCAGCATGAGCAAGCGTTGCGGAGCCACGTGCGGAGCGACCGAACAGGCGGAGGAGAGGATATATCCCGACCCCGGCTTGCCGATCCGCAGACGTTCGAGCACCGCCTGCTGGAATTGCTGGTCGTCGGCACGGAGCATTTCGTTGACCGCATCAAGGTTGCCTTTGAAGAACAAGCGGGCTCCGTACTCAGCCTTCGCTTGGGCGAGGTCGACGGTGCCCAGTGGCGGCGGGTCGAGCGTGTCGAGGCCGTCGAGACCCGTTTCCGCCATCAGATCCAGTCGGTCGCCGATGGCGCCACAAGTGTGCGTGTAGGCCGGGATCGCGAACTCGCGAATGGCGGCCACGACGCGTTGCTCGTACGGCAGGACGAACTCGCGGTACATGTCACGGCTGATGAACCCTGCCCCTGCAAATGCCGAACTGATCAGGATCGCGTCCGGTGCGCAGGCTCCGTAGCACTGCACCTGGGCCGTCACCAGGCCCGTGAAACGGTCCAACAAACAGTGGCAGAGGTCCGGCGTATCGAGCAGTGCCAGCAACGCCGCTTGATAGCCGAACAACTCCAGCAAATGTGTCAGCGGCGAGAAGACTTCCACGTGCACCGAAACATCGGGACAGGCCGCTCGAGCGACACGCAAGCCACGCGTCAAACGGGATACGCCGCGGGGTCGGTCAGGTCGGCATCCGCAGGGATATCGAACAGTGACGGCGCATGCCAGATATTCCAGAGATATCCCGGCAGACGGTAGGTAGCCGGATTCGACGGATCGACCTGCGTCACGTCGGCGCGAGGCAGATCTCCGCCGTCGGCTCGCGTGGTGTGCGGATTGTCATCCGCGGGGAACGTAGTCACCCATCCAGCCTGCCAAGTCAGCGTAGTTTGGCCGTTCGCGCAACGCTGATCGGTTAGAAATCGCTTCCAGTCCGGCGGTCTCCCGGGCAGGTTGATCAGGAACCCATCGAACCGATACCGTTGCTGGAACTCGCGGAGCGTGCGGACGAACACGTCGCTGTCGAACCAGATATCGGCCGGTGCATGCACGCTGTGGACAAAGAAATGTCCGAGAGCTAACTGGCACATCACCGGCACGCGATCGGGGATCTCGTGCCGCATCGCCCTGGCCACACGCTGGCGTGAATTCATAGAACCCTCCAAGCAGTCACGATCTATTCTATTCCTGGGACGATACCGCACGCGGTTGGCATTGGCTCGTTTAACCGCACGCCGTAGGCACGCGCGGGACTTTGGGCGCGACCCCGATATGTGGGCTGACCCACGCGCGTGCCTACGAAGTTCCCGCGCAGAAATAAGTTGGTCAATTGCTCAAGTTATTTCTGCGCGGCCGCGAAGGCCGCTGAAATAGTAGCGGAAAGCAGGCCTTGATCATAAGGTTGCGCATCGTAACCCGACGCGTCAGCGAGGAAGAGCGGCGTTTCCTCGCTGACGTGTCGGGTTACGATGATCCGCAGCTAGCATTTTGCGCAACTTTCCGATCAAGGCCCGGAAAGCAACGTGGGGTAAGCTTCCAGCTTGCCAATCTTCCGTATTCTCCGTTTCCTCGTCTTCCTCGGTACGCATTTGGCAAGCTGGAAGCTTACCCCACGACTAATTCTCCAAGGCCCGCCGAATCCTTGCAGCCAAGTTTTCTGATGTTCACCATTTTCGCAGCCGTATAATAACACATGGTAGCAGGTAGGTCAGGCTTTCCCGCCCCAGGTAGGTCAGGCTTTCCAGCCTGACTCCTCGCCAGCAGACGTCAGTAGCCAGTAGACGTCAGGCTGGAAAGCCTGACCTACTCAATTGCCGGAGATTTTTCCATGTGCCGAATCCTGCTTCGCAAGTGTCTGGTGTTGTGCCTCCTGATCGGGAGCTGGTGCGGCGCCCAAGTGTCCAGCCTCGGACAAGAGATAAATCGCGAGGTTCACGGGATGTTTGGAGATCGGACGCTGGGTCAGGTGGTGAGCCCGCGCCCCGGTGCACTTCGGGGAGGAATAGTGACTGGCCCGGCTGGCCAATTCCTAGGCAGAGGGCGGAGCGACGGTATGCAGTTCCCCGCAATGCCCTGGCAATTTTCTGTGGGCCAGGAAGCGGGTCGCGAGGTCACCCCCCGCTTCCCTGCGGAGCAGGGTCTTGAGCGTTGGCTGTCGCGTCCGGTGCCGGTGCAGCCTCTTCCGGCGGCCACGGAGGAGACCCCCGCCAGTCCGCAGGCCGCTTCGGCGTCACGCCCCGCCGTGTCTCAGCCGGATGCGCCACCGCGGCCGGAGCAGTGGTTCCGCGCTCCTGCGACCGAGTCCTTCGGTGCTCCGGCAGTGCCAAGTCGTGTTTCGCCGACAACTGGCGCTGCCGGCGCCATGGTCCGGCCTCCGGTGTTCGCGGTCGGATTTGAGGTTTCGTCCCCCGACGATAGCCCCGCTGCCACAGTCGCCGACATGATCCGCCGCAACGATCGGATCCAACAGATCTCGCCGATCAGTGTGACGCTCCGAAACGAGACGGCCATCCTCCGTGGCCGAGTCGCGACGGAACACGATCGCCAGTTGGTGGAATTGTTGGCCCGGTTTGAACCTGGCATTTGGCAGGTCAAGAACGAATTGACGGTGGGCGAACAGGGTTCTTCGCCGACAGCCCCGACACGGTAAACTGCGAGCTGTGGCGCCCCGGATGTTGCCCATCGGGATCGGCTGGGCTAGAATGCACCGCGGTGTTGCAGCTCGGACTCGCCCGACAATGCCGCTGCCCACCGTTCTTGAATTCGTTTCCCGCCCGGAGTTTGCCTCCCAGGAGGTCCTGCGATGAAATCGACGATCCTGCGCGTCGGCCTAGCCTTGACCGCCCTTTGGGGCGGCAGCCACGCGGGTAGCCTTTGGCACCCGACTGCCTGCCTATGCGAGATGCCTGCGTTGGCGCAGGGGACGGGAGTTCCGTCGCTGTCCGCCGCACCGCAGGCGGCACAAGCACCGCAACTCGGTGCGTCGAAGTTGGGGACCGCGGCGTCAGTGCAACCGCTGCGCGGAATGCCCGGTCAGACGTTCGGCGCGCCCGCGCGGCCCGGTGGACAGGGGACGGGGGCGTCCCGCACGACGGAAAACGGCAGTCTCCTGCAAGGCGATGAACGCTACTTGCGTCGGAACCGCCGTGGGGGCGTCTTTATCGGCGCCGACGCGCAGAAGGCGAAGGCGTTCGTCGGGGCGACGACTGCGGCGAAGGAAGAACAAGTCCCTCCGGCCGTGGGTGACGCGCGTTTTCCAGGAGGGAGCGCCGGGACGACGGTGGTCTCGAAGCCACCGCGGGTCAACGACCCGCGGCTGACGGTCGGTTTCGACGTGCCACGTGCGCCAACGGTTAAGATCAGTGCGGCGCTGACTCGTCATTTGAAGGCGATTCCTGGGCTGCACCCGGCCAATCAGATCGAGGTGTCGGTGGCAGGCGATGTTGCCACGCTGCGGGGAGTGGTTGTCTCCGCACGGGATCGTACCTTGGCCGCGCAGCTGGTTCTCTTTGAGCCGGGAATCTCGCACGGGATCGTACCTTGGCCGCGCAGTTGGTTCTCTTTGAGCCGGGAATCTCGGCCGTGCGTAACGATCTGCTGGTGTCGCCGCTCCCGCAGGATCCGCAACCGCTTCCCCGGATCGCGGCTCCCCTGACTCGACAGCCGGCGAGTGAACCGTCGACCGATTCAGCGGCTGGGAAGTGACGGACTCCACCGGTCGCGCTGATCCGGCACCGGCACCGGCACCGAGCTGCGAATCAGCGGCCTGACCCGCCGAGTTCCGGCTGCGCTCGGCGAATTCGCGAGGCACGTCGATGGTAATGGCCGCGGCGGCGGGTGCTAGCGGCGATTGCGGGGGAACGGCTGCGTCAAAGGCAACTGGACGCACGGGCCGAGGCGACTCGCTCTTCGTCATCCGCATCACCTTGCTGCCAGGCTCGCCGGGCCCGGGCGGGGTCCCAGGCAATACCTTGTGGGCCGGGCCGGAGGCAATCGGCGGGTCCTTGGGCGGCTCGAAACGCGCAATCAGGCAAAGCTTTCGCTCGGGTCCGCCGACTTCATCCCACGGCAACCAGAGACTGTACGAGGGGCCCAACTCGGACGGACTGTAGTACTTCTTCAATTGCTCCGGACGATAGACAAATCGCTTCTCTGGAGCCGAGTACCCGCCGTCGCCATCGGTATCTTCAAAGGCAAAGACCGTGAAGGTCCCCGCGACCAGGACGGATTGCAGGTCCTTGTCTTTGCCCTTGCCTTTCTCCTTGTCGTTGTAGAACATGATGCGACCCGCGAACCCGCGTACGGGTGCCTTGCCTGGCTGCGACAGCACTTCGTCGGTCCAGAACGCGACGACTCGCGTGGGGGTCTGGGGCTGTGGATCGGAACGCCAGAAACTGAGGTTGTCACGAAGATTCAAGGGCGTGCAGCCGACGAGGAACGCGGCTGCGAGCAGACCCGCAAGTGCGAACGGGCTTTGTGGTCTTGTGTCACATCGCATCGGATAGGTCTCGATTCGCCGAAGTTAAGGGGCGGGTGTCTCACTTCGACCCCTGCCGCCTTGCGCGGCCGGTGAAGGAGTCTTGTGAGCGAGATCGCGAACGCAGCCGTACCCCTCCCTTCCCCAGCCTGCCGCCGGAGGCGGCAGGCTGGGGAAGGGAGGAAGGCGGTGAACGTCGGTCGCGGGCCTTGATCATAAGGTTGCGCACTGCTGTCCGTGCTGGCCACGGTCCGGGTGGCTGGCGGCTGAGCCTAAGCGAAGCCCCAGTCCACCGTTGCTGGGGCTTCGCCTAGGCTCAGCCACCAGCCACCCTGCTAGCGTTTTGCGCAAGGTTCCGATCGAGGCCTCGGTCGCGATCTCGCTTACAAGACTTTTCTCACCGTCCAGGCGAGCTGGACGGGGTCGTTTTCGAAACTAAGACACCCGACCCCACCCGTGCAGCTGCGTTCTTTAATTGGTCTAAGGCCGGTCGGCTGGTCCCGCACGGACTGCCGCAGCACCGGGTGGATACGGATTGGCCGGTTGGGACGGGTTGTTGTAGCCAACCGGGGCGGCCCAGCCGCCTTCAGGTCCCGGAAGGCGGCGTGCACGGCTCTGCGGATCTGCCGGCTCCTGCGGATCGGCCCGCTGGACCGGCGGAGCCAGTTGTGGCTCGAACGGCGCGGGAGCGGAATGATTGCCAGCGGGGACCGGCAGTGGCTCGGGCCCGTTCCGGGACTCCGGGGACTTCGGCGTCTTCGCACCTGTCGCACCTTCCGGCGTGCCCCACGGATTCTCGTCGGGATAGATCACTTCCCCCACCTCGCAGGCACTGGTCAAACCCGCATCGTTGTGAATCTCCCGCACCGCTTGCAGGCACCAGTGCATACGGGCCGACTCGATCCGCTTGATTCGCTCGGCGTCCTTTGTGTCGCGGACGACATGCGGGGTCAGGACGATCAGCAACTCCCTCCGCGCGCTACGTTCAAAATGGTACTTGAACAGGTTGCCCAACACCGGGATATCCCCCAGGTAAGGCACCTTGCGTTCGACATTCTCTTCGCTCTTCTGGATCAATCCGCCGAGCACAATCGTCTCGCCGTCGGCGGCGCTGACCGTCGTCTGGACCATGGTCGTGTCGAAGGCCGGGGCACGTATGCTCGTCAGGTCCGTGCCCGTCGTTGTGCCGGTGATCGAGATGGGCAGTCCGTCGGTATAGTTCACCTCGGATTTTTCGGCGTCGATCTCCATCACGACCATGCCATCGGGGCTGATGCGCGGGGTGACTCCCAGGATCAGGCCGACGTTGACCAGTTCGAACGTGTTGTAGACCTGTCCAACGCCCACGGTGGAGACCATGTTTCCGGTGACGCGCGGGACACGCTTGCCGATCTGAATGAACGCCGGCTGATTGTCCAGCGTCATGATGTGCGGCCGGCCCAGCACCTCCATGCGGTGCGATTCCTGCAGTGCCCGGAGCAAGACGCTGACCGCATCGCTGCTGGCTGACAGGACCAACCCCCCGAACCCCAGGTTCTTACTGACCCGCCCCACGTCGAGGCTGGTCAGGCCTTGCCCGCCGACGAGTCCTGAATTCTGGGAGTTCGTGGCGCCGTTGGTGGCGCCGTTGCCCAGAATTGGGCTGTTGAACAGGTAGCCGGGGCTGAGGGTCGCCGCGGGAAAGGACTGGAGGGTCGAGGACGAGTTGAGATTTCCACTGACAGGGTTGTAAGTTGTGCCCGTCGTCGTCTGGCTCGCCAAATTACCGGACAGCGCGCTGCGGTCGAACAGCACCGAGTCCTGCAGGCCCATTTCGACGCCGAACTCGTCGGCACTGCCCAGGGTCACCTCGGCGATCAAGACCTGGATCATCACTTGAGCCGGCTGGGCGTCGAGCTTCTCGACCAACTCGCTGATCTCTACAAAGAATCGCGGCGTGGCGCTGATGATCAGCGAATTGCTGACCGACTCGGCCACGACGACCACTTCGCTTTCGAGCTGTTGGAACGGGCTGGTTGCGCCCGCCGCCGCCAATTGCAGCGTGCGCTGGCTGCTCAGAAAACGGTTGACCGCATTCGCCACGTCGTTCGCGGGTGAATTCTTCAGCCGCACGACAATGGTCTTGCGTTCCTTGACGTCCAAGGCGTCCAGCCGCATGATCAATGCCTCCACGATCCGCAGGTCGCCGGTCGAGCCGATGGCGATGATGGAATTGGTCCGGACATCGGTCGAGAACCGCAGGCCCATCGTCGCCGGTTCTCCCTCGGCTACCGAGAGCGGCGGCCCCGCGGCGCCGGTCTGAGCTGGCAAGAGGCCGCGCAGCATCAGCGACATGGCATTGGCGTCACCGTTGACGATGCGAAAGACCTTGATTTGAGCCACCGCGCCGGGTGAGTCCAGTTCCTTGATCAGCGCCGCCAGGAGATCCATGTTCGCGGGCGGCGCAGAGATCAACAGCAGGTTCAGACGGGGGTCGGGCGTGACCCGCACATCGTTCAGAATGCCGGACCGCAGCAGCCGCTCGCGCTGGGGATTGCTGGGGTCGACGGTCAGCAATTCCAATGCGGCAGACTTCTGGCCGGCCGTGGCGCCGGTCGCACCGCCGCTCGTGCCGGCGCCCCGCGCGGCGTCGATCGCGCCTTGCAGCGTAGCGTAAACATCCATGGCCAGCGTGTTGTAGAGCTTGAAGATCCGCGTCCGAAAGACGGTGGCGGTGTCCCAGGAATCCAGCTTCTCCACGAGCATCTCCACTTCGGCGAGATCCCGCGGTGCCGCTCGGACCACCAGCGAGTTCGTCCGCGGATCGGCCGTGACTTTGATCCGGGGTTCCAGGCCGAAGGGGGTGGCGAAGAACTGGGTGATCGTCGCGCTGACCGCCGACGCGGCAGCGTTGCGCAGGCGGAAGACCCGTTGTTCGGCCAGCGGATCGACCGGCTGATCGAGTTTGGCGATCAGTTCCTTGGCCTTCTTGACGGTCTCGCCCCAACCGATCAACAGCAGCGCGTTGGGCTTGCCCAGCGGCAGGATGGTCACGCGGCCCTGGTGTCCGGACAAGATGTCCACTTGCACCTGCCGAATGATGTCCGAGAGGGCTTCCCCCTGCACGTGCCGGAGTTGGTAGAGCTCGATGGCCGGCTCGGCTTCGACGCTGAGCCGTTCGATCTCTTGGATGATCCGTTTGGCCTCTTCCACGTCGCGTTTGCGGCCGCGGATGATGATTGCGTCCAGATCCGGCAGGGTCTCGATTTCCACGTCCAGCCCCAAGTCGCGGAGCTTCCGCAGACGTTCTTCCACGGGCGTGGCTGCCGGTGCTGCGCCCGTGGGGGCTTGGTTAGGCTTGACTGGCGCCAGCTCTGCGGGCGGCTTTCCGTCGGATTCCTCCTCCGGGTCCTGAAATAGGTGGGTGACCAAGCGGATCGCGTGGTTGTTCAACACCCGTCCTTGGCGGTTTTCCGGCGGTGCCGGGCCGCGGCTGCGAGTCCCGCCCGTAGGGATGTCCGCTGCGCCCCCGGCGCGCGACGCCTCAACGGCTTCTTGCACTTTACGCGGGTCGGCGTTGTACAGCGGGACCACCTCGGTGATCTCATCGCCCGACTGCGGAGGCACATCCAGGCTGTGCATCAAACGGCCCCACTGGTTGGCAGCCGGCCCGGAACCGAAGATGACCACTCCTCCACGTTGCCCGTCGAAACCGAGTCGGACGGCGCCGCTCCGGCCGCCGACATAACGGTATTCGGCGTAGTTTGGGCGCTGCTGGCCGAGCAGCACCAGACGCTCACGAAACCTCTGGCGCAGGATAGTTTCCAACTCGCTTGGGCGGATATGGATCAGGGGGATGAATTGCTCCTTCAGCGCGGTTGCCGTCGGGGCCGGCCGGTCCAGCGACTCGATCACCTGCCGGGCCACCTGCTGACTCGGATCCGGACCACGCACGAGAATCTGGCGGCCTTTGGCATCTGCGACCACCTGCGTCGAACTGCCCGTGCCGGCCAACTTTTCTGTCAGGACCTGTTCTACGTCCGCCGCCGAGGCGTACTTCAGCGAGTACGCCTTGTACTCGGACGCGGGAACCGGCGGAGCCTGCGCGTGGCCCACGTTCAGAAGTATCACGATGGCTGCGATGCCAACGCCGCACGAAATTGCGGCACCGCCGAGCCTGGTTATCGGCCGTGTTGTTTTCACCGGTACTTTCCGAAGAGAAAAGGCGATTCAGGTGACAAGAAACGGCACCCCTGCGACAAGCGCGCGGAGAATACGCCGGTGAAGTCAAGGATTCAAGAGCAATTCGCACCGGCGGAAGTCGGTCACCGCGAACTGACGCAGAATGCGCAGGCTGGATGCAGTTCGCGCGGCCTTGATCATAACGTTGCGCAAAACTCTAGCAGCAGGGGGTCAGGGTGGCTGGGGCAGAGTGCAGCGATGCCCCAGAAACCGGGTACTGGGGCTTCGCTTAGGCTCAGCCGCCAGCCACCCGGAC
>JAPLNJ010000898.1 GCA_026692885.1 Planctomycetota bacterium | reverse complement strand
CCCGCCAACTCCTAACACCGCGGCGTCTCACCGAGTTCTCCCGACTCGTCGGCTGCCCGCCGCCCGACGAGTCGGGCCGGTCGGATATGGGGCTCCGGGTTAGGCACAGGGCGGGAACACTCCCACCGACTTACGTCGGGATCTTCTCGGGGGCGATCACGACACTGCGAGTATTTCGCAACGTTATGATCAAGGCCCAGGATCGAGAGCGACTAGCCACCGAGGAGTCGAACCACACGGCTCTGGAGAGCCATGCTACGAGAGCCATGCTACGTGGTTGCGGCCGGGTTGCAAACTGTTACACTTGCGCAGGATGGAGCATCGCACTCCGTCAGCCCGCGTCGCAGCCTGGATCTTCAACGGAGGTTAACGCCATGAGACAAATCCTGCTCGGCATCAGTGTTGTTGCTGTTTTGTGCCTGCCCAGTACCTGGGTTTCGGCTCAGTCGCCGGAGGGCCGTGCTGAGCGCCCCGGCTTTGGGTTCGGGGGGACTACAGAGTTTGAGCATCCGGCGTTGGGCAAGACCGACCAGGAAAAACAGGCGCTCGCCGCGTTGGACCAGATCAGCGAGGGCCGCTGGTATCTGAATGTGACCACTCGCGAAGGACGATTGTTGCGTCAGTTGACCGAGTTCGCCGGTGCAAAACGGGTCGTCGAGATCGGCACGTCCAGCGGCTATTCGGGCATCTGGCTGGCGTTGGGGGTGCGGGCGACGGGCGGCAAATTGATCACCCACGAGCTGGATCCCAACATGATCAAGATCGCGAAAGCGAATTTCGAGAAGGCCGGGGTCGACGATCTGATCACGATTATCGAAGGCGACGCACATGAGACGGTCAAGCAACACAAGGAGCCGATTGACGTACTGTTCCTGGACGCCGACAAGAAGGGCTATCTCGACTACCTGGAAAAACTCTTGCCGTTGGTCCGCCCTGGCGGCCTGATCCTGGGCCACGACATGCATCGTCCCATGCCCGACCCACGTTACATCGAGGCCATCACCAAGAACCCGGACCTGGAAACATCGTTCGTCATGATGGAGAGTTTCGGCATCAGTCTGACGTTGAAGAAGCGGTAGCTGAAGGAAGGTTGCCAATGGCCTGGGAGGGCGCCAATGGCCTGGGAGGGCGAGGCTCCTGCCGAGCCGGAACGGGCCGTCCGGGACGGCCCACGGCTCCGCGGGAGCGTCGCCCTCCCAGGCCACGTTCCTCTCGTTTTCCATTGGCGACCTAGGACTCAATAAGCATCGGCTACGAGCCCGCGGAACGGGTGCGCCGTCGCGAGACCAGCCGCACTATTTCGCCCACCCACAAGACCACGGACGTGGCCACCGTGATCAGTACCCAATCCTGCCAGCTTAGCGGCTCCGTGCGGAACAGGCTGCCGCCGAACTGGACGATGGCGATTTGTCCTAAGAAGATGGCTGCCGCGATCAGGATGAACCCGCGGTTGTTCCCGATGCCGCTGAAGGCCGAGCGATTCAGGCCCAGGCAGCGGGCGTTGAACAGGTTCCAGAATTGCAGCATCACAAACACCGTGAAGAACACCGACAGCTCATAGGGCGTGACGCCATCCTGTTGGATGTATTTCAGCAGGCCGATCAGGACCACCAGGAAGACCGCCCCGACCCCGAAGATATTCACGGCCATCGTTCTGGTCACGATGAAGTCCTGGGCCGAGCGCGGCGGCCGATTCAAGACTTCCCGGTGCGGCGGTTCCGTGGCCAGGGCCAAGGCGGCAAACGTGTCCATGATCAGATTGACCCACAACATCTGGATCACCGTGAGCGGGAGTTCCACGCCGAGGAAAGGCCCCAGCAAAGCGATGCCTAACGCGGCCACGTTGATCGTCAGCTGAAACAGAATGAAACGCTGGATGTTTTGATACAGGGAGCGGCCCCACATGACGGCGTCCACAATCGTGCGGAACGAGTCGTCGAGCAGAATGATGTCGCTGGCTTCTTTGGCGGCAGCTTTGCCGGTCTTGCCCATCGCCAAGCCGACGTTGGCGTAGTTCAGGGCCCCACAATCGTTGATGCCATCCCCCGTCACCGCCACGATTTCGCCCTGGGCTTGCAGCGAGCGCACCAAGCGGACCTTGTCCAGCGGTTTGGCACGGGAGAGAATCTTCAGACGGGCAGCCGCGGTGCCGGCTTCCTGGTCTGTCAGCTTCTGGAAATCCGGTCCCAGCAGGTGCTGCTCGCGCTGGTCTTCCGGCCCCCAGAGGCCGATCTGTCGGGCAATTTCTTGCGACGTTTCCGGATTGTCGCCGGTGACCATGGTGATTCGAATACCAGCCCGTCGGCAGGTCTGCACGGCCGAGGGCACCTCGGCCCGCACCGGATCAGCAATTGCCAGAAAGCCCAACCAGGTGAGACCGTGTGCGGCCTCTTCGAGATGCATGTCTTGGCTGTAAGGTGGACTCTCGTGGTAGGCCAAAGCCAGTGTCCGCATGCCCCGTGCCTGGTAGCTGACCAGTTCGCGGTTCAGCTGCGCGGAGTGCTGGTGCAGCGGCTCCAGGCCGCGGGGAGTCAGCACGTGGCTACAGCGGGCCAGGACCAGTTCGGGAGCGCCCTTGACGTGGAACACCAGCTGGTTGGTCCGTGGGGATCTGCCGAACGTGCCCATCCACTTACGTTCGGTGGAAAACGTGAGCTGATAGGTGATCGGAAAGGCGTCCCGCTGCTGGACGTAATCGATGTCTTGGTCTTCGAGCCAGAACAGGAGCGCACCTTCCGTGGGATTGCCCAGGGCCTGCGTGGCTGTGGCCCCCTCCCGTCCCAGGTGCGCGGTCGTGTTGCTGCAGATGGCTTCCACAATGAGGCTGCCCAGGGGGTCGTCCGGGTTTACCGGCTGGCCCTGAAGGGCCGGGAAGCTGGCCTCGAAGACCCGCATTTCGTTCATCGTCAGGGTGCCGGTCTTGTCGGAACAGATGACGGTGGCGGCCCCGATCGTTTCACAGGCGTGCAGCTTGCGGACCAGCGTGTTGGCGGCAGTCATTTTTCGCATGCTGTAGGCCAGGCTGAGCGTGACGCTCATCGCCAAGCCCTCCGGCACCGCAACCACGATGATTGTGACCCCAATCATGAAGAAGTTGAGGAACTTGGCCCAGACCGCTCCCGGCAGCCAGTCCCCGGGTGCTGCCGGGACGAGCCCCAGCGCCCAGCCTCCTCCCAGACCGAGAGCGATCACCAAGGCTCCCAGACCCAGGACAGTCAGCCAGCGGCGGACGGCCGCGCCCGTATCGTCGTCATCATCGCCCAGCCAGGACGGGGCTGCGCTGCCGAACGCCAATTCCAGAGCGTCGCAGACCATCGGCGCCCAGACGAGCGAGAAGGCCGCCGCCATCCCCACGGCCAGAATCCCAGCGACCGTCCACTGGGGGGCGCTCAGCACGACCTCGCCAACCACCACCCCGCGGACGACCAAGGCGGCGAACGTCGCCACGGCCACCGCCAAACCGACGACGCCGATCACCTTGCTCAAGCGTTCGAGTTGCCGATTCAAGGGTGTGACTTCGCCGGTGTCTTCGGAAGCCGCCCGAATCGTCTTGCCGATCTCGGTGCCATCCCCCACCGCCAGCACCCGGAACAGGCCGTGTCCGTCCAGCAGCAGCGCGCCGCGTAAGACGGCGTCGGCCGGATAGGTTGTTTTCTTCAGCGGCTCCTTGCGCGGATCGTCCTGGGCCACTTTGACATTCGGTTCCGACTCGCCCGTCAGGCCGGATTCGTTGACCTGCAGGGACACCGCCTCCAGGAGCGTGCCGTCGGCCGGTACTTCCTCGCCAGCCTCCACCAGGACCAGATCGCCCACCACCAAGTCGCGGCGCGGGACGGACGTGAACTGGGCCGCGCGGATCACCTTGATCGGCACGTCGTCGTTGACCTGATTCAGGATGTCGAACTCCTTGTTCGCCTTCCATTCGTTGAAGAAGGCCAGCGTCGTCGCCAGGAGCACGGCCGCGATGATCCCCAAACCTTCCAGGTATTGTCCGTGGACCGCTCCGGCGCCGATCGCGATCACGGCGGCGATCAGCAGAATGCGGATCACGGGATCGTCGAACTTCTCCAGGAACAAGCTCCACCAGGGCTCCCGGGCGGGCGGGGTTAGCACATTCGCGCCGTGCTCGCGCCGGCTGGCTTCGACTTCGGCCGCCGTCAGGCCCTTGTGTTTGGGACCATGGGGAACTTTGCCGCCGGTTGTCATGGTGTCGTTCCAGGTAAGATCGAGTCTTCAGTCTCCCTAAGATATCAGGTTAAGTGCGAGAGAGCACGGGCACCAAGTAGTCCTGATCTCGTAGCAACGAGCGTAACCGTCCCCTAGACAAGCCGGGGGGCATTCGTAGAATTCCAAAGTGAGTGCCGACAATTTGAATAATCGCTTGATGCTAGGCGCAGCCCATGGTTCGGGCAATTAGAAACGTGCCTATTGTCGTCAGCACCGCAGACTGAGGGAACATCCGACGATATGCCTGACTTGAACCACTGTCTGTCAACCGTTTGGCTCGTGGTCCTGTCTGTGGCTGCTGGGACCACGGCGACCCGCACTGCTGCGGCAGCCGAGGGGACCGGCTGGCGGGGCGACGGCACCGGGCGGTACGCCGAGGCTCAACCGCCGTTGACCTGGGATCTCGTCGCCGGCGCGAACATCCTCTGGAAGACCAAGGTGGGCAAGGGGCAGTCCACGCCCGTGGTCGCGGATCCTGGAAAAGGGGACAAGCAGCGGGCATCCATGCCCCGGAGCCAGTCGATTCTTCCGGGCAGGATCTTCGTGACCGCCGAGCCCGACAAACTGCTGGCGCTGGACCGCGAGACTGGCAAGCTGCTGTGGAGCACGGACAACGGCTACCAAAGCCTGCCGCCCGGCAGCACGGTATCCGCGAAGCGGCCCACGACCGCCCCAGGTTGCGGCTACGCCACGCCCACGCCGGTCACGGACGGCTCGTTCGTCTACGCCTGCTTCGGGACGGGCATCGTGGTTGGTTACGACCTCGCCGGCAGCCGGCGTTGGATCCGGCACCTCGACCTACCGCTGCTGACGGAGTACGGCCGGAGCGTCTCGCCCGTCTTGGCTGAAGGAAGACTGTTGGTGAGCCTCGGCGGGCTGGTCGCACTCGACCCGCAAACTGGCGAGATTCTCTGGCAGACTTTGCAGGCCAAACCCACGTACGGCACACCTGTCGTCGCTCGGATCGGAGACGTCGCGGTGGCGATCACGCCGAATGGAGACTGCGTGCGCGTCAGCGATGGCAAGCTGCTCGCCAGTGGCTTGGCCAGGGGCACGTACGCCAGCCCGGTGGTGTACGCAGGCAGGGTCTACTTCGTCGGCCCCCCGGCGGTGGCTGTGCGGTTACCGGATCAGCCCGGAGAGAAACTCGTCTGCGAGCAACTTTGGGAGAACGACGACCTGGACGGTGAGTTCTTCGCCTCGCCGATCTGTCACGAGGGCCTCGTCTACTGTGCCGCCAACGAGGGCACGCTGTACGTCCTTGAGGCCGGGACCGGCAAGCTGGTCTTCCAGCAGGAACTGGAAATCCGCTCGGCATCCGGGAAGCCGGGCCGGGAGCCGGCCAATCTCTATCCCAGCCTGACTTTGGCCGGCGCGCGGTTGCTGCTGGGCAATGACGCGGGCGAGACGCTGGTGCTCGCACCGGGCTCGCAGTACCGGGAATTGGGTCGCAGCTATCTCGACCGCGGCTCCGGCGCCTCGCCCGTCCCCGACGGTAAAATGCTCTTCCTCCGCGGCGGCGAGACGCTGTATGGCGTCGGCGTTGTGGGACAAGAGAGCCGGTAGCGTTGGAGGCTGAGGCGGTGTGATGCTCGCCAGCTGTAGGACAGGCTTTTCAGGCAAACGCTCGGTTCGCGTCAGGCTGGAAAGCCGGATCTACTTGGTGACAGCCGCAGGGGGCCTTGATCGGAACCTTGCGCAAAACGCTAGCAGGGTGGCTGGTGGCT
>JAPLNJ010000897.1 GCA_026692885.1 Planctomycetota bacterium | reverse complement strand
GGATCGTCCCCCACAGCCGTTGGCCCGCCGGCTCCGGCTATGGACCAGGTTGTGTTGCCGGCTGCGGGGATGCAATCGCCGGTGCCCGTATGGCCCGCGGCGGAGAGCGAGGACTGGCTGGACGATTTGGCCGCTGATATACATGCCGCCCAACCGGACGAACTGGCGACCGATGCGATTTTCCAGGAGCTGGGGAAGATTTGAAACCGCGTCCCGTAGCATGGCTCTCCAGAGCCTCGCGTCCAGTGGGTTACGAGAGCCTCGTAACCAGAGCGATTTGCGGGTCTTGGACGAGGCAAAGATATTCACAGCAAGAGGGCTTAATGCCGGACGAACTTCTGCGCCCGCTTGCCGATGATGTCCCCGGCGTAGATATTGCCCTGCGAGTCGACGGCCACGCCATGGACCCAGTTCAAATCACCCGGCTGCTCCGCGCCGTCGACGCCTTTGGGAGTCGTCCACAGCTGCAAGACTCGGCCCGTGGCAGCGAACTTCATGAAGATCTGGTCTTTGGGCGGGCAGCTCAGGCAGTCGTCCGTCTCGCGCCAAGCCATCGGTGAACAGCCGCAGACCCAGATCTCGTCCTTGGGCATCATCCACAGGCCCCACGGCACGATCAGGTTGGTCCACTGGTCCAGGAACCGGCCGCCCTGATCGAAGACCTGTATACGCACATTATTGCGATCCGCCACGTACAACCGGCCTTGGCTGTCCACCACAATGGCATGGACCAGGCTGAACTCGCCGGGCGCCGAGCCCAGCTTGCCCCAGGCCTTGACGAACTTGCCTTGGGCGTCGAAGTGGACCACACGGGCGTTGCCGTAGCCGTCCGAGACAAACACGTCGCCCTGGGGCGTGATCGCCATGTCGGTGGGCTTGTTCAAGTGCGTCTCGTCACAACCGGGTTCGCCAGTCGTGCCCAGCGTCTTGAGCACCTTGCCGGTCGGACTGACCTGCCAGATGACATGATTGCCCACGTCGGCCAGCCACACCTGGCCTTGCTGGTCGAGCTTGATGTGATGTGCCACTAGTTTCTGGAATGCCGGACCGAAGACCTCTTCGCCCCAGGCCCGCTGGAACTTGCCTGCCGCATCGTAGAGGTGCACGGTGGGATTGGCCCGCGTGAAAACCCAGACCTGATCGCGGCCGTCCACGGCGATCCCCGGCGTTTGGCCAAACGGCTTGTCCTGCGGCCGTTGCGGCCAGAGCGGATCGACTTCGTACCAGGTGGACACAGTCACGTGCGGATAGAGGGGCGACTTCTTTTCGCCCGGAGATTTCGCCGCGGGTGCGGCGGGCTCTGCCGCCAGCGTTAGGGCTGCCAACCCACACGCCAGCACCACGGCCGGAACCAGAACACGCCACCGGATCGAGCAACGAGCGCACATCATGGAGTCCTCCTGAGAAGTGGATCCCCTTCGCGGGGTAACGCCGACACCGGCATTGTACACGTTGGTGAAGTTATCGGCACCGCTGTAGGGACATCAGCGCGAAGGCGGTGCCGTACTGTTGGTGGTAATCGTACAGCGGGAAATCCCACCACGAACCGTCCTTCTCTTGCAGGGCGATCAGCACGGCCGCCAAATGGTCTTGGTACGGCTGGCGGTCCGTTTCCGGCAGCAACTCGATGCAACGCCCCGCGTAGTAGTGGCCGTAGTAGAAGAAATAGCCGGCCACCTGGAACCACGCCTCGTGAGGAATCGGACGCTTGCGCCCGATGTCCAGCCAACCGTTGCGGGCAAACAGCCGATCGAGCCACGTCTTGAGCACCTCGTCCGTGACCTGCTGATCGCCCCATAACCGCAGCGCAAGGTTGCAGGCTTGCGACCGGCCCAAGCTGCCGCCGGGACGGTTGATCGGACGCATGGGCCGGCCCTTGAGGTACTCGCCGTATAAATAGGAGAAGTCGGGCTTGCGTTGGCGAAGCATGGAGGCCCGGCCACGCTCGATCAAGCGGCTCGGCGAGTCGACGCCCACCTGCCGCGCCTCGTCCAGCGCCACCAGCACGGTGGCCGTCACAAAGCTGATGGTGGAACCGCTGGGTTTTTGCGTATGCGATTCGAAGTCGTAGTAGGCCCAGCCGCCGTTGACGACCTCGTAGCGGTCGAGCATGTCGATTTGCTGGGCGATCAACTCGCGAATCTTCTGGCCACGCACTTGATCGTCGGGCCGGCGCCCAAGCAATCGCACCAGGGCCTGAATCCCGTAAGCATGCGTCCAGCTGTTGTAAAACGTGTCGGGGCTAGCGCGGCGCACTTTGGGTAGTTCCGTGAACAGCCACAGTTCGCCGCGGTCGATGGCGCGGGCCACGTCCGATCCGTCGCCGCCGGCTTCGATCAGCGCCGCCAGGCACAGGGCCGTCACCGCCGCGCGAAAAGCCTGATGCGCGCCGGGAACGGGCGCATAGACCTCCGCGGGCCGGCTGCTGTCGGCCGAACCCCACGAGCCGTTCTGATTCTGCCGCAGCAGCAGGAACTCGACGCCCCGGCGGATGGTACGCTCCACGTCCTCCGCCGCGGGCGGTTCGATCCGCTTTGGCTGCGGTCCGCTGGTGGCCGCAGCCGGAGGTGGCGGTGAGGTTTTGTCCTCGGCCCAGACCGGCAGACAGATCAGGACCAGGGTCCACGCCCAAGCATGTCGCAGGTGCATTGTCCAGCCTCCTTACTTCGCGTCTTTAGGGGCTTCCAGCAGTACCTGGTCGCCTTCGGCCAGACCTTTGAGGATCTCGACGGCCTTGTCGGTCTTGTTCCCCACGGTGACCGGGCGTTTGCTGGTCTTGCCGTCCTTCGCCAACAGAGTGACGTACGGTTGGTCGTCCAGATCGTCGGTCAGCACGGCTTTCGGCGGCACGATCAGGGCGTCCTTCTTCAGATAGGGCACCAGCTTCACTTTGCACACCAGGCCGGGCACCACCAGGCCGGGCACCACCACGCCGGGCACGACGGGCTGGGCGTTCTTGTCGAGCGTCACCTTCAACTGCGCATCGAATCCGCCAGGACCTAGCGGCACGTCGCTCACGCGAGTGATCACCGCCGGCAGCTTCAAATCCGGATAACCGCTGGGGATTGCCACACCGGACAGGCCCGGACGCAGGCGGTGCAGTTGCTCTTCAGGAACCGTTGCTCGAATCATTACCGACTGCGGCTGCACCACGGTCATGAACACCTGGTTGGGTTGGACGTTACCGTGTGGGCGGAGCATCTCGGCCACCGTCTGGGCATCGGCGAACTTGCCGCGGGTGCTCTTGCCGTAGTAGGCCAGGCCTTCCAGCGGGGACTTGACGATCAGCAGCTCCCGATCGGCCAGCAATTCTTTCAGTCTCTGTCCGGAGCGGGCCTGCTGCACTCGCAACTTGTCTAGATCCAGCCGCTGCTTCTGCAACGCGATGGGCAGCGTGAGCTTGGTCTTCTCCGACTCCAGCAGCGCGCGTTGGCTGGAATCTTTAATGCGATCGTCCTGACGCGGAATAGTGAACTTCAGCGTGTGGTCGTGTCGGAGTTGATACGATTCCACCAGCATCTTTGCGGATTCCACCTGGTCCCGAGTACGTTTCAGGACGATCTCTTCGGTTTCTTCCGTGATGTCGTCGGCTTTATACATCTTTTCGAGCTGCCGCAATTCTTCCTCTTGATACTCGAGCATGTTCTTAGCGGACTTTAGACTGAACTCGTTCGATTTCAGTTCGAACGGACGTTCCACCTCGAAGAAGTACTTACGGTCTTCTTCCGTCATGCGCGCCGCGCGTTCGTTCGCTTCCAGGTCCATCGGCGTGGTTCTCTCCATCGCCCGCAACTGCTGGTCGGCCTGCTGCAGCCCCAGCTCGGTCAGTTTCAACTCGGTGCGGAGGTCGTCGATCGCCTTGTCGATCTTCTCGGTGTCAAACGTGACCAGCACCTCGCCCTTCTTGACGCGTGCTCCGTGCTTCACCACACTGCGGACGGTCAGCGGTCCCGAGGCGGACCATTCTTCCGGCCGCACGACAATCTCGCTGGCCGTCTGCGATTCAAACACACCGTCCAGATCCAAGGCGACTTTCAGCAGTCCTTTCTTGACCGTATGGCTGGCTGGCGTTTCAGCCTTGGCCGGCGCGGCTTCGGGCTTCGCGGCGGCGGCTTCGGGCTTCGCGGCGGCGGCCTCCGCTTTCGCAGGTTCAGCTTGGGCCGGTGCCGTCTCGGGAACGGACCCCCAGGCCACGACGATCATCCAGAAACACGCGCCCACGTACAACGCTCGATGGGAGAGGCGACCAATCATTGCAGTTGACTCCTTGGATGTGCAGGTGCCGAAGATTCACAGGATGCGACTTGTGGAACGGCGTCTAGGGTAACCAATGTCGTCCGCATTTTCAAACAAGACTCAGGCTTGTCTGACCGTGAGCAATTCTGGCAGCGGTGACAGATCCGCGGGACGACCGGCTTGCACGGTCTGTTGGAACTGATTCAAGGCCAGTTCCAGTTCGTTGGCAACGTCTTCGCAACGCTGCGAGATTTCGTTGACTTCCCAGCGATCGTCCGGCTTGGCAAACAACTCGCGAGATCCGTCCGGGTGTCGCAACAGGGACCACGCCGGCGTGCGAATCGCCCGGTGTTTACCAACGATCGCGGCGGCCCGATCCCGCGCCGGCTGCCATTGGCCGCGGATCAAGGGCAACAAACTCTGGCCCCAGCTGCGATCGCCGCCCGGCAGCGTCTGCACCCAATCCAGCAGTGTGGCGAACAGGTCGGGCGGTTGGATCAACTCGCGAGCACGCTGCGCGGCGTGGGCCTGATCGGGAAAACGGATCAGGCAGGGCACATTCAGTGACTCCCCGTGCAGCGAGTCGTCGCCGTGGCCGAGCAACCCATGTTCGCCCAGTGGATAGCCACGCGGCGAGGTCACGATCAACAACGGCCGATCTGCGTCGTCGCGCGCGGCCAAGGCATCGAGCAAGGCGCCCAAGCAGAGATCGAGCAAGGCGACTTGGCCGGCGTAAGCGTGCGTCACGCCCAGCAGCTCATCCGGGTCAAAGGGCTTGACCAGCCGCTTTTGCGGAGGCACGACGAAGGCGGGCGGCAAGGGATCCTCTTCCTCCGCGAACTGATTGCGAAATTCCAGGGGTGCATCCCAAGGACCCTGCAGACCTTGGGCATGGACCCATGTGAGGGACGGCGTTCGTGATTGCTGTAGGGTCTGGATTGCGGCCGAGAAGATTTGGGCGAACTGGGTCTGTTCGATAGCCGGAGCCGTGGCGGCCGGCGTAGCGACCGGCACGAAGATCCGTTCTTGGAAACTGCCCGCGCCTGCTAATTCGGACACCAGCGGATCGTCCGTCAGCAACGTCGTGTGGAGTCCGGCCCGCTGCATCCGGCGCGCGAGGTCGTCGCCACCGACGGCGGCGGACAGCGCATGCGCCCCCTGCCAATACGAACGGTAGACGGCTGCGAGCCGCGGCGAATCGGCCAGTGCGAAATCGAACAGGAACGACTCAGCCGCCAACCGATTCCAGTTGGGCGTGTCAATCCACGTGTTTCCATACGGCCCCAGATAGGCAGCTCCCAGCCGATCGATGACCAGAACCAAGACATTTTTGAGGTGCATACTAATCTTTCTTAACATCGCCTTGTTGCGCTCGGCCGCGAGCCAAGGAGCCGACGGCCTCGACCCGATCTTCTCCCCGCGCCCCGGTACTCTGAGGAGAGGGCCAGGTTTGGTTAGCAGTCGGAAATAGTGTACCCGCTTCACGTGGACCGGTCTCTCCGAGACCGGGTTTCGCGTCTCGGAGAGACGCGACCACGTGGACGCGACGACGCCCCGCGATGGATAGATTATTTCCGTCCGATTGCCTTTGGCCGCTTGAAAATGTCGTGTTGACTCACTGTTTGGATCTTCCAAGTTTTGTTTCTCGCACGGATGGCAGAGCCAGAGCACGGATATCTTTCTGATTCGGTCTTCATCCGTGCTCTGGCTCTGCCATCCGTGCGAGAAACCTACGAAGAGGCGCACTTAGGCCAGGTACGCAGTCGGCCTGTCGAGGTCAGGTTCTCAAACAGCATATCGCTGAAACACTTCGAGTGTCGCGCGGGCCATAGCTGCGGCGTGGAACCGCTCGTGCACCGCGCGACGCCCGGTCTCGCCCAATTGCCGACGTTGCTGGTCGTCGGTCAGCAGGGCATGCAAGGCCTGCGCCAGCGTCTGGGGGTCGTCGGGCGTTGTCAAACGACCGCCGCCGGTGGCGGCCAACAGTTCGGGAAAGGCGCCGTGCGCGGGCTGCACCACCGGCACTCCGGCTGCCAGCGCCTCCAGCACAAACAGTCCCTTCGGGTCCGGATACGTAGTCGGCACCGACAACACGTGCACTTGCTGCAGGAACTTGAGCTTACCCGCCCGGTCCACACTCCCCGCATACTGGAACGCGTCGGCGAGTCCTGCGGCCCTGAGTTTCGTCCACTGGGCCTCTGCGTAGTCACGCTGGCTCGGGCTCAGCCAGCCCGCAATCCGCAGCTGTGCGTGTTCCGTACCGGGCAACGTGCGCAACTGCTGAAACGCCTCGACCAACACGTGCAGGCCCTTCTCCGGGGCGAGTCGTGCCAGATATCCGACGGTCGGCGGCGCGTCCCACGCAGCGCCGGCCGTCGCGGGGAAATCGCTCGTGTCGATGCCCAGCAGCACGAGCTGCAATTTCTCCGGCGCGATCCCCAAGTAGTCCACCATGAAATCCGCATAGTACTGGCTATGGACCAGGAAACCGTCGACGTCCGCCGTCAGCCGGCGGATTTCCGCGATGGCTCGCGACTTGTGCGGTGCGGGCAAGCTCTCCAGAAAGATGTCGTCGCCCTGCAGGGTCACCAGCACCGGCACGTGCAGTGCACGTTTGAGCTCGGGAATGCAGCCACCGATCAACACGTTGGTCAGCACCACCACGTCGGGCCGGACGGACGTGGCCAACCAGTGACACAGTTGGCGGACCTCTTTGCGTTGGAAGCCGTGCAGTCCTTGCAACATCGAAACCGTCAACGCCCCCAACTCATCCAGCGAGATGTCGGTCGCCTGGGACGTGACCCAGCGGAGCAGCCAGGGCTGATTGAGCACCCGGTCCAACAGCGCGGGCAGGTAGCGAAAGAGGCGGAATTTCTGCTGCAGGTACACGTTGATCCCACCCAGAAAGACCCGGTCAATACTGACGTCTGTCTCGTCGGTGCGAATCGGCGTGTAGACCGGAATCAGCTGGATGTCGACGCCCAGCCGTGTCAGAGCGGCGGCCAGCGTATTGTCGTGCATGCAGCTGCCGCAGTACATACCGGCAGCACCGGCGGTCAGGTAGGCGATACGGAGTGGTCCAGACTTCATAAACTCACGGGTGCTTTCGCGGTTCGCTATCCGTGACGGGACCGGCGATGGAGGACGGCCTGACGGTGTGCTAAGATTGGCCACAGCGTGGGTCTGGAGAAAGAGCTGACTCGCGCCCAGCGTACCGTGTGGGGACTTGCCTGTAAAGGCAGGCAAGTGATCTCCACGTAATGGTCTTCCCACGGCAGGAGTAACCCTGATGCATCGCCCCGATCCGCCCCAGACCGTGACGGTTGTGGCGTGCTTACGCCGATTCTTTCGGCAGTTGCTGCGTACCCCAGGAGCGGGCTTCCAGCGGTCCGGCTCGCCCCTGCCGCGGCGGAGCATGCCGGAGCCGGGAGCCCCGGCCGGGATTGAACCGGACGAACTGTCGCGCCGACCCAGCAGTGTCGCGCCGGTCCAAGTGACGTGCATCGACTACGCCGTCGACCGAGTGCAAGTCGAGACCGTGATAGACATCGGGCCTTTCACCGCTGGCCATCGCCCCGACTGGTCGCGCGTGCGTTGGATCAACATTGCTGGCCTGACGCAAATGGACGTGATCCGCGCGCTGGCCGAGAAGTACTGGTTGCATCCGCTAGCGATCGAAGACGTGCTGCACACGGTGCAACGACCCAAGGTCGAGGACTATCCCAGCTCGGCGGACCAGCCCGGGCGGTTGTTCGTGGTGGCCCGTGCGGTCGAGCAGGACGAGCGGCACCCGCACTTCGATCAGATCAGCTTCTTCCTGGGCCGCCGGACACTGCTGACGTTCCAGCAGACCGTCGGCGACGTCTTCGATCCGATCCGCCAGCGGCTGCAGACGGCCGGCTCGCGACTCCGGCAACACGACGCAAGTTTTCTCCTGTACGCGTTGCTCGATGCGATCGTGGACCACTACTTTCCGCTGCTGGAGCATTACTCGGAGCAGTTGGAAGAGGTGGAAGAACAGCTGCTGGGCCGGCCCGGCCAGGACACCTTGCAGCAGGTCCACGCGATCAAACGCGAATTGCTGCTGCTCCGCCGCGCCGCCTGGCCGATGCGGGAGTTGCTCGCACAGCTGCAGCGTGAACAGCATGAGTGCCTGTCCGAGATGGCGCAGACTTATCTGCGCGACGTGTACGATCATTCCGTGCAGATCATCGACTTGATCGAAACCTATCGTGAAATCGCCACGGCCTTGACCGAGACGTATATCTCGATCCTCTCGAACCGGACCAACGAGATTATGAAGGTGCTGACGATCATGGGCACCATTTTCATCCCCTTGACGTTCCTGGCGGGGGTCTACGGGATGAACATGCCGATCCCTGAAAATGAGTGGGCCGCCACGTATCCGGTGTTTTGGGGCGTCTGTTGCTCGGTGGCCGGTGGCATGCTGCTGTGGTTCCGTCGTCGCGGGTGGCTGTAAGAGGCAAGTGACTGTAAAGAAATAACCTGGCGAATCGATGGTAAGACGGATTGGCACTTCGGCCCCGAAACATCGGGCCGAAGTGCCAATCCGTCCTACGGTCAAACTACGGACTTGTTCTTTTCCAGCCCCCAACTGCGTGGCTGGTCGACCAGGGTAAGATCTTCGCACGCAGCAAGGACCGCTCGAAAACCGGACTAGTGCCAAACGATATTTTGGCCCCTGCGCGCAAAGAATGAGACTCAACGGTTCAGCAGAGACGGGGCGTGAGACAAGGGGTCAGACGTACAGATTTCAGTTTTCGCGGTGGTGTGCCCAAGCCTAGGGAAAGCCTTCTGCCCGCGAAAACTGAAATCTGTACGTCTGACCCCAGCTGGCGGTTCGTCTATGCGAAACCGTAAAACCCCGTGCTTGACACCGACAACCCCGAAAACCGTTTGGCACTAGGGGTTGCGATCCATCATGAACACTCCGTTGTGGGCCACGGGGAACAGCGGCCGATAGTACTCGCTGTCGGGCTGGCTCCACTGACGTCCGGGAGTCCACACCAGGTTGATTCCCAGATTCCAAGATTCCTGGCCATGTCCGGCATCGGGTCCGAGGCCCGTGCCTTGCTTCGGGGCCAGATAGATGAAACCGCCTTCCACAGCCCAGGTATCGCTGAGCGGCAAACGGGCGTCGATCCCGAGCAAGCCATCGCTCTGACCCGTGAAGCCGCCAAAGATCCTCGCTTCGCCATCACGGCACTCGCCCAACGCGTGGCGATAGAAGAAAGCATACAGGTCGGTGGCTCGCCAGCTTTCGGAGACAGTGTTGACCTGCACCGTGGAAATCCCGCCCTGCACCACGGTCTGCCGGATGACGGAATTGGACGTGGTGCTACGGTTCGAGGCGGTGAACCAGAAGCCCATATCGTCTCGGCAATCAAAGACCCAGCTGATTTCGCCTCGGAGCTGTGCCAGACTCGCTTGACGATACCAACTGTCGTCCAAGTAGTCGAAAACTAAGCCACCCTGCAGGCCCAGATCAACACGGCGGAACAAACCACCCGTGGCAAAAAACTGCGTCCGCGACGAATCCGCGAACTCCCCCCCGGACAGGTTGCTCTGCGTAGCGCGAGCACCTAACTGCACGCCCAGGCAGTGGTCGAACACCGGAAACGGCGCTCCCCAGTTGATTGCTTCGTTGAAGCCGAAGCTGCCGGTGCCGCCGCGGTTAACCGGCCCTGTGAAACCTTGCACGCCAGCCGAGAGTTCCAGGTTGTCCAGCGGCAGCAGCGGGAAGGCGCAGCAAGGCTCCAAGCAGAACTCGCCGCAACTGTCGTCTTCCCAGACGGCGTCGGTCGCGGGTCCGGTCAGGTGTCCCAGCATCGATTCTTCCATCGGCTCTGGCGACACTTCTTCGGCCTCCGTGGCGACGTGGCGACTCGCAGATCGGCTCACTGAACCTACGCTCGGCCTGGCGGCTGCCTTGACCATCGTCCTGGGGACATAACTCGCACTGGCCTGAGCCGTTGCACGGGGTGCGGCCTGAGCCGTCGGACGCGGTGCGGCCTGAGCGGCTGGACCAGCGATCGCCTTGGCTGCCGGACTGCCCGCCGGGACCAAACCGCCATCACCGTCGTCGAAGTACGTACCGCCCTCGACAATTTCCGTGGTCGCCCCCGACGGGGAGCGATGGTTGAACCTCGCCGGGATGGAGCTGTATTTCGCAGACGACTGAGCTGAGACGTCGCTGGCAACGCTCCCGATCAGGAGGGCCAACAGCCCCATGAAGACCGAGCCTCTAATTTTCCGTGAGACGATAGACATGGGATACTTCCTTGTCCTTGCGCTGAGTGTGTGCCCCCGCCGAAGCTGTTCCTTCTGTGCCGACTTTATCGGAAATCGCCCAAGCAGAACTTTCGTTAAATTCGGAATAATCAACAAAGATACTCTACCTATCCCATTTTAACGCCCTGGATTTCGTCCGGAACTGTGCTCGGAAAAAGCAATAGTGAGGGTGGCTGGCGGCGGAGCCTAAGCGAAGGGCCAGCAACCCTGCTAGTGCCGTATTCACTTGGTAACTTCCGCGGGTATGCTCTTGGGAGGGCGACGCTCCCGCGAAGCCGCGAAGCATCCGGCTTTGCCGAATGCGGGTCGGCAGGGGCCTCGCCCTAGGGCGAGGCAAAGCTGGGGTTGACATGGGGAATTGGCATGGTGGCAAGGGGCAGAGCCTGTTTCGCTTCTTGCCCCGAAGGGGCGCACATGACAGATCGGGACAACGCCCTGATCGTGAGCCACTGGTTTTCGCCCCGATAGGGGCAGCCACATACCAGCCCAGGGCAGAGCGGAGCGGCGTTCGCCGCGTAGCGCCGCCCTGGGTTATGTGAGGATTGAGAACACTAGCCCTGAAGGGGCGCAACAAGCCTTGGTCACGTCTGACGAACGATGCGAGTTAGAAGAGCCGCCTTGTCGCGCCCTTTCAGGGCTACCAAGCTGCTTCGATACCGGACCCAGGGCGTCGCTCTGCGGCTGTCGCCGCGACGCTGTGCCCTGGGCTGATTTGTGGCTGCCCCGTTGGGGCGAGAACACCAGGAATATCCACCGTCTTTGCCGCCCAACTTCCGTAAACAATACCTGCCCGATTGCTTTCCTGCGCCAACCCCAACTTTGCATCACCCTAGCCTCGCCATCCCAGCCAGATCGCCCACTTTCCCATGCAGATCGCGGAACTAACGAACTGGAAGCGGCACTAGCAACAATTCGCAAACGCACAATCAGGCCCGTCCGTGGCTCGTTGCCGCGACAGTAGCTTCGGGATAGATTAGCCTGATTCGATCGTTGGTTATCAGGCTCGACGCTCATGTGCGTTGGTCGGAACTCCGACGTTCTGTGGCAGTTGGATAAACGAGGTGCAAGATGAGTCTCAATGAACTTGCGTGGCAGCGGTGCCAGCAACTGGTCGCACTGGCGTCTCCCCTACGGCTAGAGGTTCAGCAGTTGGCGGGTGGGGCTCGCGTCATCGACTGCGGAGTGCGGGCGCCGGGTGGATTGGCGGCCGGAGTGGCTCTGGCGGAGATCTGCATGGCCGGATTGGGGGCCGTGAGCTTAGTGCCTGGACACGGGGGTATTTGGCCCGGACCGGCGGTCCAGGTGAGCACCGACCAGCCGGTTGCCGCATGCATGGCGGCGCAGTATGCCGGGTGGCAGATAACCGGGGAGAAGTACTTTGCGATGGGTTCGGGCCCGATGCGAGCTGCCTGCGGGCGGGAGGCGATCTTCGACGTGATCGGCTGCCGCGAGCAGGCCACGTGTGCCGTGGGGGTCCTGGAGAGTAGCAAGCTGCCACCTGACGAGGTCTGCTCGCGACTGGCTCACGACTGCCACGTCACGCCGCTGGCACTCACGTTGCTGGTGGCCCGCACGGCCAGTTTGGCGGGAACCGTGCAAGTGGTCGCTCGCAGTGTCGAGACCTGCCTGCACAAATTGCACCAACTGGGCTTCAATCTGGCCCACGTGCAGAGCGGCTACGGCGTGGCTCCGCTGCCCCCGGTGGCCGCCGACGACTTGACCGGCATCGGCCGCACCAACGACGCAGTATTGTACGGCGGTTCCGTGACGCTGTGGGTCCGCGGAGACGACGACCGTCTGACAACCATCGGCCCGCGCGTGCCCAGTTCCTCGTCGGCGGACCACGGCCAGCCTTTCGCTGCCATTTTCGAGAAGTACGGGCGAGATTTCTACAAGATCGACCCGTTGTTGTTCAGCCCGGCGGAAGTCACCTTCATTAATCTGGACACGGGCCGCACACATCGGTTCGGCGAACTCCGTCCAGACGTGATTCGGCAGTCGTTTGTCGGGTAGGGCGGGGCTCTCCAGCCTGCCTTCTCCTGGTCAGGGTAGGTCAGGTTTTCCAGCCTGACGGGCTGTTGTCAGGCTGGAAAACCTGACCTACGTAAGGGGGCGAGTCGATGCGCATCGCTGTTCTCTGTTCTCCCGACAGTTGGTATCTGCAGGACCTGCAGCGTGCGGCCGGCGACCGGCACGAGCTGCATTGCGTCAGCTTTGGGCGGCTGGCGGCGCGGTGGGATGCCGACGAAACGTGGCGTCTGTTCGCCGACGAGCACGACCTCACCCGCTTCGACGTGGCGCTGATCCGGACCATGCCGCCCGGTTCGCTGGAACAGGTAATTTTCCGCATGGACCTGCTCGGCCGACTGGAAACCGCCGGCGTGTTGGTCGTCAATCCGCCGCGCGCCGTTGAAGTCGCGGTCGACAAGTATCTGGCCTCCGCCCGACTACAGGCGGCCGGACTGCCGACGCCTCGCACACTGGTCTGCCAGACCGTCCAAGACGCGATGGCCGGCTTTGCCGAGTTGGGCGGAAAGGTCGTTGTCAAACCGCTCTTCGGCGGCGAAGGCCGCGGCATTCTGCGCGTCGAGGACGAGGACTTGGCCTCGCGGGTGTTCAAGACGCTCGCACAACTGCAGGCCGTCCTCTACCTGCAGGAGTACATTCCGCATCTGGGTTACGACATTCGGCTGCTGACGATTGGCGACCGGGTATTGGGCATGCGGCGTTGCAATCCGCTCGACTGGCGCACCAACGTCAGCCGGGGCGCGACGACCGAGTCGTTTGTGCCGGACCAGTCGCTAATCGAACTGGCCCTAGCGGCGGCGGCGGCGGCGGGTGCCCCGCTGGTTGGCGTCGACGTGCTGCCGGCTCAGGACGGTCGGCGTTACGTGCTGGAAGTCAATGCCGTGCCAGGCTGGAAGGCGCTCTCGCGAACCCTCCAGATCGATGTGGCGGCGCTCGTGCTCCAGCACTTGGAGGCCGCGCGATAGCGGGATTTGCGAGAATCCGGCATGAACCACTAGCCTTTTCCGCAATCCGTGGGTACCTTTCTTGAGGGAACCGCAAGGTCTTACCACCGGTCAAGCTCAACTTAGAGGATGCCACATGCGATACGCTTTCCCCTGGGGTCTAGCCACGCTGCTGCTGTCAGTCACTGTCGTCTCGTTCGCGGCGGAGGAAACGCCTGGCTGGTCTTCCACGCAACCTGCCGAAGGACGCTTCGTGAAGACCGACGTGGGCTATCTGGTGCCCTACAAGATGACGATTCCCGGCACCGAGGTGACCTTCGAAATGGTGCCCATCCCCGGCGGCAAGTTCAAGCTGGGCAGTCCCGACTCGGAGGCGGACCGCAAGCCCGTGGAAGGACCGCAATTCGAGGTCGAACTCGCGCCGTTTTGGATGGGCAAGTATGAGATCACCTGGGCTGAGTACAAACGCTACATCGCCTTGTACGGGATCTTCAAAGAGTTCGTGTCGCGGAAGGTCCGGCTTGTGACGGACGCGAATCAGGCCGACGCCGTCACGGCGCCGACCGCCCTGTACGATCCGACGTTTACGTTCGAGTTCGGCGACGATCCGAAACTGCCGGCGGTGACCATGACGCAATACGCGGCGCGGCAGTACACGAAGTGGCTCAGCGGAGTCACGGGGCAGTTCTATCGCCTGCCGACCGAAGCCGAATGGGAGTATGCCTGCCGGGCGGGCTCGGAAACCGCGTACTCGTTCGGCAACGGTGCCGGCAAATTGGGTGACTACGCTTGGTATCTGGACAACGCGGACTCGAAGCCGCACAAGGTCGGCGGGAAGAAGCCGAATGCGTGGGGCCTGTACGACATGCACGGCAACGTGGCCGAGATGTGCTTGGACCAGGTGCTGGAAGCTGGCTATCAGAAGTTCAAAGGTCAGACGGTCCAGGCGGCGGAGGCCCTGGTGTGGCCGACGCAACTGGAATCCCGTGTGGTCAAGGGCGGTTCCTGGGACGACGAGGCGCCGTTGTGCCGCAGTGCGGTGCGGCTGGAATCGAAAGAGCGTGATTGGAAGCGGGAAGACCCCAACCTGCCGCTGAGTCCTTGGTGGTTCACCAGCGACCCGACCCGTGGCGTCGGCTTCCGCATCATGCGACCGCTGCAGGAACCGGCCGAGAAAGCGGAGAAACTGAAGTATTGGGAAATCGATGCGGAAGAAACCCGCGAAGGCGTGGACGGCCGGATGCAAGAAGGCCGCGGCGTAATGGGGCTGGTCGACAAGGAACTGCCCAAGGCGATCAAGGAACTGGAGAAGAATCGTTAAGGACCGGCGCATCAATAACTGTCGCAAGTATAGTAGTCGTCACGCTCCGCCGTGACGACATGTCATCACGCGGAGCGTGATGACTACTTTGAAAACCCGACACTTATGGATGCGCTGGTCCTAAGGGGTGCTGATGACCAAGACTCCGCTGCCGCGAACTTCGATCCCTTCCCGTCGCGACTTCATCAAGACGTCCTGGCTGGTCGCGGGCGGCGCCGTCGTAGGCGGGTTAAGTCTCGCCCGGTCGGCTCACGCCTTCGGCAGCGACCAGATCAAAATCGGCTTGATCGGCTGCGGCGGTCGAGGCACCGGGGCGGCGGTGCAAGCCTTGAACACGGTCGGCCACGAACAGCTCCAGCCGAACGGCCGCGTGACCTTAGTCGCGCTGGGCGACGCTTTCGAAGATCGGGTGCAAGCCAGCTACCGGACGCTGAAGGGTCACCATCGCGACTTGGTCGACGTACCCAGGGAACGTCAGTTCTTTGGCCTGGACGCCTACCAGCGGGTTCTGGAGACGGACCTCGACTTGGTAATCTTAGCCACGCCACCGGGCTTTCGGCCGCTGCACTTCGAGGCCGCGGTCAAAGCCGGCAAGCACGTCTTCATGGAAAAGCCGCTGGCCACCGATTCGTCCGGCATCCGACGGATCCTGGCTGCGAACGAAGAGGCCAAGAAAAAAGGTCTCGCCGTTGCGGTCGGTCTGCAGCGGCACCACGAGCGGCGTTATCGGGAGACGCTCCAACGGCTGCAGGACGGCGCGATCGGCGAGATCCTGTTCACCCGTGTGTACTGGAACGGACATGGTGTCTGGGTCCGCAAGCGTCAGGCAGGTGCGAGCGAATTGGAGTACCAACTGCGCAACTGGTATTACTTTACGTGGCTGTGTGCTGACCACATCGTCGAGCAGCACATCCACAATCTGGACGTCAGCAACTGGCTGCTGCGCGGTCCGCCAGCAGAATGCCAGGGCCACGGCGGACGGCAGGTGCGCACTGGCCGGGAGCACGGCGAGATCTTCGATCACCACTTTGTCGAATACACGTATCCCAACGGCACCAAGATGTTCAGCCAGTGCCGTCACATCCCCGGTTGCTGGAACGTGGTGGCCGAGTTCGCCCATGGCACCCAAGGCTACGCCGACATCAGTGGCGCCAAGATCTCCAACGCCCAAGGCGAGTTGGTCTGGAAGTTTAGCGGCAAAGGTGGCAACGGGCATCAGGAAGAGCACTACGACCTGTTTGCCGCGTTGCGCCGCGGTGAGCGGCCGAACGAGGCCGAATTCGGCGCGCACAGCACGCTGACCGCGATCATGGGCCGCCTGGCCACCTACTCCGGCCAGCTCGTGAAGTGGGACGAAGCCCTTAACTCGAAGCGTGCCCTGGCCGATTTCGACGGACTGCATTCCTTCGCCGACGAGGCCCCGGTCCAACCCGACGCGGAGGACGCCTACCCCGTGCCTGTCCCTGGCCGGATCGGTTGAGTCCGTGCTGCGTTACTGAGGCCTAGCGGCTGGAAAAGAACAAGTCCGCAGTTCTACCGTAGGACGGATTGGCACTTCGGTCCGATGTTTCGGGGCCGAACTGCCAATCCGTCCTACCACCGATCTGCCAGGTTATTTCTTTACAGCCGCTTAGCGGTCGGCAGCGAGTCGAGCGGCAGGACGATCACGTTGTCGAACGACGCGGCCGTATTGAACGTCCGCAGTCCGATAGCTCCCGAGAGGACCGGAGCAGCCGGGTCGGTCACTTCCAGACGCAGCCCCGCAGCCTTATCGGCCGACGGGTGCATTCGGTTGAACCAGACGCGAATCTTCGAACCCTCGGCGGCCACGCGGATTTGGTTCCATGCTCCGGGTACCACGCGGCAGTCGAGTTGCGTCAGATCGAACGTGCCTAGCGGCCGCCAGCCGTTGTGAATCTTGCCGACGTAGAGCAGCTTGGTGTCGAATCCCACGTAGTAGCCGCGCATCTGGTCGGGGCCTGGGCCGGGGTCGTTGACGCGTAGCACCACACCGGCGTTTCCCTCGTCGCCGTGGAGCTTCACGACGGCTTCGAGCACGTAGTCGGTCCAGGCCCGCTCGCCGGCGATCATCTTCTGCCCCGGCTCCAATCGCATCACGCGACTGCCGGACGCCTCGCCGCCATAGGTGGTCCACCCAGCGCGGGCGGGCGGCGGGCTGTTTTGGAAGTCTTCGAAGAACAAGGCCCGGCTCTGGCCGGTCGTCCACCGCCGGATGGCCTCGGCCTCGGCCAGCGAGACCGGCGTGGCGTCGGGCCACAGCAGGCCGCACCAAGGCATCGTCGGTTCGGGAGTGCCCTCGGGCGTGCCCCAGTACCAGCGGCAGTTCGAGTTACCGGCCATCAGCTCCCAGCACAGATACACGCCTGGCACGTAACGTCCTGCCGCCCGGCGTTGCCCGAGCCAGTGGATCACCTCGCACGGCTCGCCGTTGCTGGGCCGTGAGGCGTACCACCGTGCGCCCGCCTCGGTGAAGACCGCGCCTGTGTCAGGATTCAGGTCGGCCTGCCGGTCCCACGTGGCGGAATCGGCGCCGTAGTTGTGGGCGTTGACGATGTCTGTCTCAGGGCTGTCGTCCCAGCAGCAAATCACCGGCTGAATCGGCTCGACCTGCTTCGCCCAAGCGTAGCCCAAGCGACGCAGGTTCACCGAGAACTCCGTTTTCATGTTCGGCTCGTTGAACACCTCCCACCAAAGCACCCGCGGGTCGCGGGCGTGGGCGCGGATTACGTCTTGGACATAGGCTTGCAGCTTCGGCAGGTTCTCTGGCTTGCGGTCGCGGTCCTGCGGGCAGGCGGCCCAGCGGCCGTTGTGGTAGCCTTTGACCGGCTCGGTCGGCTTGTCCAGCTCGATCCCTTCGTGACGGTGGCAATCGTCGAAGAAGGTCAGGCCGGGCCGGATGCCGTGCCGTTGGCAAATCTCCAGGAACTGGTCAAGGTTGGCCAGGAAGCGGTCCTTTTCCGCCTCGTGGTTGATGTTGTGCAGGTACACGCGGAGCGTGTTGATCCCGAAATACTCGCGTGCCGCGGCCAATTCGCGATCGACCACATCGGGCCGGAAGTCGTGCCACATTTGCACTTGGTTGACACAATAGGCTGGCGTGTAGTTCGAGCCGACCCAAGAGGCCGTCTGCGTTGGCCCGCAGGCCGAAGGTTGCTCGATCAGCCACACGGCCATCTCGCCTGGGTCGCGATGGTCCCAGGCATAGTACGGAATGGCCGTCAGGGCGACCGGTTCGGCGGCGCCGTCGCGCAGACGTTGAGCCTTGCCGGTGATAACCGTCAGGCCGCCGAGCAGGTCGGGCCGGTGTTCGGCGTCCAAGGGGGCCTCGGGCGGTAGCACCAGGTCGGCGACGCTCCCGCCGTGGTCGGCTCCTTCGACGCAATAGACGATCGGTCCCCGCTGGAGTGCGACCCGACCGGCATTGGCTCTCACTCGCCGATCCGCACAGACGCGTTGAACGGGCATGGGGAATTCGAGTTCAACGACATCCCCGGGCTGCCAGAGTCGCCGGATGCGGGCGAACCCGGCTTCCAACGCGCCGGCGTCGAAAACTGCGCCGTTCACTTTCAGCGTTGGTTGGACGCTTCGGCCGCTCAATCGATACAGCCCGCCAAGCGTCGACTCCTCGCGGCACCAACCGGGGATTCGCAGCGCCACGGTAAACTCCCACGGCTCGGTCGGGCTGACCGTGAGCTTCACGGCACCGTCCCACGGATACCGTGTCTCTTGCGAAACCGTTACGGCGCGGCCGCCCAGGTTTAACTTTCCGCCGCCAGCCGCATACAAATTGACATAGACTGTTGTGTCGGTTGAGGCATATACGTACTGGCCGAGCGCGGGAACGAAACGCACGACGTTGGTCGGACAACACGCACAGCCGTGCCACGGCTGCCGGTGGTGACTGCCGCGCGAGGCCAGTGGGTTGACGTAGAAGAACTTGTCCCCGCTGAGGCTCACGCCAGCGAGGAACCCGTTGTAGAGCGCTCGCTCGGCCAAATCGACGTAGCGGGCATCGCCGGTAGCGAGGAACAGGCGGTGGCTCCAGAAGACGACGGAGATGGCCGCGCAGGTCTCGCAGTAGGCCCGTTGGTTAGGCAGTTCATAATCGGGGCCGAAGGCTTCGCCGGCTGGCAATCCAATCCCGCCGGTCACGTGCAACTTGCGACCGACCATCTTCTCCCATTTGGTCTTGAGCAGGTCTAACAGGTCCGCGTCACCGGTCAGGGCGGCCACGTCGGTGGCCCCGGCATACAGGTAGCAGGCCGCCACGGCATGGCCGGCCAGCTCGTCGTGGGCCAAGAACGGCCGTCCGCCCGACCAGATGCTCCCCAACGTTCGAGCCTTGGTCACGTAGGACTTCGCCAACTCCAGATACTTGTCGTTGCCGGTGGCCCGAGCCAGTTTCACCAGAGCGATCTCGATCCCCGGGTGGCCGGAGTTCTGCTCGAGCTTTCCTTCGGCGTGGACGCGAGCCAGCAGGTTCGCCGTCTTGACTGCGGCGTCAAGGTACTCGCGCCGGCCGGTTGCCTCGAAATAGGAGACCGCCGATTCGATGAGATGTCCCTGGCTGTACGATTCACACGTTCGAGTCGTTTCGTCGGCATAGTGCGTGTAGCCGGGCTCCGCGATCTGGAGGTGGGGCATCAGGTAGCCGTCCGCGGCCTGGGCGCGGACGATCAGGGAGACGATCTGTTCCGCCTCCTTCTCCAGCGACGGATCGGGGTTCGTGCGGAGGCTATAGGCGATTCCTTCCAGGGTCTTGTACACATCCGAATCGGCCCACATATAGCCGCGATACTTCTCGTCGGGCTGTCCCGCCAAAACGGCAAACCCGCTGAGCGATCCGCACCGCTTCAACTCGCCAAGCACGTAGGGGATGGTCGTTCGGCGGTTGGTTTCTTGCCGGACCGCCCAGAGCGAGCCTGCGAATTTCACGTCGTGGAAAGCGGCCGGACGGATGTTATCCTCGCTCCGAGCGGCGGACGGGTCCGCCGCAGCCAAACAAGCGATCAAGACGGCGGTCCCGACGATTCGAAGGGGGTGCTGCATGGCACTTCCTCTCATGAACGGGTTGCAATGGCGTGCGTTGTCACGAAATCCCGGCTGCACCGCACAAGCCGGGCCACTCTCGTTGGCCGCTATGCTACCGCGCGTTCGCCGACGCCTTCAATCCGATTCTCGGTTTTCTGAATCAGGATTTCGACATAGTGACGTAACGCCTTATGTTATCGGGAAAGGCCCCACCATCGAGGACCATCAGCGGCGCGTGTGGGAGACTGAAACTCCAGAGGTGGCGAAGTGGGTGGCGCGACTGCCCAAATCAGCTGGGGTGATGGCCTGCAACGCCTTTCGCGCCTGCAACCTTGTGGAAGCTTGTCGGCTGGCCTGTTGCATGGCGTGAATCGCCCTGGCGTGGTATTCCCTGGGATTGTGTCGAATCGCGGGTTGTACGATTTGAGAATCTTTAGGCAGTTTCGCTGCGCTCCGCCGCGACCAAAAGGGCCGACTGCGTCGGCCGAGCCTTCCTCCCCTCGCCCCAGTACTCCGGGGAGAAGGGCCGGGGGTGGGCTGCGCAAAATTGTATCCCAGAGAGTCCTTGCCTTGGTGAGATCTGGTCCGGCTTTTGTTCCAGCTCGGCATGTCCGATCCCCATCCGGGCTTGCCCCGGTGGAATTGGGTTTCGTACACTACGTCGGCAGACGCCAGCCGTGCTGTCTTCCGCCGCCTCCCGCCCGCCGCCTCTGGCGGCGGGCGGGAGGCGGCGGAAGAAGTGAGGCGGTTGCGGACCCGTGCCGTAGTCCAGAAACCTCGCTCCACCGGGGCAAGCCCGGATGGGGGCGGAACGAAAACAGGACCATCCGTTTGACGCCCGACTCCCCAATTTTGCGCCCCTCAGTTCCGGCCTTCGTTCAGTTCAGGATGACGATCCAGGCCAAACGGCCGGCTCTGGCTGCCGGGGGTTCGGGAGCTTCGTCCCCGGCCTTGATCGGAACGTTGCGCATCGCAACCCGAAGCGTCAGCGAGGAAGAGCGACGTTTTCCTCGCTGACGCGTCGGGTTACGATGATCCGCTGCTAGCGTTTTGCGCCACCTTATGATCAAGGCCTTCGTCCCCACTTACCGCTTCGGCCAGTCGCGCCAGACTTCCAGCGCGGCACGGCGTAGCGCGGCGACCGTCCAGTCGCAGGCCTCCGGCGAAGGCGCTGAGCCGCCTTGGCAGGCGACGAAGAACGTCAGCTCCTGGACGCCGCCAGCGGGCAGGCTCAACGGGTACTCCAGCCGGTCCTCCCGGTAGAGCGACTGGTCCTGATCGCCTCCCACGGCCACGTACCAGGTCGCGGTTTTGCTCAAGTCGCCGCCGACAACCTGGCCCAAGTCCAGTGGCTCACCCGCCGGGAAGATCCAGATGGCGTTGAGGATCGGGTTGCGGTCGTTGGCACCGGGTGCCGGCCGGACCTGGATCTCCAGTTGGCCGTCACCGTTCGCATCCCGAGCTTTGAACAACAGCACACCCGGCTTGTGTTGCCCCCACTTGGCGACCGGATCGACTTGTTGCTGCGGGGCACCCTCGACGCGGCAGACCAAGGGGCGCTGGTTGCGTTGAGCCCAGTGGCTCTCGCAAAAGCCGAGCACGACCTGGGCCGCACTCTTGGCCGGGACCGTAAACCGATAGACGATTGGCACGCCACCCAAACCAGCGCGGATGTTCCGGAACGCGAGATCGCATTGGCCTTCCGGTTTCGCCCAGCCGGACAGGGAGGTGGCTTCATCGCAGTGACCCCACGCACGAGCTTCGCGAGCCTGGGCTGTCTCGCCGGACTGCGTCAGCAGGATGCGATTGCCAAGCCGGACGGTGCGCTGGCCGAGTTTGACACCGGCGGGCAAGTCCAGCGCCACCGTCACCTGGGCCGGCCGGCCCTGTGCTTCCGCGAGACGGACTTGGAGCACGTCTACGCCCGCGGGAAACACCGGAGCGCGGTAGGCCGTGCAACTCACGGTGACCGCACCCCGCGGCGAGACCGACTGCGCAGCCGGGATCAGGGCGTCCAGCGTGATGGGCTCGACCTTCCCAGGACCAGCGACGATGTTTTCGCCGCTGAGTTTCATTCCCAACGTTCCCCAATCCTCCACCAGTCGCCCGTCGGCATCCAGGTGGGTCGGAGGGAAGCCCGGTGACTGGAATGGCACCGGTTCTTCGGCCGCGGCGATGACAGCCGCGGCGACGAGCAGTAGGCCGAAGAGGGCTGTCTGGTTCATGTCGCACCTCCGTCATCAAACGTCGAACGCCGCGGTGAATGCACATGCTTGATGCCGTACAACTGGCAGAAAGCCTCCAACGGCCGGCGCTGATCGCCGAGCACGACGACTTGATGGAAGCCTTGCACATCGCGGCAGTCCTCAATGTCGTCCATGGCGATTTCGACGGAGGTCCGGCAACCGCCGGCTGGCGGCGTATCGACATTCGAAACCAGCTTGCCCGTGTCGATGATCAGCTGGTTGGCATTCGTGAATCGCACCAGGGTTACCGGTTCGTTCGCGGGCCACAGGATTTGCGTGGAGACGCCCAGTCCCGACTCGGAATGGTTCCGCAAGATGTACGGCACCGGCGGCTTGTCGAAGCCGGCCAGCCGCGTGCCGCTGGTACAGTGGGCGGCAATCAACAGGTTCTTGGCCGTCTCGGGGACCGGGTCGTTGATGAACCCCGGCCGGTCAAGCAGGTAGCTGCTGAGCATCAGCGAGACGGCGCCGAACAAATCGGCCTCGCAGCCGGCCGTGATGCCTTGGTCCTGCAATAAGGTCCAGGCACCGCAGGGCGGCGTCGGCACGAGTCGCGCCCCGACCATACCCAGGCAGTCCATCGAGAGGGCCTGGGCTTTCTCGCGCGCCAGCAGCCGCTTGGCGGTGACGTACGCCCGGCTGCAGTTGAGCACGTCGTCGGGCGTAGGTTCGACGATCTTCTGGGCCTTCTTCGCCAAGTCGTTGGCGACGTCCTTGACTTCTTCCGTGGCCAGCTGCTTGTCGAATTCCTGGTTGAACGTGTCGCGCGGAATGGCTCGGACTTTCACGCCCAGGCGTTCGATCACGGTCTCATTGGTCTTGTCCGCATGGATCCAGAGCACGCGAGTTTCCTCGAACATCCGCTTCGCCCGGATCATTCGCAGGCCGCCCTCGACCGCCGACCACTCCAGCGACGAGACGACGTGCACGCCCGGCAGCCGCGCGGCCGCCCCCACGTGGCCGGTGAACGCTGTGCCGACCGGCGCGAACACGATCAAGGGAATGCCGCTTTCCTTGGCCACCCGCTGCACCCAGGGCCAGCAGCCCATGTGTTGCAGCATCACCAACAGACCGTGCGGCTGCTCGGTCTTGACCTTGTTGATCCAGGTGGTCAGGTCCGCCTCGGTGCTGATCGGCTGCGGCTCCAGGCCCAGCTTGACGCCGAGCCGCGACACCGACTGGTCCAGCTGCGCGCGGTATGCCTGCTGATGCTGCTCCAGGTTGTAGGTCGTGCCCGGCCAGCCGAGCCAGTACGGTCGCGGCATTTCCAGGAACGTCGCGGAGACACGCACCTCGGGCCGCGGCCGGAGCTGGGCCGGATCCACGTAGTCGGCCGGGGCCGGCTTCGCCGTGTCTTGAGCCAAAGTCACCAGCGTGGAAGGCAACAGGCCCGCACCCACGGCCGACAGGGAGAGGAACTTAAGACACTGACGGCGACTCAGGCAACAGCGGTGACAGTCGTGTTGGGCGGTCATGGTACGTCTCCTAAATCGGGCTGGAATTCCACCGCTCACACCTCTCGGAAACATTCCGAGAGACTAAGTGTGAACGGCCGGAGTGACCTCACTCCGAGTCTGAGAAAAAAGCACATCGGACAGCGATGCTTCTACAAGGGGTAGGGTGGGCTGTGCCCACCGGGCAAAAGGAGTTGGGCGAGCGGCAGGAAATAACTTACCCAACTTAATGTAGGATGGTCTTCCAAGACCGTCCCGATCAGCCTGCAAAGGCCGACCTACGGGTAAGTTATTTCCTGCCGCTCGCCTTGTGGTGGGCACAGCCCACCCTACGATTTCTTCATAGCCTCTCCGTCTGGTACGCCTGCCACAAGTCCTGCAGTGTCTCCGGCTTCAGCTGGCCGGCATGGATCCACAAGCGATACCACAAATCCAGCGGCCGGTCCTTGGTGATCGTGTAGCGCGTACCAGAGGCGGGGAAGGTCGGTTGCACCCAGGAGAGATTGGGATACTGCACCCAATCTCCAGGATAGTCGGGGTTCAGCGGGCTTTGCAGGATGGTCAGGCCGACGATTGCTGAACTGCCTCGCGGGATACCGCTGCGATGTGCCCAGGTCCGCCGCGGCAGGGCGGTCGGCGGATCGGTGAAGGTCGCGATCTGCTGGTCTTGCGCCGCCGACAAACGCACGTTCAGTCCGCCATAGAGGGTCTGCCCGCGGCGGGCCACCTGCACGTCAGCGTCCAGGGCGGTAAATCGGAAGTGCAGATCGATCGCTCGACCATGGCCGACCTGACGATGGGCCCGGAGGATCGTTTGCTCCCGAACGATCGGCGTGCGATTCTGCCAGCGCCACTCATTCTCGGCCTCAATCTGTGCAAAGTCAGCCCCCTGCTCGATCCGGACCTTACCCGTGGGCCGAGCCAAGACCAGTTGCAGCGCATGCAGGTCACCCCGCTGGCCTTGCCAATCCACTTCGGGCCAAGCCCAATAGATTCCGCGGTGGTGCGGATGGTCCAGGAGCCAGTCGTCGGTGAGGACCTCGCCGTTGAGGCCGTACAGCGGATGGATATAGTCGCTCCGCCCAACGGCATACTTGCGATTGCCTTCGCTGATGCGGTCTTTGACCTCCGACGGTTCCTGCACAACCTGGTAGTTGTAACGCAGCACCGGTCTGTCTCCGTCCATAATCTCCAGCGGCCCCGGATCACCGAGCTGACGAACCGTGAGCGTGCCATGGGCGGCGCCGACAGGCGTCTGCGCCGAGACCACGGGCACCAGTTGGACTACGAGGATGGTCAGGACCAACACGCTGAACAAGAACCGACACAAGCGTTGAGTCATGGTCGATCTCCTGGATCGCAAAGTGGCAGTGGACACGTCGGCGGAAGTCTTCTTCGGGCACCGGGAGGTTCGCGGTGGCGGAAACCAGACGTTGCTCCCCATAAATATGTCACTTGCGGAGCCGTCTTGGAATCACCGGCTACCGAATGGGGGATCAGGCAAGCGTCTCCAGCCACACCGCGGGACAGTGAAGTTTTCGATTTCCCGTAGCATGGCTCTCCAGAGCCGTGCAGATCTTCACGGGATTTCGCGGTGACCTGCACGGCTCTGGAGAGTCATGCTACGAATGGGCGTCTGGAGTTTTGTCCAGCTGTCCAGCAGCCATTGGCTCGGCGTCCGCCCGCCCGCTAGCTCTGACGGCGATTCGCGAACGATCACGCTCGCAACAGCTTGCGCTCAGATGCTGCGCGCGGCTGAACAGCGGTTGCGAAAAAGCCAGCGGCGCCGCCTTGCCTCTTGGCGCGGCGGAGACAAGATTCACTCGTGGACCAGGCATCGGGTTTTCCGCAGGAAAGGATCAAGGGATGCGAAACGTCGTGGCGCTGCTGGTGGCGTGTTGGATGGTTTGCGGTGCTCAGGGGGCGGACGGAGATGGCTACGCCGACCGCGCGGTTGTGGTGTCGGCCCCGCAGGTCTTCACCGTCAGTCCATACGCCGCTTCGACGCCGGACCCGATGACGCAGAACGCTTCGGCGGAGACGGGTTGGCACGCGGTGCACCGCGACGCAGCGCCTGTCGTTTCGACACGGAAAGCCGGAGAGGGCGCTGCGGATGTCGCGCCCTCGCTTCTCAGTGACGGCGGGTCGATTGCGGCTCCCATGCAGAACCGCTTTGGGGCGGCGGGGACCAGGGTGCCCGTGCCAGGCCCACTGCGGCTGCCTCCGCCACCGGCGGAAGCCCACACGTCGAACGGAGCGATGGCGAGCTTTGTGGTTCCGCCTCCGCCTGCCAACGTGTATGGGGGGGCTGACGGACCCCGCTCGCCATTTGGCTATACGTTTCCGCCGACCGCGACGCTAGCACCTTGGGCCGGGCCGGCGATCTATCCACCGCCGGTCGTCACCTATCGGCCCGTGACGCCTGCGGCATTGCCGCCTGCCGAGTACCAATTGGGCCGCGGAGTGTTTGGTCAGCCGACGCTGTATCTGCCGGGACAGCCAATTCGTAACTTCCTGCGAAGTCTGACTCCGTGAGGGACGCATCCTGGGGCGGCGGCAACGCTGGGTCGACTGACACCAAGACTAGCTCCAAGTGCGGACAGGACCAGATCCCGAACTGGTCGTTGCCGGGCATGTACATGGGCTGATTGAAGTCGATTCGCGTGGCCACCTGGATCAGACGCTTGGTGGGTTCGCGCAGCTTGTCGAATCGCGGCAGTTCATTCATCGGCACGGGATCGGCGAGCGACAGTCCTCCGCTTTCGAAGGCCAGTTCCAGCATCTCCGAGCAGTACAGTCGGTCATTGTCCAGCCGGAAGTCCGAGTCGAACCTGGTCTTGCTCGCAACAACTTTCTGGCAATAAGCGATCGCCGCCGGAACGCAATATTGATACTCCGGTCGCAGGCGTTTCACGGCCACGGACCACACCCGACCGTCGTTCACGAAGGCGCCGAACGGCATCCTTCGCGCGCCCTCAGCGACGATGTCGTAGACCACTACTTGGTCGCCTTCCCGAGCAACTAGGCCCACGTGCGAAAACCGGCTGTCTGCGATTTCGGTGGACAGCTTGGAAAAGTTGACCAAGCCGAGAAGGATCCGGCTTTCGCCCAACACGAACACGATGTCGCCACTTTGGAGATGGCCGGCTGCCCACGAGTTCCAGGGAACTTCTCGTCGCGAGCCGGCAGCGTGGCTTACCGCCCGGGGCCACAACTCGGCTTGGTTCCCATGCCCCCGCCCCATCCCGTGGCAGCCGACCAGCAGCAGCAAGCACGGCAGCCACAGCAGTCGCATGGTTTCACGGGTATGCGGGCGGCTCCGGAATGGCATGTCGCGTCCGTAGGGTGGTGGGGTGGGCGGGGCCAGCCCTGTAAAAGTCAGACGCAATCGGTGGGGCGGGAAAAGACGGACGGTCTCAGAAGAAAACGCGTGGCGTCTGATCGTCACACGATCGGGGGCAAAGCCATTTCGTAGCGCACGCGGCTCGCGTGCGCCGCGGAATTGTTCCTGGACGGGTCCTAACTGGCGTTCTGGCGGTCCAAAGCCAAGGGGACGGCAATCGCCGCCGCGACTATAGCGCCCAGGACCCACGGATTCGCGAGGAAACTGACTATGCCACCATTTCCCATCCCGCCGCGAACGACCGCATCGCCGCTGACAACGAGGGCATCTGTATGAGCTGCCGGCGGTGCTGCACCAGGAGTCCACAAGCGATACATACCGCCGCCCTGTGCCGTTGCTAGCTGATACAGGCCGCCCTTCAGGCCGGTAAACGTAAAGCGGCCCTGGACGTCCGTCTGGGTAGCATCCGTCGGCTTCCCTTCCTGTGCGAGCACGACGCGAGTTGCCGCGGCCGGCCGACCTTGCGGATCGACCACTTGCCCCTGCAGGACGCCACCGGGACGCAGAGCTACATCGTAGATGGCGATCGCGCCCGCCGCGTTGCGTGGCTCGGCGACATGGCTAACGGTCGCTCCGGCACCCAGAGCCACATGGGGAATCAAGATACCCACAGACGCGATCGCGATGGTGCAGCCACGTAACAGTCTTAGAACTCTCATGGTCAACAGCCCCTTGTGCTTGGGTAAGGTCGCCACAGCAGCGATGGTTGCCCCCTCCTCCAAGGCCACGGCGACCTGCGCGAAAATCCGTCTGGAGTTGGCCCCGCTCTGTCCATTTCACGCTGGTTCCTTTCATCGGCTATTCAGCGTAAGTCCTGAATCGCAACATGCGAAGAAAGCCGAAAATCCGTCACGACCGGCAGAGTTTACCAACCCGGGCAGTCTGGGGCATCTCGTAATACTGCGAGTTGGCCTTGACAGGAACATTGCGCAAAACGCTAGCAGCAGATCCACATAACCCGAAGCGCCAGCGAGGAACCGCAGTTCTTCCTCGCTGACGCTTCGGGTTACGGTGCGCAACGCTCGTATGCAGGCCTCAAGGCCCTGTTCACCAATGATTTCCCTCGCCCCGAAAGTACCTGGGCGAGGGGTGGGAACCAGATGTTTCCCGGTCCTTAGCTGGCATCGTGATTATTGTTGGTGGCCACCACGGCGATCCCTGCCGCCAGGCCTGCGACGAGCGCGATGGGAAGCAGCAAACCACCACCGCCGAGGTTCCCACGAACCAGATCTTTGTCCGACACGATCAACACACCGGACTTAGCCGAGGGAGGCGCCGATTGGCTGGTCCAGACGCGTAAGATCGTCGAAGTCTCGCCGTCGGAAAACCGAACCACGCCGCCCTTTGCGAGGCGGATGGCAAAGTTGCCCTGTTGATCAGTGCGGCTTTGGCCGACCGCCTGCTCGGCAGCATAGACGGTGACGGGCACATTCGCCTTCGCCGCGCCGGCGCGGTCTACGAGTTGTCCACGCAACAAACCATCGGTCGTGAGCGTCACGTCGGCGATGGCCACTTGGCCGGCCTCCGTTGACGGTCGCGGTCCAGCTGCCGCCGCCGGCACTTGGGGAACTACCAGACCGATCACGGCGAGACACAGTACTATTTTGTTGTAGCGTTTCATGCTTGTTCACCATTTTCGCAAGAAGCCAGCGCCACGTCCGCTAGGCGTCAAGGCGACGAACAGCGAGGTCATCTTACCGAGCCACGGCAAGATGTAACGACGGCGCACGGGTCAAGTTTGGTTCCGTATCTTCATCGGCGACCGTCTGTAGTGACGCTGAAGAATAAAACGCCAGTCCCTACGTCTTTACTAGCTTACTGCCTCAACGGCGATCCGCCATGGAGTCAGGCAGCTGGCCGACGGCATCCAGCGGCAGAGGGCTCGGCTCGCGGATGACCTGCAGGTCCGGGCGCTGGCGGGCCTCGGCAAGATAAGCCACCGAGCACTCGACTTCGGACAGGTCGAGCGTATTACGGATCCACATCAGCTTCACGTTCGCGGACTCGGTCAAGCCGATCTGGGACAACGCCGTCTCAAGAATCTCCCGATCCGTCTCGTAGTCCAGCGGCGTCATGGCGGCGATGGAGTGTCCGCCCGTCAGCGAATTCAGACGTGTGACGGCGTCGTTCCGCTGCCGCAACACGCGGGTCCTGCAGAATTCGACCAGCCCCAATCCCGTCGCGTTGCCATGGGTTTCCTCGCTCAGGCTGCGGATGGCGATCTGTCGGATCTTGGGGTACTCGTCAGGCCCGGCCTCGTGAATGCCAAACTTTCGCCCGACCACATTCGTGTCCAAACCGGTGCCGCTGATTTCTTTGCCGATTTCGTCAATCAGCAGCAGATCGGCCGCGGCAAACGGCAGTCTCGGCATCCATTGCCTGGCCAGTCGCAGCAGCTCCCTCTCGCGCTGTTCGAATTCATCGGGCCTGACCGCGGTAATCTTGGCCGTCTGGTCGTAGGCGTTCTCGACAATGCCCAGTCCGGCGACGATCTTGCATTGGGCGAGCACTTCGCGGCCGACACTGCGCAGGATCTGACCAAAGCTGTAGTCCTTGATCACACGGTGGTAGATCTGGGCGCCGGCATGTTTGCCCAGGCCGATCAACATCATCTTCATCAAGCCGCTTTCGATCTCGCCGACGAAACTCGTGTGAGGCTTGATCCGGGCGCAGACCACGACATGGTCGGCTTCGTAAGCGTGGCGGTCGAAATGCACAGGAAAACCCTCGGCCGCCTGACAGACGATCACCGTCTCCATGCTCGACCGGATGGGACAGCCGCAAAATTCCTCGGTGACCCCGTACCGCTCGATTAACGCCCGCTGACCATCCGCTTGCGCGCCGGCGTGGCTGCCCATGGCGGGCACGATGAACGGCTGGGCCCCCAGCGTCCTGAGGTGCCGGGCGATCGCCCGGATGATCACAGGGATGTTGGCGATGCCGCGACTGCCGACACTGATCGCGACGGACGCACCGGGGCGAATTCTGTCCCCCAGATGGAGTTGCGCCAGTTGCGATTCCACTTCGCCCGGCACATCGTCGATGCGCGGCACATCGAACGACTGACGAACGCGGAAGATCGAAGGAAAGATAGTTGTGTTAGTCATTAGATCTCATGTTTCACGCGTAAGGGAACCAGAATTGCTGGGTGCTAGCACCCAGCGGTTTTCGGGCTTGTCGATGTCAAGCATGGGGTTTTACGGTTTCGCAGAGATGGACCGCCAGCTGGGGTCAGACGTACAGATTTCAGTTTTCGCGGGCAGAAGGCTTTCCCTAGGCTTGGGCACGCGACCGCGAAAACTGAAATCTGTACGTCTGACCCCTTGTCTCGCGCCCCGTCTCTGCTGAACCGTTAAATTTCATGCTTTGCGCGCAGGGGCCAAAATATCGTTGGGTGCTAGTACTCCCGATCGCCCGTTTCGCCGCGATGGCCGACTTGGTCCAGTCGCTCTAGGACGAATTGACCCGGACCCGTAAAATCCTCCTCTTGCGATTGCGTCCTGCACTGTCCAGGGAACCGCGCCCGGCTATTTCGTTGGCAACCCAGGACGCAACGGATTCACGGAACGGACACGCCAGACACAGAACGGAGTCGCCCTACCATGACCCGCCGCCGCACTCGCCCGTCACCCGCTGTCCCCGAATCCGAAGCGTTGCCTGCGGACCGGCCGCGCCTGCGATCGCGTCGCTGGTTGGTGATCCTGCCCATGCTGGCAATGCTCCTGGGGTTGGTCTGGCTGGCACCCCAGTGGCTCGCCAACTCGGCGTTGCGAGATAAGATTCTATCCCGTTGCATTCCGAATTTCGAGGGCCGCGTTCAGATTGGTCCAGTTGCCTTGGGTTGGTTCTCGCCAATCGTGGTCCAGGAAGTTATTGTCACCGATGCCAGTGACCGGCCTCTGCTGCAAGTGGCAACGCTGCGGACGGAGAAGTCGCTGTTCGCTCTGCTTTGCCAGCCCCGCGCGCCGGGTTTGATCGTCATCGACGAACCGCGGTTGTATCTGGCGTTACGCCGCAACGGCAGCAATCTGGAGGACGCGCTCGCACCTCTGCTTCATCAGCCGTCGTCAGTTTCCGCTCGGAGCGATGTGCGGCTGGAGATTCGCGGTGGCTTCGTCGAGATCGTACAGACCGAGACGGCCGAAGCGAGCCGGCTCGATCAGCTGAACATCGCTGTGAACCTGCCCGGCGATGCCGCACAACCGGTCCAGGCACGGCTGGCGGGACGCTGGGCCGCTTCCGAAGTCCTGGCCGGCACGCTCAGCGCGGACCTGGCGTGGACGGCCGATCCTCAAGCCCCCGGCGGTTTGGGCCAGGGGCAATTGGCGTGGAAAACCGATGCCTGGCCCCTTCGGACGCTGCAGGCCCTGTCGCGGCGATGCGGCCTGGACCTGCAGGTCCAGGGCGTATTGACCAGTGCGGGTTCGCTGCACTGGGCCGACAATGGCCAGCGTTGTCTGCTGCAGTTGGATCAACTGGCCGCTCGGGACCTGGCCGTACAGTCCCCAAAATTCCTGGGACCGGAGACTATCCGCACGGCGCGGCTCGAAGCTGGCGGACGAATCGAGGGACAAGGCCCGCGCTGGCAGGCCCAGAAGCTGACCGTAGTCGCCGACTTCGCCAAACTAGATGCCGACGGCCAGTTGGCCATCCCGGTCGGCGCTGGCCGCCAATCCTGGGAGTCCTGGCTAAATCAACTGGCCCTGGAACCCATCCAAGCCAGCGGCACCGTCGATCTGGCGCAACTCGCCCGGATGCTGCCTCGCACCCTGCACATCCGACCCACGACGCAGATTGAATCCGGCGATTTGAAGTTCGCCTTGGCCAGCCAAACCACTCCGGCGCCGGGCTGGACCGCGCGTCTGGAAGCAGGCAACCTGGCAGCCACGGACGAGGGTCGCAAAATCGTGTGGGAACAGCCGCTCGTCGCCGTCGCCAGCCTGCGCACCTCGCCCGCCGGCCCGGTGATCGAGCAGTTGACTTGCCAAGCCAGCTTCCTGAATCTGACAGGTTCCGGCAGTTTGAGCCAAGGTTCAGCGACCATCCAGGGCGACCTGCAGCAATTGGCGGCAGAACTCGGCCAATTCGTCGACTTGAGCGGCAGCAAATTGGAGGGCCGAATCGACGGACGATTGGATTGGCAGCGCGAGGCGGAAGCCGCTGTCGCGGCGACAGGTCAGATCACGCTGCAGAACTTCGAACTGACGGTTCCCAATCGCTTGCCGTGGCGCGAAGCGAACCTGGTCGTGAAGCTCGCCGCGACCGCTCTGGTGCCCGGGAATCAAATCGTTCAAATCACCACGGCGACGGGGGAACTGCAAGCCGGTGAAGATCAATTCCGGATCAAGTTACTGCAGCCGGTGCGCCAGCCCGCGACGGGATCCGTCTGGCCTTTGCAATGCGAAATGAAAGGCGAGCTGGCCACTTGGCTGCCACGTCTGCAACCCGTGCTCCCGCTGACCAACTGGCAGGTGCAGGGCACGCTGGACGCCGTGGCAACGGCGGCCGTGGCGACGGACCGCATCAGCGCGGACGCGGTGAAAGTCGAATGCCGCCAACTTCAGATTCGCGGCCAAATCCCCAAGTCGGCTGAACCGCCGACTTTCGTCAATGTGGTGGAGCCCTTAGTGCGGCTGGAAACCGCTGTCCAATGGCACCGAACTGGCCAGCAGTTCGCGCTGCAGAACACGGCCTTCACGAGTTCCAGCGTCGCTTTCCGCGCCGATCAGGTTTCGGTCAAGTTAGGCGAGCAGGGCCTACCGCTCGAAGGCGAGTTCAGTTTCCGCGGCGACGTAGGGCGTATCCTGGGCTACCTGCAGGATCCACGTCAGGCAATCGAGCGACAGTATCTCGGCACGCTGTCGGGTGTGATGCAGGCCAAGCACGAGGCCCAGGTGACCCAGTTGGTCTGGTCGGGTGACGTGAAAGACTTGGTGTGCGTTGTCCCCGCGGCGGCTGCGGATCCGCGAGCGCCCGCGGAAGCTCGGTGGCAGGAACTCTGGCGGCAACCGGCGCTGACGTTGGCAGGCAAGCAGACCTACGACCAAACCCGCGACCAGCTGCAGATCCTGGAACTGTCCGTGAACTCCCACGCGCTGCGGCTCACCGCCGCCGGCCAGGTGGAGCACCTGTCCACACAGTGCGTGGCGAACTTGAACGGCCAGGTCGCCTACGACTGGAAAGACATCTCCGACATGTTGCGTCCCTACGTGGGTGAGGGATTCCAGCTCACCGGGCAGGAGACCAGCCAGTTCGCGGTGCAGGGCCCGGGGCCAAACAATTCCGGCACCGCGCACGTCGCACGGGCGAAGCTACCGGTTTCGCCCACGGCTTTTCGCGGCGACTTAGCCGATCGGGATGGCCTTGCTGCGGCTACTCGCGGTGTTACAGGAGACCTGCAGGCCAGCACCGGCGTGGATTGGGCGGCGGGACAACTCTACGGTCTGGCGCTGGGCCCAGGCCGCCTACAGGCCAAGCTGGCCGACAGCGTGTTGCGTTGCGATCCGTTGGACTTGCCGGTGAATGAGGGCCGGGTACGAGTCACCCCGTGGGTCGATTTGACCACGGCGTCCCCCTTGCTGCGAGTCGACAAAGGCCGGGTCATCGAGAACGTGCGGATCTCGCCGGAGCTGTGCCGTCTGTGGCTGAAGTATGTCGCGCCGCTGGTGGCCGATGCCACGCAGGCCGAAGGACGATTCTCGATGTCAGTCGACGAAGTGGCGGTCCCGCTCACCGACACGTCTCGGTCCAACGTGCACGGTCATCTGTTCATCCACGCGGCGCAAGTCGGTCCCGGTCCGCTGGCGCAGGAGTTCCTGGGGGTCGCCCAACAGATTCGGAGCGTCGTCGGTGGAGGAGCTGGCGGCAGCAATTTGCAGGCGACGCCGTGGGTGCTGCTGCCGGAGCAGGACGTCAAGTTCGACGTCGTCGACGGCCGGGTCTATCACCAGGGCCTGACGATGAACGTCCAGGACATGGTGATTCGTACGACCGGCTCGGTCGGGCTGGATCAGTCGTTGGCGTTGACGGCGGAGATCCCGATTCGCGACGAATGGGTGGCCAACCAGCAACTGCTCAGCAGCCTTCGGGGCACCGTCTTAAAGATCCCGGTGGGCGGCAGTTTCGCGAAGCCGCAACTCGACCGACAATCGCTCCAGGACATCGGTCGGCAAACGCTTCGCGACACCGCCGGGAAGATGCTGGAGAACCAACTCCAGCGCGGCCTGGAACGCTTCCTGCCCATGGGGCAGTGAACGCCGTGCAGCGGATAGTCCCTGTCTCCTGGAGAGTCTAAGGTTGTGTGACCCACGCACGGTGCGCGCAGGTTGTAGGTCCTATCTGCCAAGTGACGGGCATGGCCCTGCTTGGTTTCGGCTCGGGGGCGTGGCTTGACCACTGCGTCGTTTGAACGTTATCCTGAAGACAGCAAACCAGGAGTCTCCCGATGACGTCGATGGCCGCCGATCTGGAATGGTTCGTCCAACAAGAGATCGCCAGCGGGCGTTTCCCTAATCGCGATTCCGTCGTCGCTCACGCGCTGCGGCTGCTGCAACGCGACCGTGAAGAGGCTATCGATGGCATTCGAGTCGGGCTGGAGGATGTCGCTGCGGGGCGAATTCAGTCGCTAGGCGATGCCTTTGCCGATCTCCGCCGCGAGCTGAATGTGCCGAACGACGTATGAGCTATCGCGTTGTTGTAACCGAGAACGCCAAGGCCAATTTCGTGGGGCGGAATGCATTCCGCCTGAGTGGTCAGGATGCTCCCGTTGGCTGCTACCTGTTCTTCGGCTTGGCCCGGCGGATCGGCTCTGCTTGCGGCTTGGGGGCCTCGGGGGCTTCGTCCGCGGGTTCTGCAAGCCGGCCCTGGTCGTGGGTGTCTTCGATCCACTGTTCCAGGACGCCACGGAGTTTCTTCAACTCCGCCTGGTGCTCGGGTCGGGTAGAATGCGCCAGGTTGTTGATTTCGTGCGGGTCGGCTGGCAGATCATAGAGTTCCTCGTCGGGCATCCGTGGCTGGCAGAGAAGTTCCTGGACGGGCGTCAGTTTGCCTTCGGCGTGCAATTCCTGCATGAGGTTCCAGACCGGATACTGCCGCTCCTTGTAAGCATTCGGGGCGAGCAACGGCGTGTCCGGCGTGAAGTTGCGGATGTAGCGGTAACGCTCGTCACGTACCGTGCGGATGCGCATCACTGTCTCGTCGCAACGGTCGCGCGCTCCGAACACGTACTGGCGTGCCGGCTCGCAACGGTCGCCCAGAAACACCTGGCCCTGCAGCTTCGGCGGTTTCGGCGCGCCGGCGATGGCCAGCATGGTCGGCGCCAGATCAATCCCGTGGAGTAACCGGTCGTCTACCGTACCCGGCTGGAAATGTGCGGGCACGGGAAAACGCGGCGGCCAGCGAATCAGCAGCGGCACGTGCAGGCCTGCTTCGTAGCAGAACTGCTTGCCCCGTACGTGCGACTGACCGTTGTCGCCAAAAAAAACGACGACGGTGTTTTCGGCGAGGCCTTCCGCCTGCAAAGCCTGCAGCACTAAGCCGACTTTGCGGTCCAGTTCGCTCACGTCATCCAGGTACTGGGCCCAATCGGCGCGCGTCACGGGGTGGTCGGGGTAATACGGCGGGATTTCCACCTTCGCCGGGTCCGCTCTCTTCGGCCCGCGATAGGTGCGGTGCGTCTCGCTGAAGTTGAGCTGCGCACAAAAGGGCTGGTGCGTCTGCAAGTCGTCCCACTTCGCGGAATCGAACGGCTGGCCCTCATAGGCGAAGTTCCAGTCGGTCTTGCCGGTGCCCTTGAACCCGCAGGAGGCCGGCAACTCGCGGAGGTTCGCGGTGAAGTACCCGGCGTCGCGCATCCAGTCGGTCAACACGCGGACTCCTTCCGGCAGCCGGTAGCCATCGTTGCGATGCGAGCGATGGTGGTGGGCGCCGATGGTCGTGGCATACATGCCGGTCATGAATGACGAACGACTCGGCGAACACACGTGGCCCGTGTAGAACCGCGTGTAGCGGACGCCCTCGACGGCCAGTCGGTCGAGGTGGGGTGTCCAGACTTCCCGGGTGCCGTCACAACCGAGGTGCGGGCCGAGATCCTCGGCAATGAGCCAGAGAATGTTCGGACGCGCCGCACCTTCCGCCCGTAGAGACGTGGCGAAGACCGGCAGCGCCAACACAGCCAAAACCAGCACAGGGATCTGAAATAGAGTTTTCATCAGGCAGCCTCGGAATAACCGGGATGGTTCATGGTGGGCCAAGGGCGCGATGCGATTTGGTAAACCTTCGCCAGCCGCCCCACAGTAATTCACGGTGTGACGATTCTAACACAACGGAAATGCCAGTGTGACCTCGTTCATGTCATGCTTCAGAAAGGTCACCTCAAAGGCTTTGCAGGCACGATACTGTTGGAGCCGGTTGGCCAAGGAAAACGCGTCCTTCATGTCGTACTGCTGGAATATGTCCAAGCCTCGATCGAGCAAAACCTTCCATCCCTGGTCGGTGACGATGTGGCGCGCGTGAATGGTCTTGGAACTGTCGTATTCCCACGTGAATTTGATGCCGGACCAGAGCACGTTCTTCTGCATTTGCTGAAAGAAGCTGTCTTGATCGTCGGCCCTAAACTCGTCGCTGATTGTGATCAGATGTACCTCGACTTCTTCGTCCTCGGATTTCGTTTTGGCAATCGTCTCCAGAAAATCCATCAAGTTCTTGGCTTGGTAGAAATGGCGGACGTAGGGATCCGTGACGACAATTCTCTTCGCTCCCCTGATGTAAGGTCCCAGGAGGCTGTCAAAGCTGATGCCACGCTGATTCTCGTGGATTTTCAAGTGACTTTCCGTCGGCTGCCGGGGCTTGGACGTCTCGTCGCGGGAAACGGAGTCATCGGCGGGCGGTGCTGCGTCGTCTGGCATTTGCTCACCGTTGGTGCCTGACGGATAATAGATCTTTGGGTACTGCTCTTCTTCCAACGTCTTGACGTGCTTTTCAACGCTGTTCTGGAGGAAGTAGGTGAACCGTACCGGCGCGTAGGTCGTGTCGATGCGAAACAGTTGGTCTTTGACACGCTTGCGGCCCTCGACCGCGAATCGAAGCAAATGTCCACTTCCCAGCCCGGAATATAGAAGTGCAGGCGATCCAAAAAGGCAGAATCATGGTACTTGTCCGGCAGTTCCGCAAACAAGTCCGAATGCCGCAGCATGTAGGGCACGGTGTGCCGGGTATTGCCCACAAAGGCCATCGACGCCTCGGCACCTAACGTCTCGATGCCGCGCGAGAAGGATTTGTTGGCCATGTAGTTCTTCATGATGTCGACCAAGGCATTGTCGACCCGCTTCTTCGTGCCGGCGAATTCGTCGAAGGCCACGCAGTCCCAGTAGCCGACCAAGCCGATCTTGTACGGTGGCCGGTTTTCCACAAACAGTTTAGGCACGGTGATCTCGCCGCCGGAAATCAGCATGCCGTGCGGTGAGAACTCGGAATAGATGTGGGACTTGCCGGTCCCCTTCGGCCCGAGCTCGATGACGTTATAGTTCCGTTCGCAGAACGGAATCAGCCGCACCAACTGCAGCAATTTGCTGCGGCGGCCGAAAGCATCGGGGTTGAATCCGATGCTTTGAATCAGCACGTCGATCCATTCGTCCGTCGTGAAACGCTCGCGCGCGGCGACGTATTGGTCGAAATCGAAAGCAGACAATTGGATCGGCTTCAGCGATTCCAGCAGCCAGGGTACCCGATTCTCTTCCGAATGCTGGTACTCGATGTCTGCGATGCACCAGACGCCGCTGACCAGTAACTTCGGATGCTTCTTGACCGTATCTGAATTGACCAGGACTTTCTTGATGCCTAGGTTCGCGAAAGTCGCCTCGTACACGTCGTCCTTGTCGTTCAGAGCGACGCTGATCCTGTCGATGACTTTGTGCCGCCCTCTTTCGCGGATCAGCGAGCGGGTAAGGCCAGCTTCGTTGCGATGCACATAATGCTGGGCCAGGATGCCTTTGACGGTCTCGATGCCACTTTGGATGGAATCGGGATCCGAGGTAGCGCAGTACTGTCCCAGCAAGTATTCCAACACGTACGTGGGCACAATGGCGTTGCCCTTGACCGCTTTGACCAGGTCCTTCCGGACCACTAGCCCTTCGAAGTGTCGGTTGATCTTGTCGTCGAGTCGGCTCATCGCATGCTTCAGTCCTGTAATCGCCAAACGTTAGCCGTGGGGCACCCCACCGGCCCCGTGCCGACGGAATCCGGTTTGGCCACCACCGGCAAGCCCTCTCATCCGCCCCTTTCCCGCTCCCCACCGGCCCCGTGCCGGTGGAAGCCCGGTTTGGCAACCACGCGACAGCCCGATAAACTCCGCCCGATCCGCCCTCGCCGCCCCACCTCCGCCTCGGCGGCGGTGGGGCGGCGAGGGCGGATCGGGCGCGT
>JAPLNJ010000896.1 GCA_026692885.1 Planctomycetota bacterium | reverse complement strand
CCGATCATTCGCCATCCCTCTGGCTTCGCGTAATTCGTTACCTCCTTACGTGCAAAGTTCTGTTCTGACCCGGTGGTTAGCCTTTGGCCAGGCCGGATTGTCCGGCTGATTTGCAGCAGCTTATCTTGGCGCACTCATGGGCTACTCCTTGGATGACGACGGCGAAAGTGAACCATACGTGCGGCTCGGCACTCGGACAAGGCGAAGACGCCACCGCGGCTCACACGCATGACAAATCGCGTTCGGAATGTGACGATCCAAACGCTGTTTCTGGACAAATCCTTACGATCGCAAGAGAAAGTCGGCTTCTATGGGGCACGCATCCTGGTCGTTTTTTAGCATCGTTTACCGAGCGGATTGCGCGAAAGCATCCAACTCGGCGGCTGCCGGCTTGCAACTTGACATAAGCCTGGATTCATGTAAAACGAGGGCACGTACAGGAGGCAAATATGTCGAAGATGCGGTTTATCTTGATCGGCGGCTTTTTGGGGGCCGGCAAGACCTCGACGATCGCTCGTCTGGCCAGAACCTATCGCGATGGGGGCCAGCAGGTCGGTATCGTGACCAACGACCAGGCAACCGACTTGGTGGACACGCTGGCTTTCCAGTCCGCCGGCTTCGACGTAGGAGAAGTCGCCGGCTCCTGCTTCTGCTGCAACTTCAATGGCTTGGCGGCCGCCGTCGAACGCTTGGAAGCCCATCAGCGTCCGGATGTGATCTTGGCCGAACCCGTGGGCAGCTGCACGGACATCGTCGCCACGATCGTGCAACCGTTGCGGCGTCTGTACGAGAACAAATTCGAGGTCGCCCCGTACGGCGTGATCCTGAAGCCCAGCCACGGTCGGCGGATCCTGCGCAACGAACCCAACACGGGTTTTTCGCCCCAGGCGGCCTACATTTTCAAGAAGCAGCTGGAAGAGGCCGACTTCGTAATCGTGAACCGCATTGACGAACTGACCCCGTTGGAAGTGGACGAACTGGCCGGTTTGATCGAGGCCGAGCATCCCGGCATGCCGTTGGTGCGCATGTCGGCGAAGACCGGGGCCGGCTTCGAGGCATTGCTGGAAGTCCTGGATCAGCAGGGTCAGTTCGGGCACCGCATCCTCGATCTGGACTACAACATCTACGCGGAAGGTGAAGCAGAACTCGGCTGGCTCAACAGCCGCTTACACGTGACCGCGGCCGCGCCGTTCTCGCTGGACGGGCTGTTGCTCGATATTGTCCAACGGCTGCAGCACTCACTAGCGGCCCAAGCCGCCGAGCCGGCGCATCTGAAGACCATCGGCCTGTGGCGAGGGCATCACGGTGTGGCGAATCTGGTCAGCAGTGACACGCCCGCCGTGCTGTCGCTCGCATCCGACTTGCACACCAGCTCGGCCGATGTGGTTGTCAACGCCCGTGTGGCGATCGATCCGCAGTTGCTGGAGCAGCACGTGCAGGCGGCTGTGGGTGCCGCCTGCCATGCGGTGGCAGCCAGCGCCGAGTTCCGCCAGACCCAGAGCTTTCGCCCCGGCCGCCCCCATCCCACCTACCGCTTTGTCGAGGCCGTGTAGGGTGGGCCAGAGCGCGCGAAGCCAAACGGCCCCGCACGCCAGAAACCTCAGTGGCCCCAGGCCGCCTCGCACACCGACATGCAGAGCGCCGGCCCACCAGACTCCGCTCAGTAAGTGTAGGGGGCCAAGGGAACGCAGCAGCTTGGTGCGCCTGCGCCAGCCGCCCCCGCAGGAATTCACCGTGCGACGACCTAACCACGTCTAGCACTGCGACCGCAGCCCACCAGGGACGCGGCTGGCTCGACCCACCCTACCCAACCGATGAATCCTCCAAGCCAGCCCGGCAGGTCAGGCCAGTTCGACCGTCTCCTGGTACTTCGGTACATAGGCGGTCCAGTGCCTTTGTTGCTCGATGTACTCCGCCATCGCCAGCGCGGCGTGTTCTTCACCGTGCGTCAGGAACACCCGGCGCGGCGGTTTTTGGATTGTCCCCAGCCAACGCAGCAAGGTGTCGCGGTCCGCGTGTCCCGAGAGTCCGTGGATCTGGGCGATCTGAGCGCGGACTCGCTGCGGGCGGCCGTGGATGCGAACCTCGGGCTGGCCCTCCAGAATCTGCCGTCCAAGCGTTCCCCGTCCCTGATAGCCGACAAACAGAATCGTGTTCTGGTGGTGCCCAATCCGCACCGCCAGGTGATGCTTGATGCGGCCGGCGTTGCACATACCAGAACTGGCCATGATAACGGCTGGCGTTCGGACCGCGTTGATGGATTTTGACTCCTCCACACTGCTGACCAGCCGCAGTCCGGGGAATTGCAGCGGCGGCTGGTGTGCCGCGATCAGTTGCCACGTCTCCTCGTCGAAGAAGTCGCGAGATTTCAAGAAAATATCCGTGACCCGGACGGCCATGGGACTGTCCAGGAAAATCGGGATCTGCGGAATCCGCTGCGAGTAGACCAGGCGGCTGAGGTGATACATCAGTTCCTGCGCGCGTTCCATGGCGAACGTCGGCATCAGCACCACGCCGCCCCGCGAGGCCGTGGCGTTGATGACGTCGGACAACTGCGTTTCAATGTCCCCGGCATCCCGATGGTCGCGGTCGCCGGACGTGGTCTCCATGACCACGTAGTCGGCCTGCTCGAACACGGACGGGTCGCGAATCAGGGGCTTGTCCCACTGGCCCACGTCGCCGGAGAAAATCACCGAGCGGGTGACGTCACCTTCCGTGGCCGTGACCTCCAGCATCGCCGAACCCAGCATGTGCCCCGCGTCGTGGAAACGGACTGAAAAGGCTTGGTTGATGCTGACCGGTTTGCGATACGGGACGGGACGAAACAGCGGCACGGCGCGATCCACGTCGGCCTCGGTGTACAACGGCACTTCGGGGTGCTTGCCCGCCCGGCCTTCCCGCGCGTGCCGTTTTCGCTTGTAAGCGGCATCTTCCGCTTGGATGTGAGCGGCGTCGCGGAGCACCACTTCCGCCAACGCGACGGTGGGCCGGGTGGCATAGATCGGGCCGTGGAAGCCTTCGTTAACCAGCCTTGGGATCAGGCCGCTGTGGTCCAGGTGTGCGTGCGTCAACAGCAGGGCGTCTATTTCGCGCGCCGGCAACGGACACGAATCCCAGTTCCGCGACAGGAATTCGCGTTCCTGGAAAATCCCGCAGTCGATCATGAGCTTGCGGCCGCCGGCCTCCAAGCAGTACCGGGATCCCGTCACTTGCCGATTCGCACCGAGGAAAGTTAATTGCATACGATCCCTTTCACGCCCACCCTTTCACGCCCGGTGGCGCGCCGAAACCACCGAATGCATGCCTTCGTCGTGGCGGATTAGCCGGATGTCCACGAAGCCCGCGGATGCCAGATCCTCACGGATCTCGGCCAGCGTGTACGTATTGCCGCCTTCCGTGCCGACCAGCATGTTCACGGCAAACAAGGCTCCGGCCACGGGGGCCGAGCGTCCTTCCTCCATCACGATATCGCGAATCAGCACGCGACCGCCGGGCTTGATCGACTCCGCCACACGGCGATAGAGTTCCCGGTTCTGTTCCCGCGAGTTCTGATGAATAATCGCGCTGATCCAGACCAGATCGGCACCGGAGGGCAGCGGATCCGTGTGGTAATCCCCGGCGACCAGCGTGACTCGTGAGCCGCAGTCCGAAGCGGCCAGGCGTAACTGGGCCAACGGAATTACGGACGGCAGATCGAACAAAATTGCTCGCGCCGTCGGCTCGGACTCCAGCCAAGCCAGGGTCCACGTGCCCGTGGCGCCACCCACGTCCAGCACACAGCGAAATTCGCCCGGATTGACCTCGTTGACCAGTTTGTCGGCCACCGCGTTGGAGACGACGTGCATGGCTTCGATGAACGCCTCGTGGTCGGCTGCGGCGCCCCGCACGCTGGAACCAGGATCCTCCGGCGCGCCGGACTGCACGACCCACGGCAGGCGGGCCCAACGGCGCAGACAGCTGGCCTGATGCCGCAGCATCGCCGTGACGCTGTCCGGGGAGTTGTCGATCAGGTACGGCACGAGCGCCGGCGCCAACGCGTAGCGATCGGCCGACTTGACGAGCGTTCCCAAGCCGGCCAAGGCGTCCAACAGAATCGTCATTCCGCGGGTGTCGCAGTTGAGTTCCGCGGCGGTCTCCTCGGCACTCCGCGGTGCCCCGGACAGCAGATGGAAGACGTCCAGGTCGGCGCCTGCAGCGAGTACGCACGGGATCTGAAAGCCGCGCATAAGTGTCAGCAGTTGTTCACCGGATTTGAGTTCCATGAGTCAAAGCTCCTTTCTCTGTCGCCATTTTACGCGATGGCAGGGCATTGGGGGAGGTGGCGCCCTAGTGCTGTTTCCAGTTCACCATTTCCCGAGGTTGTCCGGGGAGTTCGCAAGGTCACGATCAAGGTCCCGAGGGGCACTGCCCGACTTCCAAGACGGGAAAACGGCTTGATCCCCCTTGTCACGTCTGGCGAAATGCGTAATCATAATCGGTTCGACCCACAGGCTTTGTTCCGGTTACGGCAGCCCTTGGGGCGGTACGGCAAGACGCGGCTGATTGCTGGCGAGCTTCTGAGCGGCCCGGCCGCTCGATCATCAATATTGAGTCATTGCTTGGAAGGAGATGTCACTGCATGGCACACCACACTGGTCCTAAGGCGAGAATCAACCGCCGTTTAGGAGCGCTGCTCTACGAGAATGCAGGCGCCAATCGCGCCTACGGACGCCGCGAAGCCCCGCCGGGAATGCACACCCGTCCGAAGCGGCCGACGAACTACGGTGCGGCCCTGGCTGAGAAGCAGAAAATTAAGCACTATTACGGCCTCGGCGAACGACAACTCCGTCGCTACTTCGACAGCGTGGCTCGCAAAAAAGGCAACACGGGCGAGCAGTTGTTGACGGTCTGCGAACGCCGCCTGGACAATGTGATCCGCCGCGCCGGGTTCACGAAGACTCGGCCCCAGGCCCGACAAGGCATCGTGCACGGCCACTTTCAGGTCAACGGCATCAAGGTGACCAAGCCGTCGTACCTGCTGCGGCCTGGCGACGTAATCACGATTCGGCCTCGCTCGAACCTGCTGACCGTCTATCGCGACTTGGCCGATCAGGCACAGGCACAGACGCTGGATTGGGTCACGTTCGACTCGGAGACGTTGCGGGCGACGCTGCAAGGGATGCCTGGTCCCGGTGATTTCAGCTTGCCAGTGGACGTGAACATCGTGGTCGAGTTCTTGTCGCGTTAGCGTCTTCCCCTCCCGGATGAACGCACGCTGCGCGCAGATTACACGGAGCTAAAGCAGCAGCATGCACGCATCTGTGGTCGTTCTTGGCGGTGGTCCCGGCGGCTACGCGGCCGCTTTCTTGGCGGCGGACGCAGGACAGGCAGTGACGATTGTCGAAGCCGAAGGCCGGCTCGGCGGTACTTGCCTGCTCCGCGGTTGCATCCCCTCGAAAGCTCTACTCCACGTGGCCCGGGTCATCGGCGAAGTCGATGCACTGCGCAGCGACTGGGGCGTCGAGTACGCGGCGCCCAAGATCGACATCGACAAAGTGCGCGCCCGCAAGGACAAGGTCATTGCCACGTTGACCGGCGGGCTCGGCCAGTTGGCCAAACGCCGCAACGTGCATGTCATCAAAGCTCGGGGCATACTGGCGGACGCGCATACGCTGCGTCTGGAAGGCGACGATGCGTCGATTCCCGCAGAGGCCGAACTGACCTTTGACAACCTGATCCTGGCCATGGGATCTGCGCCGGTGCTACCACCGACTTTCGACATCGGTTCGGATCGCATCATGGATTCCACGGGCGCCCTGCTGCTGCGGGACGTGCCACCGCGACTGCTGGTGATCGGTGGTGGCTACATCGGACTGGAACTGGGCACGGTGTACGCCAAACTGGGGTCGGCAGTTAGTGTGGTGGAACTGACCGACAGCCTGCTGCCAGGTGCCGATCGGGATCTCGTCAAGCCGCTGCAGAAGCACCTCACCAAACTGTTCCAGGAACGCATCTACCTGAACACGAAGATCGGCTCGCTCGGACGCCGCGGGGAAGTGATCGAAGCCACCTTCGAAGGGCCGGCAAAGTATGGCGTGGAACAGTACGAGCGGGTCCTGGTTTCCGTCGGGCGCCGGCCGGCCACGCGCGGGATCGGTCTGGAAAACACGCGGATCGAAGTGAATCAGCGCGGGTTCGTCGTCTGTGACCGGAGCCGGCGCACCGCCGAGGAGCATATTTTTGCGATCGGCGACGTGGCGGGCGAACCGATGTTGGCGCACAAGGCCACGCACGAGGCCAAAGTCGCGGTCGAGGCGCTGCTGGGCAAACCGGCGGAGTTTGACAAAGCGGCCATTCCCGCAGTCGTGTTCACTGATCCCGAAATCGCTTGGGCCGGCTTGCTGGAGGAGCAGGCCAAACGCGACGGCCGGGAAGTGGCCGTGGCCATGTACCCTTGGGCGGCGAGCGGCCGGGCACAGTCGCTGGGCCGCACCGAAGGACTGACCAAATGGATCATCGATCCCAAGACGGAACGCCTCTTGGGCTGCGGCATCGTCGGGCCGGGGGCCGGGGAGCTGATCTCCGAGGCCGTGCTGGCCATCGAAATGGGGTGCGAAGTCCGGGACGTCACCGAATCGATTCACCCGCATCCCACGCTCAGCGAGACGTTGATGAATGCGGGCGAAATGTTCTACGGCACAGCGATCGAGTTGTACAAGCCGCGCCGGTAGCGACGGTATACTTGCGACACTTATTGATACGCCGGTCCTAAGTGTCCTCCAGCAGTTCCCCTCGCCCCGGTATCCCGGGGAGAGGGGTTGCGGGTGGGCCGCGCAAAACTGGGCGGAAACAGCGGCTAGGGTCAGTCGTTCAAATTTCAGTTTTTGCGGCGGCGAGACGCACCACTCTCGTTGCCCAGAGGCCGCAAAAAACTGAAATTTGAAGGACTGACCCATGTCTACGGGCAGAACGGAAGTGGAACAAACTCTGGCCTGCCTCGCGACGCTGTTTTATGCGGGCCACCCCCGGCCCCTCTCCCCTGCGTACAGGGGCGAGGGGAGAATGTCAAACCGACGCCGTCGGCTTCTTTCGGTTGCGGCCGAGCGCAGCAAGACGGCGGCTCTCCAGCACAGGGTTTAGCTTATGGTCGATGACAATACCGTCGAGGTGCCCACAGCAGCCGCCATGGAATCCGTGAGCGACCTGTTCGCCAACCCGGGCTTCGTCGATCCCGACCCCACGGAAACGGCCGAGTGGCTCGATTCGTTGAATTATGTGCTGGAGACCAAAGGGGCCGATCGCGCCAAGTACTTGGTGGGCCTGATCGAGGAAAAGGCACAACTGGACGGCGTGGATACGCCGCTGCATGCCAACACGCCCTACGTCAACACGATTACCGCGGAACGCCAACCATCGTACCCTGGCAATCGCGAGATCGAGCGACGGATCAAGAGCATCATTCGCTGGAACGCCATGGCCAGGGTGGTGCGGGCGAACAAAGAGTCGGACGGCATCGGGGGCCACATCTCGACCTACGCCTCCGCCGCCACGCTCTACGAAGTGGCCCTGAATCACTTCATTCGCGGCCGCGGTGAACACGGCGACGACGGCGACTTGGTCTACTTCCAGGGACACGCGGCTCCGGGCATGTATGCGCGGGCCTTCCTCGAAGGCCGGCTGAGCGAAGAACAACTGCTGAACTTTCGCCGCGAGTTGCAGCCCGGCGGCGGTCTGTCGTCTTATCCGCACCCTTGGCTGATGCCGGGTTTCTGGGAATTCCCCACGGTGTCGATGGGGCTCGGACCGATCATGGCGATCTATCAGGCCCGCTTTAACGAGTACCTGCAAGATCGGGGCATCAAAGACACGTCTCGGCAGAGAGTCTGGGCTTTTCTGGGCGACGGCGAGACCGATGAGCCGGAATCGCTGGGCGCGATCACACTGGCAGCCCGCGAGAAGCTCGATAATCTGACCTTTGTGATCAACTGCAACCTCCAGCGACTGGACGGCCCGGTTCGCGGTAACGGCAAGATCATCCAGGAACTGGAAGCTCTGTTCCGCGGCGCCGGCTGGAACGTGATCAAGGTGGTTTGGGGCGACGACTGGGATGCGCTGTTGGCCAAAGACAAGACCGGCCTGTTGGTAAAACGCATGGAAGAGGTGGTCGACGGCCAGTACCAGAAATACACCGCCATGCCGGGGGCGTACATCCGCGAGCATTTCTTCGGCAAGTATCCCGAGCTGCTGCAATTGGTCGAGAACTACTCGGACGAGAAATTGGAGAAGATGCGCCGTGGCGGCCACGACCCGGAGAAGGTCTTCGCCGCTTACAAGGCTGCCGTCGAGTGCCACGGCCGGCCGACGGTGATTCTGGCCAAGACCATCAAGGGCTACGGACTGGGCGAGGCCGGCGAAGGCAAGAACATCGCGCATAACAAGAAGAAGGCGAATTTTGAGGAACTGCGCGAGTTCCGTAGCCGGTTTGGGATCCCCATCTCGGACGACGACGTGGCCACGGCGCCGTTCTATCGGCCCGCCGACGACAGTCCTGAGATTCGCTATCTGCTCGAACGACGCCAGACTCTGGGCGGCTTTGTCCCCAGTCGCTCGACCACGATACCGACGATCGAAGTGCCGAGTCTGGCTGAGTACCAGGAGTTCCTGGAAGGCAGTAAGGGCAAGGAAATGTCCACCACGATGGGCGTCGTCCGGCTCTTAGATCGACTCTGCCGCGACCCGCGAGTGGGCAAGCAAGTCGTGCCGATCGTGCCCGACGAATCGCGGACCTTCGGCATGGAAGGCATGTTCCGCAAGTACGGGATCTATAACCACGCCGGGCAACTTTACGAGCCGGTCGACTCCGAGCAACTGATGTACTACAAGGAAGCGACCGACGGACAACTGCTCGAAGAAGGACTGACGGAGGCCGGATCGATGTCCTCGTTCATCGCCGCGGGCACGGCGTACAGCCAGCACGGCGTGAACATGATCCCCTTCTACCTCTACTATTCCATGTTCGGCTTCCAACGCATCGGCGATCTGATTTGGGCCGCCAGCGACATTCGGGCCAAGGGGTTCCTGATCGGCGGCACCGCTGGCCGCACCACGCTCAACGGCGAGGGACTTCAGCACCAGGACGGGCAGAGTCTGCTCAACGCGATCGCGTTCCCCACCGTGCGGGCGTACGACCCGGCCTACGTCTATGAGACGGCCGTGATTGTGATGGACGGACTGCAGAAGCTGTATCAGCAGGGCGAGACGGCCATCTACTACATCACGGCCTGCAACGAGACCTACGAGATGCCGGAGATGCCGCCGGGCGTCGAGGAGGGCATCCTCCGGGGGATCTACCCGGTACGGACGCGGGAGGCCGCTTCGCCCAAGCACCGGGTGAACTTATTCGGCAGTGGGACCATCCTCCGCGCTGCGCTTCGTGCCCAGGAACTCCTGGCCGAAAAGTATCAGGTCTCCAGCACCGTCTGGAGCGTCACCAGCTACACGCAACTGGCCCGCGAGGCTCAGGCGTGCGAGCGGTGGAACATGTTGCATCCGACGGCATCCCGGCGCACCTCGTATTTGCAAAAGGCCCTGCAAGGCGAGCAGGGTGTGTGGGTGGCCGCCTTGGACTACGTGCGGGCTGTGGCGGAGCAAGTCCGCCCCTGGATCCCCGGCGATTACGCGGTTCTGGGGTGCGACGGCTTGGGCCGTAGCGACACCCGCGAGGACCTGCGGCGGCACTTCGAGGTGGATGGCGAGTGCATTACGCTGACCGCCCTGTACCGTCTGCACCGCCGCGGCGAGTTGGATGCCAAGACCGTGGCCCGGGCCATCGAAGACCTGGGGATCGATCCGGAAAAAGTGAACCCGCTGACGGCGTGAGACTCGCTAATCCATGAACCGTAGCAACGCGTAACGCTTCTTGCCGCTGCGCAAGACGATGACTGTCTCGCTGGCTAAGTCTGCGGCCGTCAAGCGAGCTTCGAGTTCGGTCATGCGACGGTGCGCCGCCCAGACGCTCGCGCGGCAGTTGCTGGCTGGGGACGTCCGCAAAGATCTCGACCAACTGCGCGTCGTTCAGGTTGTCGATCTCGGCGCCAAAGAAGACCGCCGTCGCCCGCTGAGCGGTGGTCAGTCCCTGCTCGCCATGCACCAATCGCGTCAGCGCTTCGGCTAAGCGTTTCTGGCTCACTCGCAGATGCGGCTCCTGTTGCCGCGCGGTGTCGAGCGATGCGATTTCCTCGTGCGGCAACTCCGTCAGAAAGCGCAGGCACTTGCCCGCATCATCATCCGCCACGTTGAACCAGTACTGGTAAAACAGGTAAGGACTGGTCCGTGCGGCCGACAGCCAAATCGCGCCCTTCTCCGTCTTGCCCATCTTCGAACCGTCGCTCTTAGTCAGCAACGGGCAGGTCAGGCCGTAGAGTTGCACGCCGCGCATCCGCCTGGCCAGATCGATGCCGGTCGTGATGTTGCCCCACTGATCGCTCCCACCGACCTGTAATTCGCAGTCGTAGTGCTCGCTCAGGTACGCAAAGTCGTAAGCCTGCAGCAACATGTAGCTGAACTCGGTATAGCTGATCCCGCTGTCGGTACGTTCCAGCCGGGCCTTGACCGAATCCTTGGCCAGCATCACGTTGACCGGAAAGTTCTTGCCCACGTCGCGCAGGAAATCGAGGTAGCTGAACCGTTGCATCCAGTCAAAATTATTGACCAGCACGGCCGAGTTAGCGCCGCAGTCGAAATCCAGGAACTGCCGCATTTGCCGTTCCAGTCCGGCGACATTCGCGCGCAACGCTTCGACCGACAGCAGATTGCGTTCCTCGCTCTTGCCGCTGGGATCGCCGATCATCCCCGTGGCGCCGCCCACCAGCGCGATCGGCCGATGACCCGCTTGTTGAAAACGCCGCAGCAGCAATAGCGGCAGCAGGCTGCCCACGTGCAGTGTGTCGGCGGTCGGGTCGAATCCCACGTACAACGTGCGCGAACCGGTCTGCAGCCACTGGCTCAAGTGTCGTTCGTCGGTCGCCTGATGGACAAGCCCTCGCCAGGCCAGGTCGGTGAAGATATCACTCATCGTCTGTCATCCCAGTTGCCGTGGATTGGCCGCCGCGTAGAATCTGAGCAGTATGCCGACTGCGAGCCAACCCTGCAACCGCATGTCGGCTCTCCAGCCGGGATTTGACAAAGCACTAGCCCGGTTGTATGCCGTCCTAACTCGGATACCATAGTCAGCATGAAATTCGCCATTTGCAACGAAACGTTCCAGAACTGGCCGTTCGACCGGGCGTTTGCCTTGGCCCGGCAGTGCGGCTACACCGGCATCGAGTTTGCGCCGTTTACAATTGCCACCAGCGCCTACGAGATCTCTGCTGCGCAGCGAGTCCAGCTTCGCCAGCAGGCGTCAGACGCCGGCTTGGAGGTGGTCGGACTGCACTGGCTGCTGGCGTTCACGGAGGGTTACTACCTGACGACGCCCGATGCCGCCGTACGCCGCAAGACCAGCGAATATTTCGCCGAACTGGCCCGTTTGTGCCGAGATCTGGGCGGGCAGATCCTGGTGCTGGGTTCGCCGAAACAACGCAATTTGCTGCCCGGCGTGTCTCACGAACAGGCGCTGCAATTTGCGGCAGAGGTCATTCGCGGCTTTGTGCCGACGCTGGAAGAATGCGGCGTGACTCTGGCTGTCGAACCGCTGGGACCGCAAGAGGGCGACTTCCTGCGGACGGCCGACGCCGCGGTCGAACTGCTCCAGCTCGTGGACTCCCCGAGCTGCCGCCTGCACCTGGACGTGAAGGCGATGTCCACCGAATCAAAGCCCGTGGTGGATATCATCCGTGACAACGCCAATCGGTTCGTACATTTCCACGCCAACGATCCGAACCGGCGCGGACCGGGCATGGGCGAGTTGGATTTCAAGCCGATTCTGCAGGTGCTGCAAGAGATCAACTACCAGGGCTGGGTTTCGGTCGAAGTGTTCGACTACGAGCCGGGGGTGGAATCGCTGGCGCACGACAGCATCGCCTACCTGCAGCAGTGCCTGAAGGCTTTGGCCCGATGAAGCCCGGAATGATTTCGCTCTTGTTGGGAGGCGGCTCCGCTTTGCTGGTGGGCTTCTCGAAGACCGGCCTGCCGGGTGCCGGCCTGCCGGCCGTGGCCCTGATGTCAGAAGCCTTTCCGGCCGACACGAAGATGTCGGTCGGCGCCATCGTGCCGCTGCTGATCGTGGGCGATCTGTTCGCGATTTCCTATTACCGTCGGCATGCGGACTGGCAGAGGTTGTTGCAGTTGTTTCCCTATGTCGCGGCGGGCATGGTGCCGGGCTACATCGTGCTTTGGCTGGTCGAGGACGCGGTGTTGAAACTCCTGATCGGCAGCATTATTCTGCTGCTTCTGGCGGTGCAGATCAGTCGGCAACGGTTCGGCTGGGACCGGTTTTCGGAGCACACGGGGTTCGTGGCTGTCACCGGCGTACTCGCGGGCTTTGCCACGACGGTCAGCAACGCTGCAGGGCCGGTTATGAGCGTGTATCTGGTCAGCAAGCGGCTGGACAAACTCCAGTTCATGGGCACTGCCGCTTGGTTCTTCTTCTTCATGAACGTGAGCAAGCTCCCGCTCTACTGGCTGCTGGGGATGATTACGCCGGGGACGCTCCGCTTTAATCTGCTGCTGGTTCCGGGCGTCTTCGTGGGCGCGCTGCTCGGCGTACGATTCATCGGGCTAATCCCCCAGCGCGTGTTCGACACCATCGTGCTGATGCTGGCTGGCATCGCCGCCGTCAGGATGGTTTGGTTCTAAGAACCCATAGTACAATTCGCGATTATGCCTGCTCCTCAACGGACGCAATACAACGAAGCGATTCAGAACCTGCGGCAGTGCGTCAGCGACGAGGAACTGCGCAGCGGGGAACTGGCGGTCAACGTCTTCGGGCTGCCTCTGGTGTGGGCCTGCTGCTTCGCCGACGTCTATCGGGTCCATTGTCCCCAAACCGGGAATACCTGGGCCGTCAAGTGCTTCGTCAAGGAAACGCCGCGGCTGCGTGAGCGCTACCGGGAAATCAGCTCGCATCTGTACCAGGCGCGCCTGCCGTTCACCGTCGAATTTCAGGTTGTCGAGCCGGGCCTGCGCGTCGGCGACCAGTGGGTGCCGATCTTGAAGATGCGCTGGGTGGAAGGGCT